>JAFGBV010000037.1 GCA_016932955.1 Anaerolineales bacterium | reverse complement strand
CTTCACCTGGCAAACGCCACGTTCCAGAGTGCGTGCACAATCAGCGCAATCCATTCTGGCAATATCGAATTTTACGGATATTGGCGGATTTTCCGCGATATTCACGAGCGGCCTGTAGGGTTGGCAATGTGTAACAACAAGGTGCGCACCAGCCTGGCCTCATCTAATGCCTGGCGGTAGAGCACAGTCTCGCTGGATATGCCCATCAACTCCGCAGCTTCAGGCAGGTGGAAATGGTGGCGGCTGCTGCTGGGATCGATTTCGCGGCGCAACCGGGCAAAGAGAGCCAACACGCTGTGCCAGCGCGCTTCTTCGACATCCCAGGGCAGTTGGCTGATTTGATGTGATTGGCGCAGAAGCTGCAATACAGCATGGTGGTCAAAAGCGATCACCAATCTGCCCTCAAGTAGCTTGTACACCTGAGGCCAGACTTCCACCCAGCGAGGGGCTGCGCGCAGATGCTCATTGGTGATGCCGTGCACCTGGCTGAAGGCTGGACGAATGACCCCCCTGGGTCGCACCAGCTCGTCTGCAAGCTTGCTGTCATTTGTATCCACTACAGCGATCTCGACGATCTCGCCGCGGGGCCCAGATTTGCTGGTAGATACGTGGATATAACGGGGAAATTGGAGGAGGAGACGCTGGGCTTCCTCCATAACATCTATTACGCTCATTGCAGCCTCTTTGTTTGAATCCGACGTCTCACTTATCCCAGCCAGCCATGTGGATCAGCAAAGCGCGCGCCAGGCGGGCATCATCTGCAGCACGGTGTGAGTTTGGAATGGTGATATTGCACTGCTGACCAGCCATTTCCAGAGAGATATGTCGGTAAGCGTTGCGCCTGCGGTCCCATTCGCCATGGAAGCGCGCATAAAGCTTCATGATGCAGAAGAATTTATTATCTTCCAGGTCCCAACGCAGCCAGGAGCGCTGGTGCGACTGCTTGAGCATACGCAGGTCAAATTCGGCGTTGTAGGCGCCTATATACCGCCCGGCGAGCAGGGGAGCTACCTCAGCCCATACATCAGGCCAGCTTCGGGCGCCAGCCAGTTGGGCAGGTGTGATGCCGTGAATACGGGTTGCCTCGGGGTGGATGAGGCCGCGCGGCAAGACGAGCGAGTTGAATATCACTGCTCCGCTATCATCGACCAGGGCTACTTCAATGATCTCTGCTTGCGGGCTTGTGCCGGTTGTTTCTGTATCCAGATAAACCGGGCGGGTAAGCAGCAAGCGTTGTGCTTCCAATTGTGCTTCTTTACGGATGCTTGATTCCATTACCCTTGTCCATTTTGTTGTATAAGTTCTTGCACACGTGGATAATTTACATAATAACCGCGCATCTCCTGCGGCAGCAGGGCGGCGATCTGGCACATGATCTCCTCAGTACAGGTATGCAGGTGGGCTTCGCGGTCCTTGCCCACCAGCGGGGGGAGCATGAATGGTTTACCCACGCGGGCGAGAATGTCCAGGCGCTGCAGGTGCTTGAGACGCTTGCTGACGATGAAATCCTGTGTACCCTGGATGCCAACAGGCAGAACTGGCACTCCGGCTTTGGCTGCGATATAACTGGCGCCATCACGCCCTTCGAGAAGGGCGCCGCTGGGGCTGCGCGTTCCTTCGGGTGCAATTGCCAGTACGCCGCCCTTTTTCAGACGCCGCAGCACCTCGCGCATGGCATTCAGGTCGGCGTTGAAGCGATCTACAAAGATGCCATCCAGCGATTCTGCCAGCCAGCGGAAGAAAGCATGCTCGCGGTATTTTTCCGCTACCATCATGATGACTTCTTGCTGCTCGACGAAATAATAGATCAACCCGGCATCCAGGCGTCCAACATGGTTCGATACAACCACAGCGGAGGGGATATTGGGAATATTCTCTTTGCCCTCAACCTTTACGCGTGCAATGAGTTTGAATATCAGCCGGACGAGAAAACGGGCGAATTTATTAGCCATAAGGTACTCCTGTGGGGGATATTTTACCGCGTTGGCGTCTGGATTGTGGATGAATTCCATCTTTTTTTGGGAAAACACCTTGACAAAATAATGATGTTGCGCTATTATTTTGATATCAAAATATTTGATATCAAAATGTATGCATGGTGAATGATTTGCCTACCCATTATCAAGGCACTGAACGTGAACGAAGGGCGCTAAATACTTTTATTAAGCTCAACCGGGCTGTTGTATCCTTGGCGACCCGCCTGAGCCAGCGCAATACGCACCCGGGTCTCACTCCCAGCCAGTTTGGGGTGCTGGAAGCTCTTTATCATTTAGGTTCGATGTGCCAATCTGAGATCAGCACGAAGTTGCTGCTTTCTACAGGCAATCTCACGTTGGTGGTAGATAACCTGGAGAAGCATGGCTGGGTACAGCGCCAACGCAGCCCGCAGGATCGCCGTTTTGTCACTGTCTCGTTGACGCAAAGCGGGCGAGAGTTGATTCAGCGCATTCTGCCGGGGCATGTGGCAGCGATCACTGAGGAAATGAGTATGCTCGACGAGCAAGAACAAGAATCTTTAGGAGAACTGTGCCGTATTTTGGGCAAGGGATCTGAGATCATGCGGACAGAAAAATAATCTTATCGGTAAAAAATGGAGGCATACAATGAATTGGACAATCTTATGAAGAACGTCCACAACCATTCTTTGTTGGCGGTTTTTGCTCACCCGGATGATGAAGCATTTGGCACCGGCGGTACAATCGCCCGCTATGCGGCGCAGGGGGTAGATGTTTACCTGGTATGTGCCACACGTGGCGAGGCGGGTGAGATCTCTGATCCTGCGCTGGCATCTCCAGAGACTTTAGGAGAGGTGCGGGAGGGGGAGCTGCGCTGCGCGGCAGAGACGATGGGTGTGCGTGAGTTGATCTTTTTGGATTATCGCGATTCGGGTATGGCTGGTACGCCTGAGAATCAGGATGTACGTGCTTTGATCAATGCCCCTGCGGATGATGTTGTGCCGAGCCTGGTGCGCATCATCCGCCGCCTCCGCCCGGAGATTGTGGTTACTTTTGAGCCGAATGGGGGGTATGGGCACCCGGACCACATCGCCATCCACCGGCATACTGTGGCAGCGTTCCATGCTGCCGCGGACCCGCACCAATATCCTGACCTGGGCCGTGCCTGGCAGGCTGCTCGCCTCTATTACACTGCCATTCCCCGTTCTTTTTTTGAAGAGATGCGCTCCTCGCTGCAAGCAATGGGGGAGGATAGCAGTGATTTTGAGCGCTTCGAAGACTTTGGTTGGCCTGATGAACAGGTCACTGCGGTCATTGATGTGTCCAATTCGGTAGAATCAAAATGGGAGGCGCTGAATTGCCACCGCACCCAGTTTGGTCCGGGCAACCTTTTCCGGCGGCTGCCTGAGGAACAGAGCAAGCAGCTCATGTGTTATGAGCATTTTGCCCAGGCATGGCCTCCCCCTTCGCCGGGCTGCTGCCTGGCAGACCTTTTTGCAGCTCTTCTTGAATAAAGTGGATCTGGACGGGGGAATAATATTAATTGGAGGGTTGAGGCAATAGGTGCGGGTCAAGCTATGTGGAGAACCTTTTCAGCAGGCGTTCCCTCTCGGTGACCACGGTTTGTAGGATATAACCTTTTGCCAGTGCTTGCACACACTGCTCATCAAATAGTCTGCCGGCGCGCTGGAACAAGTAGTCTAAGGCTTCTTCAACTGGCATCGCCCCGCGATAGGGGCGATCAGACGTGAGCGCATCGAAAACATCTGCCACGGCTACGATTCTACCCAGCAGTGACACTTGATCGCCTTTGAGGCCGGCCGGGTAACCGCTGCCATCAAGGCGCTCGTGGTGTTCGGATAGTGCAGGCAGCTCCTGGTGTAAACGGCGCACTTGCCCGATGATGTTGGCGCCAATCTGCGGGTGTTGCTTCATCACATCAAACTCATCGTCTGTCAGGCGGCCCGGCTTGGTGAGGATGGAATCTGGGATGCCGATCTTGCCGATATCGTGCAATAGGCTGCCAATACGCACTTTGTGGACGACCTCTGCAGGCAAGCCCATTTGGCGGGCGATCACTACGGAAAAATCACTCACTCGCTGTGAATGCCCTTCGGTGTATGGATCTTTGGCATCAATGGCGGTGGTGAGGGTGCGGACGAGGTCGAGAAAGAGGTCGTTGGCATCGTTATACAGGTCTGCGATCTGCAAGACTGTCGCAGCCTGGTTTGCCAGGGTGGTCAAGAGGGAGGAGTCTTCGTTGTCAAAAGTGCCCTGAACTTTATTGACTGCCTCAAAACCGCCGATCACATGTTCCTGGATGGTGCCGCGCTCCTGACCCAAGATCACTGTACGGCTGCGCAATGGCACAGCCAGGATCGCACGGGTGATGAAGCCAATTGCCTTATCTACCTGGCGGTAGTGACGGTTGTCCAAAGACACATCTGGCACCAGCAATGGATCGCCGGTTTCGACAACGTGGCCAATGATGCCTTTGCCAGCGGGCACGCGCACCTGCTGCTCATTCAATTTTACATCTGGAGGGCTGGCCAGGTGAAGAACGATATCCTGGGAGGCGTCGTCGACCAGAAATAATGAACATGCCTCTGCATGGATCACTTCTCGTGCATAGTCGATCAGCATACGCAGCAGGCGGTCGCGATCGAGGGTGGAGCCGATTTTGCCGAAGATATCGATCATGGTTTGCAAGCGCAGGTTGCGATCCTGAACCGCTTGCAATTGTGCAGCGCGAGAAATTTCTGTTGCCATGCGTTGGGCCAGCAGCTCTAAAAGGTCGAGGTGAGCATCTTGCGGGGCGAAGAGTAAGAGTACGCCAATTGCCTGGTTTTGCAGCGGCAGGGGCAGGGCAAGGGCAGGCGAGTCTGTGATTGATGGGAAAGCCTGAGGGGAGAGGTGGCGGAAACACTCCAGCTCATTGCCCTGGAAGAGAATGACGTGCTGCTCAGCGAGGGCTTTGCCCGGCATACCTGGCTCGACAGGAATTCGCATGCCTTTGAGCAGGTGTGTATCGTCAGAGCCTTGAGCAGCCATGCAAACCAGATCACCGGCCTGTGGATCTAGCGCGAGCAGCACCCCTCCCTGCGCAGATCCAGCAGCGATCAGAAGCTGGAGCGTCTGGTGCAGGAGGGCTCCCAATTCTTGTGTCGCTGCGACCTGGTTGGCGCGCCTCAGCCAGTCTTTCCAGGTGGAGGATGGTTGTTCGTTCATCACAGCTTGACTCTGGTGGGGATATTATAGCCGATATGAACAGGCATTTTGAGGCGTTCCTCGTGGGCACGCGGTTGATCCTTGCTACTCCAGGAGAGTTCGCATATACTAAGCCAGCAAGACAACAGAACGAGATTGTCATGGACTACTCACCTTATTGAACGATCGGGATGGAATCATGGAGTTACAAAACATTTCAACAGCGCGCATGTATGGAGACCTGGCTTGGCTGTGGCCTTATATCAGCCGCAAAGAGCATTACATGGACGAGGCTGCCACGTTTAGGCGCTTGATCGGCGAGCATACCCGCATTGAGACGCATACCTTGCTCCATCTGGGGTGTGGCGGCGGGCACCTGGATTATTGGCTCAAGCATACTTTCCAGGTCACCGGTGTGGATCTGAGCGATGGGATGCTGGAGAATGCCCGCAGGCTGAACCCTGAGCTGCGCTACCAGCAAGGCGATATGCGTAGCCTGCGCCTGGGGCAAGCTTTTGATGCAGTGATATGCGCAGACTCGATCGATTACATGCTCAGCGAGGATGATCTGAAGGCAGTGTTTGAAACAGCTTTCTGGCACTTGAAACCGGGGGGGATATTCTGCACCTATGCTGAATACCTGGCGGGGTCTTTTCCGCAGAATTCAGTTGACTGTTCAAGCAATCGTGAGGGGGATATCGAAGTGGCTTTCTTTGAGAATTACTACGACCCCGATCCAACCGATACGACATGCGAGTTTGTCTTTGTATACCTGATCCGCCAAGCGGGTAAATTAACGATCGAGAGTGACCGGCATATAGGAGGTTTATTCCCTTTGGAAACCTGGCTACGCCTGCTCAAAGATGTGGGGTTTCTTGTTCATCAGGTGGATCTGGATGGTCTGATACATTTCGTTTGCCAGAAGCCTGCTCAATCCTCGACGTAACCGGTATATAATAAGAGTAGAGATGGCGCAATGTCTGCTTTGAACCCCACCCACCAGCGCATGTTCCATGGATATATCAATGCCAGCGCGCTGGCAGACCAACTGGCAGCGCGTTTCAGCAGGAGGAATAGTGCCTGGCTTGTGGGGCTGCTTTAGTGGTAGATTTGCCACGCCGTTGCCCAAAATGCGGCCGCAGCCACACTTCGGATGCACTTTTTTGCCAGGCATGTGGAACCCGCTTGGTCAGTGAAGAATAAAGGTGATATGAGATGACCGTTCGGAAAATATTATTGCTAGGAAATCCAGCATTATTTACAGTCAGTGAGCTAGTTCATCAGGATGAGCGCGAAATCGTCAAAGAGGTGGTTAACGATTTGCATGATACGATGATGGATTTTCGTGCCAGTCATGGCTGGGGACGAGCGATCTCTGCACCGCAGATTGGGATAGCAAAGCGCATCGTCTATATGCACCTCGACCAACCGCTGGTGTTCATTAATCCGCAATTTTCGCAGCAGAGTGAGGAAATGATGGAGCTATGGGATGATTGCATGAGCTTCCCCGATCTGCTGGTACGTCTACGCCGCCATCGTAAGCTGGACGTAACCTTTCGTGACTTGAGCTGGGATGAACACACCTTACATTTTGAGGATGCGATGGCAGAACTTATTCAACATGAAGTGGATCACCTGGATGGTGTATTGGCGGTGCAACGGGCGATCGATGGCAGGTCCTTTGCATTGCAATCGCAACGCGAGCATCTCGAAAAGCAGAAATGATGTGGTTGATATATGGAGGATTGTGCATGACCAGTAAACAAGCTGTCCAGGATTTTATTGCCAAGCGCAAGCTGGCAATCGTTGGCCTTTCGCGCAACGGCAACAAGTTTGGCAATACGATCCATAATGAGCTGAAAGGAAAGGGATATACTCTTTACCCGGTTCACCCGCAGGCAGACAAGATTGATGGAACGAAATGCTATCCTTCTTTTGCTGATCTGCCAGAGGCAGTTGATGGTGTGATCATCTGCGTCCCGCCCGTGCAGACAGAGAAAGTTGTGCGCGATGCAGCCCAGGCAGGGATCGGGCGCGTGTGGATGCAGCAGGGAGCGGAATCGCCGGCGGCAGTGCAGTTCTGCGCCGAAAATGGCATCAGCGAAGTGCATGGCGAGTGTGTAATGATGTTTGCTGAGCCTGTTGTTTTTCCCCATAGTTTGCACCGCTGGATCTGGAAGCTGATCGGCAAACTACCTAAATAGCCCGCAGGCGCGCAGACGGGCGAGCGGTGAACGGTCGGAAAGCCGAGGTCGGTGGTATGGGTGATCAGGATCAAGCTGGTAAAGTGTTAGCATGGCTGGCAGGCGCGTTGTTCAGTGCCGCTCTTGTGTTGTTATTTATTGGAAAGGCAGAGGGGTCAGCCAGGATTGAGCAGTTAGGGCAGCTTTCATGCGGCTTGTTCCTGCTCATGCCCGCCGTGTTAATATGGTTACGCCCTAACCTGGCACTTGCCTTGGTCAATATCTTATTCAGACGCGCTGTTGCCTCGCCAATAGCGCCAATGGATGCAAAGCCGTTAATAGACAAGACAGAGTGGCAGCGGCTTTCGCTTGAGCAGAAAGTTTTTCTAATCTTCGTTGCGATCATCGGGGTGATCGCAGGCGGTTATATTATCTATAAGTCGTTTTAGAGAGAATCACGATGGACGTTGTGCTTGTCATTGGCATTGTTTTACTGCCTGTGGTGTTTTCCGGGTTGGTCGTCTTCCTGGTGATGCGCCGCATCCGCCAGGATGGCTTGAATGCTATGGCGCGGCTTGATGAGGTGCGCAAGCGTGAAGCACAAGCTATTTGGGCTGGGGCTATGGTGATCAGCATGCAGCACTCGATGATAATCGAAGATGGGGTTGGGCGCGCTCGAGTGGATGTGCATATGAATGTCGAACCACCGGGTGGCACTGCTTACTATGCTAAAGCGCACTGGCTGGCTGATCTGACTGTGCTCCCGCTGCTCCAACCAGGGCAGCAGGTGTCAGTAAAAATTGACCAGCAAGACCCCCAGATAATCTACCCCAATATGAGTGGGGTTAAATCCCGGATTGCCTGACGGAGCGCGCCGATGAGAAGGATGCCTATCATTCAACTAATGTGCCTTGTTCTGCTCTTGAGCGCATGCAGGGCATCTTCCCCGGAAATGCCCCCCACTCTTACGCCACTTGCATCGACCCTTGTGGCAGGCTCGCGGATCACCATTGTGCCCTCTTGGACTCCCACTGCCTTTAGCATTCCCACAGCCACCAGCACAGCGACACGAACGCCTTTGCCCACTGCTACCAGCACACCGCGGCCCACCCAACCGCTAACCAGTGGGCCGATTCTGGCACCTAATATTGAGATCAGCGCGCAAGATCTGGCAGATCCTGCCCATGATCTCCTGCACAACCTGATCGTCTTCACCAGCGACAATCTCTATCCATTCCAATCGACTGGGATCGGTCGCCCGGATTCTGCTGGCGATGTGGCAAATATCAAGCTGCCGCAGTTGTGGGGATTTTCGCCAGATGGCCAGCGTGCGGGGCGTTTATCTTTTGCCGACCGGGGTTTTAATTCCTATATGTTGCCAGGAGCAGGCGTGCAGCCGCTGTTTGTCCAGTATGGCATCTACTATAACCATCCGGCTATTCGCAGCATCCCTGTGCCGGCTGAATGCCTGGTGGTCACATGCCAGGATTTCCAATTTTCTCCAGATGGGCGTTATTTGACCTTGGGGGTGAGTACTTCGGATTGGCATGTGATCTTGCAAGACACGTCAAGCGGCGCATACGATTACCTGCCGCCAGATGGGGTTGAAAAAGAGGTTCAATTCGTGGCAGATAGCCGTATTTTGGTGATGGTCAACTACGGAGAGTATGGAGAAGTGTTGCTTTATGACCCCAGCTCGCAGACAAGTGAACGCCTGGGAACAGATGGCGACCGAGTTTGGAATCAGGATGGTTCCAGGCTGGCAATTCAGGCGCAGACCTTTGATGGGTTTGGAGGCGCTGTTTGGGGATTGAATCTGGCCACTGGCGCGCTCTTCTTGCAAGAGCCAGACCCCCAGGCCTGGGGTATGGACAATGGGCCGGTGTGGGCGCCGGGCGGTCAATACCTTCTCTACCAGCATCGCTCTTTGGAATTTGACGGCGAGGAATATACCTTTGATAGCTCACGGAAAATCATGATTGTAGACACACTCTCTGGTAAGCGCGAGATCTTGCTGGGTGATGATGGGTATGATTACTACTTTTCCTGTGCATGGGAGTCGAATGAGTGTGGACAGTGGTCTGGCGATTGGGTGCAGGTGTACCGCACACCATTTGAACCGCAGAGTGTTGCTTTTGGTCCAGATTTCTTCGGCGACCCAGTGGTGCTTTGCCGGGGATATGGGCTGCAATGCACCAATACTAAGCTTTTCGGCTTGAATTGGCGCACCGGGGAGCTTCTGGCCTGGCAGGATTTGCCCGACCTGGCCATTATCCCAGCTGCCTCGCAGGAGCCTGCCCAGGCCTACGGTCCTGACCTTACCAGCCAGCCCGTGTATCAATCTCCAGATGGTAATTATGCTTTTTACACTGGCACAGACGGTGTGTCGTTGTGGATGGTACCGCTGGAGGGCGATGCGGAAGTTTGGGTGCTGGAAGGATATCATTTTATGTACCTGCCTTGACGCCAGCGTTGAACAGCTATGACCGTCTCAGCCAGTGGTATGATCTGCTCGCCGGCAGCAGCGAGCGCCACTATGTGGCGGTACAAAGAAACACACCCCGATGAATATGGGGTGTGCTTCAAAGTTTGTTCGCGATCTGGTTAATGAAAAGGCAAAGTGGATGATATCTGGCTGTACATTCGCGAGAGCCGGGTTCCCATGATCGTGAGCACCAGAATAATTACGATTGCAATTAATATAAGCAATAATGCGTATTCCAGGAACCCTTGCCCCCGCTCGTGGGGGGCAAACCTCATACCTGCTCACCTCCTTTCTTGATTTTTTGATCCTGGGTCAAAATTGTATTGTATAATGATTATTAATCCCAGCAAATCAATTACCCTTATCATAAACTAAAATTGCTCCAAAGGCAACTAATAATATTGATAGATTAACTTGCTTGCTTGAGGGGCATTCTCTGCCACCAATAAGCATAACGTGAGTGCAGGATAAGGATCTGGGATTGTTACAACCCCATAAGAGATGCTCATCCGGTGAACCCGAATGAATGTTGATCAGTGTGAGATTGTTCGATTAAGAAAAGGAGAGAAACCATGCAGGTATCAACGAAGAACATTCATTGGCTGGGTCATGACTCGTTTCGCATCGAGGGGGAAGGGATTGTGATCTATATTGACCCATGGCGGTTGCAGGGTGGGCCGAAAGCCGACCTGATCCTGATCACACATGATCACCCTGATCATTGCTCACCAGAGGATGTGGCTAAGATTCAGAAACCGGACACGTTGATCCTCACCATAGCGGCGGCAGCTTCGGGTTTAAAAGGGCAGGTGCAGATCGTGAAGCCGGGTGATGAAGTGAGCGCCAAAGGCATCAACGTACGCGCAGTACCGGCTTACAATATCAATAAGTTCCGCAGCCCGGGCGTGCCCTTCCATCCCCGCGAGAAGGGGCATGTGGGATATATCCTGACTGTGGATGGTCAGCGCATCTACCATGCTGGCGACACGGATCACATCCTGGAGATGAAGGGATTGGATGTGGATATTGCGCTGCTGCCGGTGAGCGGTACTTATGTGATGACGGTGGAAGAAGCCGCTGCAGCAGCCTCAACCATTCTGCCTAAGCTGGCTATTCCTATGCATGTAGGCGCCGGGATTGGTGCATTGGATATGACGGAGAAGTTCAAGGCGTTGACCTCGGTGCCGGTTGCCATCCTGCCAATGGAGAAGGATGTCTAAAGTGATGAAAAAAAGCCCTTCCTATGGGTATTTCTTTCATACCAGGCGCTATGCTCATGCCCCTGGTTATCCTCAGGTGGATATTCTATTGCGCAATGCGCCGACGGGTGAGCATTTCGACCCGCAGTTGGTGACGATGCCGGTGCAGATGGTGATAGACCACACAGGTGAAGAGTTTGTGGCACAGCTGGAAGTGCAACGTCCCTGGGTTGGTGGGGGGAGTTATCGCGTACTGGCAGGCCCGGTGGATTTGATCGATTTCTATGGGGTGAAGGTCGATTTGTTTACTTTCGGCGGAGAGCTTCTGATTCGCAATGATCCTGTGGAGACATTTCTATCACTGCAATCCACAGCGCCGATCCTGGAATTAACCAGCATGAGCTCTATTCCACGCACGCTTGCGGAAGAGGTGGAGATCCTGATGGCAGAACGTCGCTCGGAGTGGCTGTCTGACATGGATGGTTATGAAAAACGGCTGATGGATGCGTCCCCTGAGGTCTTCTATGCTGCCTGCTTGCAGACGCTGCATGAAAAATTCATCCATTTCCCTGGACTGGAAACGGAATTGATGCAGGATTTTTGCTCTTTCTTATGGGGTGAGATCGATGCGCTCAAGGATCAGGATGCCTGGCCAGAAAATGTGCCGTGCTTGGAGGATATCCTCTAGGATGGTGTTTATGCCACGGGCCCAATGTGTCGTTCATCGCCAAGGTCGGCTTTTGATGGTGAGGCACCAGCATCAAGGGCAGGTATGGTGGTGCTTGCCGGGAGGCGGCGTGCAGCCTGGCGAGACACCTGCTCAGGCTGCACTGCGCGAGTTGAAGGAGGAGTGTTGCCTGGATGGAAAGATTGTGCGCCAGTTCAGTCACCTTTGGTATAGCGCTGAGGATCAGAGCTACACTTTCCTGGTGGATGTTGGCGATCAAGACCCTTGCTTAGGGGTTGATCCGGAATTAATTGGGGATGAAGCGATCCTGGTGGATGTGCGCTGGCTTCTCCTGGCAGAAATCCCGGAGCGTGACCGGGCGTATCTCTGGGCTGCAGGTTTATTGAATATGGCGGAATTCTTGGTCGAAGTGGAGGCCTGGGGAGACCTGCTGAGTTATCCAAGGGATGAAAGCCGTATTTAAGACTCCCCGGCTGTGTGTGCGCCTTGCTGTTCCAGCGGATGCCGCGCTGATCCACCAATTGTGGACCGATCCACGGGTGATGAAGCATGTGGGATTCCCGCAGGGATTAAAGATCACGCAGGAAGAGGTCCGTCGGAAGATCAAACGGGCAGGAGAGGATGTGTACCGGCAGCTGTTGATCGTGGTCGAGAAAGCCGGCCAACAGGTGATTGGGCAGTGCAAGATGGGCCAGCCAGACGAGAACGGGATTGCTGAAACAGATATTAAGCTGCTCCCAGAATTCTGGGGGCGGAAGTACGGCGTGGAGGTGAAGCGCGGCATGGTGGATTATCTTTTTGTGCATACAGACTGCAAGGCTGTGGGGGGCACTCCGAATGTAGATAATCTTGCCTCGATCAAGATGCAGGAAGCCGTGGGCGCTGTGCGTGTGGGAGAGGAAGTGTACCGGTTCCCCGAGCAGATGCGCGATTTCACTTGCCCGGTGCATCACTATATCTACCATGTGAATCGCGAAATATGGGAAAAGGATCTGGCTGAACGCAGAGCAGCTTCTGTGGAGCCGAATGGCTGGTGATTGCCGTTCGATAAAGTGAGAGGAGAAAACATGGAGCTATCAGGCTTGCATTTGCTGTTGACGTACCAGTGCACTTTTGAATGTGATCACTGCTTTGTTTGGGGCAGCCCCTGGCAGAGCGGCACGATGCGCCTGGAAGACATTCGGTCGATCTTAAGCCAAGCACGGGAAGCGGGGACGGTTAAAAGTATCTATTTCGAGGGCGGCGAGCCAATGCTGTACTACCCTATTTTGCTGCGCGGGGTTACCCTGGCTGCGCAGCAGGGCTTTGAAGTGGGGATTGTCAGCAATGCATATTGGGCGACCAGCGTGGAGGATGCGGAGGCCTGGCTGGAGCCTCTTGCTGGGAAGATCAGCGACCTGACCGTCAGCAGTGATCTATTCCATTACTCCGAGCTGATCAGCCGGCAGGCACAGAACGCCACACAAGCTGCGCAGAATTTGGGGATTCCGGTGGGGATGATCAGTGTTGCGCAGCCGCAGGTGGAGGGCGAGCCTGGGGTTGTGGGGCAATTGCCGGAGGGCGAGTCGGATGTGATGTACCGCGGTCGGGCGGCAATAAAGCTGGCCGGACGGGCGGCGCTGAAAGCCTGGGAACAATTCGATTCATGCCCACACGAGGATCTGCGCGACCCTGGTAGAGTACACGTGGATCCATTGGGAAATTTGCACATCTGCCAGGGTATCACCATGGGGAATATGCTCCAAAAGTCGCTGAAACAAATCTGTGATGAATATGACCCAGATTCCAACCCCGTGGTGGGACCTTTGCTGTCAGGCGGGCCAGCGGAGCTGGTCAGGCGGTATAATTTGCCACATGATGAGGCGTATGCGGACGCCTGTCACCTGTGCTATATGGCGCGCCAGGCACTCCGCAGGCAATTCCCGGCTATCTTGCTTCCAGACCAGATGTATGGTGTTATGGATGGGAGCGAGCAAGTTGTATAAGAGTGATCGACGATAGAAAGACAATCAATTGTGGAGGATGCTATGAGTGAGGAAAAAACGCAAACACGCACCGAGGAGTTTCAAATTTCTGGTGAGGCGTTGGTGGCAAAAGTCAAGGAGCTGCTACGCCAGGGAACGGTGCGGCGGATCGTGATCAAAAACGAAGAGGAAAGAGTGCTGGTGGATATCCCACTTACCATTGGCGTGGTAGGGGCAATTGTTGCACCCCAACTGGCTGCTTTGGGTGCCATTGCCGCATTGGTGGGACGCTGTACGCTCCTGGTGGAGAAAGTGGAGCAGGTGGAGTAGCGGTGAGTTCTAAAAAAATCCTTGACTCACAGGTGATTTTTTGATAATGTATAAAGTGCACCGCACTTTACTAATTTTTCTGCATTATAAAAAGCACTCCGAAAACGCAAAACCGGCGAAAGCCGGCGACGCAAAGCCATGGGTCTAAAAAATGAGCAGGCTATCAGCCAGCTCAAATCATGATTGCCAGGCCGCCGATAATAGCAAACCCGGTGAAAACCGGCGACGCAGAGTCATGGGCCTAAAGCATACCGCGTGGGCATAAGCCTACGCTGAGAGCAATGGTTGCCAGACCATCCGACAAGGCAAAACCGGCGAAAGCCGGCGGCGCAAAATCATGGGTCTAAAGCCCTAAAAGCGGGGCTTGATTCGAGCCATTCCCCCCTCTGGCTCAGCAGGGAGAGCTCGTTCGATTGGCAAGTACTATACAGATCGAGCGCAGCAGGCCTGTAAAGGTTACGCCTTACCTGAGAGGTTCATCCCTGAAAGATCAAGCAACGCACGCGGACCAGTACTATTCGGTCGGGGCCATGATTGCCAGATTACCGAAGAGTGCTTTTTTATTTTAATAAGGGAGGGCTAACTTTCCTGATCTTCACCCGAAAGGCGCGCTTTACGTCGGGCGCGCATCTCGGCAGCCTTTTCTTGCAAGTTCTTGAAGACCTCGCTCTGTGTAATGCGCTCAACTTCTTCTTTCTTCTTGACCTGGTCGATCTGGATGCGCAGGGCGGTCACCTCTTCGCGCAGCCTGCGCTCGCGCATCTGCACTGCCTGAGCCATTTGCTTGAACACGCGTGCCAGTTCGGTCACTTCATCTTGCAGACGGAGCTTGAGCAAGTGGTCCAGGCGCTCCAGGTCAAGCTCACCTTTTTCCATGATGCGTGCAGCCTCGGTCAATTGCCTGATAGGCTGGTTCAGGTTACGAGAGAGGAGCACTGCTGCGCCAATCAGGATAATCAGGCTGACGGCTACGATCCAGATCAGATCCTGGCGAATCTGATCCACTGCCTGGCCGATGATCCCGCTGGAAATCTTGCCTGCCTGTTCTACGTTTGTCACTGCCTCGCTCAGCACCACCCCACCGAAAATGCCATTCTCCTGGTAAACCCCATAGGCAAATGGGATGGGTATATAGATATCTACTTTGGGCGTGCCCTGGCGGGTTAGACTATGCGAGACGCCGGTTTCACCGCGCAGGACGGCAGATGAGATCTCTACCGCCTGTTGTTTCAGGTCAGAGGTGAGCATATTGAACGGCAGGTCAAGATCTACGGTAGCTTGCATTTGGGTGGGCATCAGGGTGCCATTTTCATCCAACCCCCGCAGTGTTGATAGATCGGGGTGGGCAATCAGCCATCCCTCGTAATCCAGCAAGTAGGCGTAGTTGCCACTGGCATAATCCGGGTAGGGGACGTTGCCAAAAGATGATTGGACGTGATTTGCTATTTCCATGATGTGGTGATGATCCAGGGTGAGCACCACCACGCCGAGAAGCTGATCTGCCTCATCGTACACGGGCGCAGCGAAGCGGATGACGGCTTCGTAGGAGCCATATTGAAAGCGCGATTCATCTGCATTGGTGGCCTTGGCAGGTTGCAAGGGGTTGGTGCTATACCAGGCCATTACCGGCGAAACGTAAACCTCGCCTTGTGGTAAGGCAACTGCATCAGAAAAATAAGTTTCCGTGCGGTAAGTGGTGTTTGCAGGAATCGAGATGTTGCGCAATTCCTCGGGAGGTAGTAGTTCGCCATTGCGGATGCGCAACTGCTCCTGCCCGGAGGCGTCGGCGAAGGCCATTTCGGTGTATAGATACTTCTGGTAGATGATCTTGGTGATCTGGTCTTCTGAGCCATTTAGGTGCCAAACCTGCCGGCTGTGAGAACGATAGAAATCCAGATAGGCATTTTCGTCAGGTATTAACTGCGCAACATATAAGGTGTCCTCTACGCTGGCTTCTAAGAGGGCGGAAATCTGGTGCACAATTTCTGTTGCCCGCACTTGTAACGCTTCGATCGATTTTTCGTCTAGCTCCTGCGCGGCCACATCCTGGGCTGCTTTCCCGGTCGCGTTGATTGCCGTCACACTGCGAAAAGTGATCAGCAAGAGGGGGATAAGGCCGGCAGCAAATGTTGCCAGGAGGATTTTCCAGAACAGGCTAAACTTAAAGGTTTTCATCTTCATCAGGCTCGTTTCAACTGCTAGAGGTGGTCTGGTTTGATACCTGACTTGCCAGGTATTCGCGGAAGGCATCCAGGGGGATCACGGATTTTTGCACTTTGAAGGCATACGATTTAACCCAAGCCAGGGCGGCGTGGGTTTGCTCTTTATCTAAAGTATACCCTAATAAGGAGGCTACTGTCTCAACAATGCTGTGGTTGGCGAGGTGGGTGAGGAGGAGGAGCGGCGGCACTCCCAACACGGCATGAGGGTCAAAAGGCTTAAAAGCCTTTGGGTTGTTAAAGTAAGCCCCGGTGGCAATATGGTTCATGTTCAGGCCAACAACCGGATCGTGCAAGCGCAGCGGCACATCCAGTGTCTGGCTAACGTGGCGGGCGATGGGTACCAACTTCGTCAGGTCAGGGGGTTCCCACCAGATGGGAGACGTGATCTCCAATCGCTCCGGCAGCCCGGCTGGATCGAGGCCGAGGGCAAATAACATCTCCTCAGTACGTGGCAATCCTGCCCGTTCTCCCAACCCCAGCCAGGAGGTTGCCACCAGGCGCACTCCCTGGCGGATGGCCTCCAGGCTGTTCGCCAGGGCCAGGCCAAAATCGTTGTGCACGTGAGAACCAATCGTGACGCATTCCGGAACGTTTTGCATAATCCCGCGAAAGAGATGATGAGCTTGTTGGGGAAACAGCTCGCCAGTCGAGTCGCAGATCTTGACTATGCAGACGCCTTCTTCACATAAGCGGGCGGCTGATTCAGCGAGGAAGATCGGGTCAACGAAAGTGGCAACGCCAAAGGCAACATCGATCGGAATACCACCGCTCTGATCCAGCGCATACTTTGCTATCTCGATAGCCTGATTGATGGCTTCTTCTTTCGTCATGTGCATCATCACTTCACAGCCGCGATCAGAGACTGGCAAGGCAAAGGAAACACGCCCGTATTTGGCTCCTTGTAAAGCCTGAATGCCCAGATCGACATCCCCGCGGGTCACTCGCCCGTGCGTGGCCAAATAACAGGTGTCCACTTCGCTCACTACCTGGCGGATCGCCTCAAATTCGTCCTTGCATAAGGATGGGTAACCAGCGGCGAAGATCAGGTGACGAGGGGCCGAGGCGCCAAAAATGGCGCTCATCTGGCGGGCGATATCCACGCGCTGCGGTCCGGTGAGTATTGTTTCAGCCTGCGCACCGTCTCGAGCGACCTCCTCCCAAATAGCGATGCGGTCTGATGCGATGGTTTCGTGGATAAGGTCTTTCATGCTGTCTCCGATGATAGGCTTGTTTGAATGTCACCCGTTTTTATTTTTGTCCCTGGAGGTATGCGATGATATGATCTGCTACTTGCCTGGGGTTTTGGTTAGCTGAATTGATGTACAGAGAACGCTGCTTACCAAAAGACCGCAGTATGGAAAAAGTGGCTTTTAGATCGTACATTTTATGCTCAAGGCATAGCACGGTAAGTTTATTGCGCAACTCTTGCATTGCAACATCCCCATGCCGTACAGATTCTAACAGAGAATGGAGTTCGGCGGGAGAGAAAATCTGTTCTGCTTGAGGCACACCCAGACGCTGCAATTCGCTTGTGCTTTCAGAGGTGGAATCCCGCACCGCTGGGATGGTGTCGTAGCCATCCTGGCGCTCCAACAACCGTTGCAAGCGCACCATATCTGGTGCATCGATGCCGATGAAATGCGCTTGTGGTAGGGCTGTATAAGCGTATTCAATCTCTTCTGCTCCACGCAGCCCGTCGAAAACAAGCCAGGGGTTTCCTTGCGGTAGGTGGCTGGGATCCAGGGCAAGTTGGGTGATGGCATAGCCCATTCCGGCAGGCTGGCGTTCATGGTAGCGTTGAATATAAGGCAGCCGACTCTTGCGGTCCAGCTTGCCTGTCGGAATAACGCCATCTTCACGCTGCAAAGGATGGATGATCAGGCTCTCGGTCAAGTCGCGGCGGTCAGGCAGCAAAAAAACTGGCAGGTCTGACCGGATCAGCGCCTGGCAGACGGTACTCTTGCCAGCGCCCATCCCGCCCACCAGGATCACAAGCGGCATTTCAAATATACCCACCCAGCCAGCGGGAAAGGGTGTGCCCGCACCTAGATAAATGTCGATTTTCTCAAACATTTTACCGAACAATGCTAACAATAAAGTTTGATCGTTTATTTGCGGTCTGTTTCAGGGAACCCTTTGCCCTTTTTCTCGCACCAGTGACCCGGCTGCATCATATATATAGGTAGCGCTTTCAAATAATGTGAAAGGAATGCGCAAGTCAATCTCGCGTGCTTTGAGAAAGTTGATTGCAATATCGGGTGGTGTGATCACGCCTACGGGCAGATCGCCAGGTGAAACTCCCTCTTCGAGGATGCGAACTCCATAGACGGCGGACAAAATGGAGTTGGAGTCGAACGATACGCCCACCGACATGACCGCGCTATCTTCGCCCTCCTGCACCAGATCGGGCAGCAGGCTCACAACAGGAATTTCCTCGGCCAGTTCCACCACAGTGTCAAAAACCTGCACAATCGAGCCGCTGTTGGTAAGCAAAAAGATGCTTTGCTTATTTTCCGGATCACTGCTCCGCAGCTCACTCATAATTGCCGGAAAAAGCGCTTCCAGTTCTGCCCGCGTGGCATCGTTTGTATCCACCTGAGTCACTGCCAGATGAATCACGTTGATCCCCTGATCTTGAGCATAGGTATCCAGTGGTTCCACCTGGGTTTTGACGGTGGATGTATTGTTTTCATCGTATAGAACGATAATATTTTTCAGTTCTGGGATCAACTGGCGGAAGTAGATCATTTGAATATCTACCGGGACGCTCACAGAGGTGTAGGCAATATTTGTTCCGCTGCCCTCGCTGTAGGAAGGTGTCTGGCCTAAGAGAACCGGGTCTTTAGCGAGCAAAGCCACCACCGGCAGGAGACCATCGCTATATTCATCGTGCAGCACGGCAGTTGCTTCTGAGCCGATGGGGTAGACGAGGTCGTAGTTGTTTTCTTCTCCATAGGCCAGGGTTGCCATAACTTTGGCCACATCGGCGGTTTTGGTTTCGGGTTCCATCGCCAGAGCCACAGCAGCTGCGGTGGTGATGCCGCGATCGCGGAAGGTGGTCAGTACCACTTCTACGGCACGATCAAAAAGGGTATGGCCGCGGGTTAGGATGAATAGGAGGCGGAACTGGACTTCCCCGTTCTTGGGCTCGAGGAGGATAATCTCGGTTTGTCCAGGGGCCAGGCTGACTTCCCAACCTGCATCTACCTGGACAGGCGGGATGAACCACTCCACCGGCGATGTGATCTCTTCTGCCACAGTGGAGGTTCCCGTTTCGTCGGTTTCAGTGATAACCGGAACCGTAACGACTTCCTGTACGGCAGTCGGAGTGGGTGTAACGGTTGTGCAAGATGCAAGGATAAAGGTGAGAAACAGGAGAGTGATCTGCTTACACTTAGATAACCGGTGCATGGATTGGGTCAGTTTCATAACAAACTCCATACCAAAGAAAAGGCATGCTATTTGACGTTAGATTTTACGGCGGCTGGCTTACGGCTCAATTTAGGAATGAAGAACAAGCCAAAAACAGCCACCGTTGCGCCGATCATGGTGATTGTAAAAGCGTCATAATTCGTTTGGATGAGAATAGCGCCAATTAGCAGTGGACCGCCGATGTTCCCGATACGCTCATATAGACGGTAAATAGAGCTGGCAGTGCTCTGCCCAAGGTTTTTCGCGGTGGAGGTGCGGGAGATATGCGTAACGATGGGTGCCTGGATGAAGCCATGCGCTAAACCCAGGATCACCATCCCTGCCAGTAGGAGAATAGTGGTAGCACTCGTTGCCAGGCTTTCCAGACCGATCAGTCCCATCAATGCCAGCCCAATCCCGCTACCCACGCCGCCCATGAACAGGATCAGACGTGTATTGCCCATTTTATCCGTAAGACGGGTAATGATCGCGCTGGACAACAGCACACCCCCAAAGTAAAGCATCAAGATCTGCCCCACATCTTCGGTGGGATAATTTAAGCGAGTGAGGACCAATGGCAGGGAGGCCTTGAACAAACCGGCTACAATCACCTTTACGGGGACACCGATCAGCACCGCGGTGCGCAAGAATTCGAAATCGGTGAGCGAGGCGGATGCCTGGATCCAGAAATTGAGCAACGCGCGTTGCAGGGGATTCTTTGCCTGGCGCAGACGCTGCTCGCGCTCGATCTCACGGCGCATATCATCGCGGGTGATCATGGTAGGTTGCAGCGTCACCGAGTCGAACTGCTGGGTAGATGTTTCCTCAAAATGTTCGCCTTTTAGCGATGGTAGCGCAAAGGCTACATAGATCAGGTTCAGAGCAGCAATCACAGATCCCAGGAGGAAAACACCCCGCAGCCCAAATGCTGGGTCTGCGGCCAAAAGGGAGCCGATTGCAGTGCCCGAAAGCCACCCGCCGTACAGGCTGGTGACAATGATGCCTGCACCGCGTGTGCGTTGGCGCTGCGAGGCTACCCGAATGATGAAGGAGAACACAGCGTTGAAAAGCATCCCCTCCCCTAAGCCGGTGATCGCCTGCACCAGGTACATAGCGTAAAAATTACGCACAAAGCTCAGCAAGAGCAGTTCAATGGCGATCAGGCCACCACCGATTACCAGGAATGGCTTGGCACCATATTTATCAGCTGGTCTGGCAGTCACAAACAGTGCGATGGTGTAGGTAACATAATAAACAGAGAACAGAGTAGCTACGTCGGTCTGGATGCCGCTGGCTTCTGCAAGGCTCTTGAAATACTGCGGCAGGAAAGCAGCTGCCAAGCCATGGATGACGAAGATACTTAGGAAATAGAAAGGCCCAATCAGGCTGAGCAAGAAGCCGCGCTGTTTGCGCAGGGTTCCCGGAAGCAGGCGGGGTCGGTTGCTCATCGAGCGGATTAAGGAAAAGAAAAGCGAAGATAAGAAAGCCGTGGCGACGAATAAGGCAACGAAGTTGCGCGCACTGGTCAATAAGCGCCCGTAGACCACGCTTTTTTGTACACCGAGGTGTAATGCAAGTGGTGCGCCACTCGATGCATCTTGCTGCAGGAGTGCTTTTTCTTCGAAATGATCCCTGGGGGCCTGCCAGGATGAGCCGATCACCGTTTCATCGGTGTGCAGAATCACATTGTTATCTTGTGTCAGCACGACATAGGAGAGATCGGGGTTTAGTGTGCGATATTCGCCAAAAACTTGCTCAATGCCAGTGAAGTCTTCAATGGATAATCCTACATCCATTGCAGTATTCAGGCGGTATCCCAGCGAGTCAGTCAGGGCGCGGATTTTCCCGCGGATGCCATCCTGATAAATATTGGTCAGCGTGTAGATCACCAGCAAGGCGACGATCAGGAATGAGACGCCATAAGAGATGCTCAGCAATTGCACGCCCGCCTGCTGCCAGCCGGTGACCGCTGTAGCTTGCTTGGCAGATTCCCCAGGCCTGAGCAGAGGGCTTTCTTCTTCCTCTTCCTCGCTCATCATCCAGCGGCTGCTGGTGGCAAACAGGAAGATCATGTAAAGACAAACGACGATGACGGCACCTGCTTGAACGGGCAGAAAAGCTTCATTGATTGCCCCTTGCACAAAACTCTTAGGCAGCACGATGTGCAGTGTGCCTACCTGGTCAAAACGGTTGCGAAGCTCAAACTGCACCTGGTAATATTGCTCGTTCTCCATCACCTGGTAACGGGAATCCTCCGGCTGAACCTGTGAAGGCGTCTGATCGGCTTGCACATTGCCTGGCGGGGAGCCGATTTCCTGCGCTTCTACGCCGTTGGAAAACACCACCTGCCCGGGTATATTGGTCACGTAAATCGCTGCAATCGTGGCATCAGAATTCAGGATTGGTTGAGTCACGGTGTTGAAACCGGGATATTGGTTCAGCGGCAAGTCGGCTAGCAGGAAAGACTTCATTGCCATCTGCACCAATTCGCCCTGGGCAGCCAGTTTCTCGATGGCAAAGCGCGGATAGGTTCGGCGCGCCTCCCCGAGACCGACAAAAATGAGCAGCCCCAGTGAAATACTGAGCACTAAGGCCAGGCGGAAAACGTTGATTATGCGGTTTATGGTCATAGTAAATTATCTAATGAAAAGAATGTGTTTTTGGGGACACTATCCTGGTGTTCAGTTTACTCGATTTTAGATAACCTGTCTACTTTAAAGTTTGTTCTCGGATCCAGTTCTGATACCAGCGCCCACTATCCTTAATGATGCGATTCTGCGTGGCGAAATCTATCCACACGATGCCAAAGCGCTGGGTGTAACCGTTGGCCCATTCGAAATTATCCATCAGAGACCAAAGGAAATATCCCTTGAGTGGAACGCCAGCCTGGATGGCGGAATGCATCGCCGCAAAATGGTCACGCAGGTAATTAATACGGTGCACATCGCGCACTCT
Source organism: Anaerolineales bacterium (assembly GCA_016932955.1). The sequence continues at coordinate 71,610 of JAFGBV010000037.1, read as the reverse complement.
GCCGTCGGCATCTGGAGGGGTGGAGTAAGAGGCGCCGTTCTCGGCGATGTAGATCTTGGGCACCTGGTATCCAAAAGCCAACCATGCTAACACTCTGAACAGCCCATCAGGGTACACCTCCCAGCCCATCTCGGTATAATTTTCGGGGCCGGGTGGTGCGGCGATGGCGGTTGGCGGTAAATTTTCTTCTTCCGGGATGTTTGCGCGAGTGATGTAACGGGCGTAATAATTCAAACCGAGAAAGTCGGTGGGAGTGGTAATTGCCTGGAGATCGCCGGGTTGGATAAATCCAAGCCCATCCTGCAGGCGGGGACTTTGTTGCAGGGCGAATTCCACCAGGTCTGCCGGGTACTGCTGCCCATACAAAGGATCCAGGAACCAGCGGCTCCATAACCCTCCGCCAATCCGCCAGGCATCATAATCAGCCGCGGATGGGGAGGCAGGCTGTGTGTAGGCTACATTAATCACAATGCCAACCTCTGCCCCTGGGCTGTTCTGGCGGATCACAGGCACTGCCCAGCCGTGTGAAAGCAGCAGATGATGGGCAACTGGCAGAACGAGAGAGTTGTCTTTCAGCCCAGGGGCATGCACGCCATCAGCATGCCCATTGAAAGCCACAACTGATGGCTCATTGTGAGTCATCCAGTGCTTAACCCGGTCACCCAGGTGGCGCGAGACTACGTCGGCGTATTCAACAAAAATCTCAGCCGTGTGACGCGCGGGCCAGCCTCCCTGCTCTTGCAAAGCCTGGGGTAAGTCCCAGTGGTAGAGGGTGACAAAGGGGGTAATGCCAGCATCCAACAGGGCATCTACCAGGCGGCTGTAATAAGCCAGACCGGCCTGGTTTATCGAGCCGCGCCCATTGGGGAGAATACGCGGCCAATTAATCGAGAAGCGGTAGGCGTTCAGACCAAGCTCGCGCATGAGTTGAACATCTTCTACCCAGTGATGATAGTGATCACAGGCAACATCACCGGTGGTTTGATCGATGATCTTACCGGGTGTGTGGGCGAAGCGATCCCAGATGGATTCGCCCTTGCCGTCGGCATTCCAACCGCCTTCGATCTGGTAGGCTGAGGTAGCCGCGCCCCAATAAAAGCCAGGTGGGAAGGGAAGTTTTGGATTCATAATTGGCTCTCGTCGCAACGGTTGGTATGGTTATGAAATGCCCACTATTCTCTCAATCGGGTTTCGAAGAACTGTTTATCACCGGCACAAGAGTAACATCTATTATAAGCCTATCTATTCCGGAATTCAAAATGATCTGCCGCGGCAAAGTCACGCCGGTGTGCTGCCTGATGGGTGGGGCGTGCACAGGGCTGCCATTGATCTGAACATTACCTATTTGGTAAGCGCCGAAATCCAGGTGCTGTGGATTGTGATACACCACCCGAATGCGGTGGTCGGCGAAGTTGAGATCCACACTGGCTGTACTTGCGTCGTTGAATTGTGACCTCACCAACGCTGGCGCCAGGATTAAGTCGCCCAGGCTGCCGCGCACGCCAAAGGACTGCGTGAGCAGTGCCAGTAAATACCAGGCGGCTGACCCGGTGAGATAGGGATACACCCCACGCCCACGTGGGGTGGTGTATTCGGGCAGCCCAGGGTACATGTGTGCTTTTGTAAAATCCTGGCAGTGACGGTATAAGCCATCCAGGATTCGCCATCCCTGTTGAGCAAATCCGCGCTTGTACAGGGCGTAGGCATACATCACCGTCATATGGGTAAACATAGCCCCGTTTTCTTTATGCCCGTAGGCAAATCCGAAGCAACGCCCCAGGTTGGTCAATACTTCGCCGAAGTCTGTATTCAGGCGGAACCCCCCTGTTTGAGCATCCTGGAGGTAATGTTCTACCGAGCGAATCACCTCCGCCGCCTGAGCCTGGGTGGCCACATTGCCCATCAGCGCAAATACCTGCCCGGTGAGTGTCATTCGAACTTGCCCCTTAAAAGTGCCTTCCACACGCTGGCCATCATTATCGTAATAGCCATTAAACCAGGCATGCCCATCTGCACCCTCAATCCATTCGTTTCTGCGCAAATGTTCGACGAGGTAATCGGCCTTGATTCTCAGGTCAGCAGCCAGGGCGCTGGTTTTTAAGCGCACCTGATCGCCTGAGATGGTGTGGCTGGTGCTGCCAAAGTAAGCCTGCAAGCGATTGATTCGGGCTTCAGGGCTTGTGTAATCTGGCTGTGCAGCAGAGAAGTCTGCGCCAGAAAGTGTGTCGGTCAACAAGAGCAGCTCCCGCGCCACGATCACTTCATCCAACCCGCGGCTCTCTAGTGCGCCCAGAAGGTCAGCCAGATCATGGAGGTTGTTTGCGTATAATGCGGTGAAGGCCACACTCTCGCCTTCTTTGGCAGCCATATCCATGCCATCATTCCAGTCGGCGTTCTCCAGGCGGATATTATTGTGCGCTCCCACATGATAAAAAGCCGTCAGCCCCTGCACCAGCAGGTGCTCCAGGATTGTGCCATAATAAACTTCTCCCGCGGCAGTGCACAGTTGCGGAGGCCGATCAGGCTGCCACTGGGGATCGATCTTGCGGGCGCGGTGGGTGTGGTGATCTTTGAAATAAGCCTGAGGACGCAGCAGGAATTCCAGGTCGCCTGTCTGGTCCAGGTACAGGCGCGTGGTGAGGTAAGGCCAGGCGCCATGATCCATCCACACTCGGGCAATATTATTGCGATCAGCAAGGAATTCCCCCGGCTTTGTGCCGATGATGGTGGCGTTGCTGCCGTCGATGCGTACACCGGCAAAGTAATCAAAAAGCAGGTCGCCGACTCCTTGCCCATCCATGATCAATATAGCCAGGCAATCTTGCCAAAGATCACGCCAGCCGCGCCCACCACGCCCATAATCGTGGTAAGGTAAAAATGAATTACCAAATAGGCGCCGCAGGATAGGTTGAAGGCTAACCCAGCGCAGCCAGCCATCATAGCGAGGCTCTTGGGTGTGAAATTGTAACGATTGAATGCGTTCTTGCCAGTAGGTCTGATTTTCTTTGAGCCAGAAAGCAAATTGGGTTGCATTGCCATACTTGGACAACCAAGCGGCTGGATCTTCCTGGCTGGATGTGATACCCATGATGATCAGATAAGTCGCCGATTCACCTGGTGGTAAGGTGATGTCTGCAAATCGCAAAGTCCCCATTGCTTCATAGCCTGCCAGTGATGCTCCACTGGTATGCGTAGGCGGTAAGTTATTGACCACAGCGAGTGGCCAATCCAGACTGCCACCCTCGCCGATAAAATCTTCTACCAGAGGGAAAAAGCCAACTGGCGGAGCGCCATCTCCCGAAGCACCCAGAACACAGTAAGCAACATGGTTGGGTAAATGGCCGCGCTCGTCGAAGGAGAGTGTGGGCTGGAGCACCACACCATTCGGTATGGTGATGATGCGGTGCAACAGCGACGTGACATGGCGGTGGTCGCGCAGGTTATCAGCAGAACGGCCATATAAGGGGATGGCAGCGGTGGGTGTGATGGTAATGGGGTCAGCTGATGTGTTGGTCAGGATTACCTGCATCAATTCCACCTGGTCGACTGTGGGCGGGACGAAGGAAGTGATCTCGGCGCGCAGTCCTCGGGAGTCAGACTGGCGGGTGATGCGATGCCAGAGCATGCCAGCGTGCAAGCAGACCGTCTCCGGGTTAATTTTTCCTGTGGCGGATGTCTGGCTGGCTGCAATTTGCGCCGCGGCATTCCCGGTTGCAGACCAGGCTCCCCATGAGGCTTGGTAAACCCAAAAATTTCGCCCTGCACGCGAGTTGTGCAGATCTTCGACCGATACTGGGGCAAGCAGAAAGTGATTCTGATCTGTTTTTGCGTCGCCCTGGAGCGTGGGCGTCACCACTGACATCATCCGCGTTTCATTGACCAGTGGAAAATATAAATACGAAGTCTGATGGGGGTTTTTTAGCACAAAAGTTCCCCTGTCGTCAGTAAATTCCCAGGATTGTGTCATATCGCCTTTCTATATCAGGAGATTATTGGTTGGCAAGATAGGCGCCGCAATTGCACGTTTGTCAGAGCGCTGTTTCACGGAAAGAAAGCATGAATGGTTTTCACCTGTTCTGCACGTATCTGCGCGGCAAACGGAGCATGGATGGTGCTGCCAGGAATGTGGATCACCTTTCCATCGTATGTATGCAACTCGAAATTTAAGATTTCCAGGTCAGGCAGGATATCCCGGCGGGTAGGGTTATGGTAGATAATGTCGCAGCATCCCAGGTAATGGAATGAGATAAGCCCTTGTGAGTCGAACAGCCAACCTGGCAGGGTAGGTTGCAAGCGCAGGCACAAGCCATGCTCTTGCTCGTAGAAGGGCTGTGCCCCTACCAACATCTGATGCCAAATACTGATAAATTCTGCCGTTGATCCACTTAGCCGGGCTACAAAGCCTGCTCCGTGCAGGCTCTCATCCGGGTGGGCGCTGCTGACCAGGAAAGATGAGTTTTCCACGGGGCTGCGCCCATAGACCTGTGGATCAAAGAAAGGCACCAGCCCTCGGCGGAATTCAGTGAAGAATTCCTCATACAAACCCGCTCTGAGCACCTCGAGCAGGTATTTGTAGGCCATGTGCAGCCAGATTGATTCGTTCTCCAACCAACCTGGTGGAAACGCATGCACCCGTCCAATGGCGGCTGGGCAGGCTGAAAGCGAGGCATTGAGCTTGTACATTCCCAGCTTCCGATCGAAAAGATCACTGGCTTGCACTTTCTGGTAGATGCGGCGAGCCTGTTCGGGCTTTGTGCATAGTTTCATCGCATGCACGGGGCCTTCCAGGAATAACGGTAACCTCTGCTGTTGAAATTCTTTCGCTCGGATAGACGGGTAGCCGTGATCATCGTGCTTGGCTGGATGGCTGGGATCCTCATTATTCCCCGGCGTGCTCTCGAGGAATTCATACTCTGTAATTTGGTAGGTAAAATAAGTGGGGGGAACTCCGCCATTTTTCTCAATGGCACGTGTGATCGCAATCTCTACCTTTTCCTGAAAAGCCATCAAGTGTTCTTTCAGGTCGGTAGCCTGTATAACGACAGTATCGCCAGCAAAGCCTAACCGTATACGCTCCCGGTAGCGCTCGCGGGCTGTCGTGCAGGCATCCCAATATTGAAAATCACGATCCAGATTCGATGATTCCTGGAAAGCCTGCAGATGAACTTCCAGCTCCCAGATGAGGTCGGAAACTTCAACTGGCAGGGTGTGAGTTTGGTTAGGTTGCTCTTCCAGGGCTGCCTGCAAGAACCGCAGCAGGCGTAGCAGCTCGTATGTTTCGGGCATGGACGAGCCGAAGAGGGCAGGCAGGCCGTTCATCGCATCGTCCCAGCCTGGTCGGTCAGCTTCCATTTCGATGCCCATCCCGGCAGGGTCGAGCGAAGAGAATTTCAGCACAGCCAGGCACACCAGTTTAGAGAATAATGAGGTGGAGAAAACCCTCCCATGCCCGTTCTCGTCGCGCGCCAGGTGAGGCGCTTCGATGCGGTTTCCAATCAGTGCTTGTTTTTCTGCATCCTTAACCACGGCGTGATATTGGCGCGGCCCTGCTTTGGTCAGCACATATTTTTCACGGCGTGGGCGAACGATCAGGGTGTTATCGTAATACGTGCACTGGGTGTCATAGAGTAGATCAGATTTACGTTCGGGATATATTGCCAGGTATGTATCGATCAGATCGAGGTTGTAAGTCCAATGATCCACCCAGTAACCATCTCCGGGCTCTGCTTCCAGGTGCTGTTCTGCCAGGGCAATGATCTGCGATAGGAGCTGCTCGGCTGGCATCGGGAGAGGCCAACCTTCAATTGCGCGCAGAATCTCCCCGGGGGTGAAGGCATTCTCCAGCAGTCTGGCCAGGGCGGGGGGATGCCCAGCCATTGCCAGAAGAGCCGGGTGCTGCTCGGGGGGAACATGGAAGCGGCTGCCCTGGATAATGAGCGGATTATAGCCGTCGGCCTGGATCAGATTCATGAACGTCAGCACGTTAAACTTGCCCACGCCTGGCTCCAGCAGAACGTCACAACGGCGGTTCTGATTGATATCGCGATAACTGCCGTTCCCTTGAGAATAGTATGCGGCCTCCAGGAAGAAGGCATTGTAATCACGCTCCAGATCGCCATGCCTGCGAGAGTAGATGTGGTAAACATGCTTTCGCTCTGAGTTCCCAATCAGGAGCGGCCAGCCGCCGCGCAGCACATTATCCAGAAAACTTTGTGCACAATAGGCATCGAAGAGTGGTTGGCTGGTGTGGGTAGCTATATGGGAGGTCAGGGAGCTAATCAATATCGTGGCTTGCTGACGTTTCTGTTCCAGATATCCTGGCTGCAGAAGGCGCGGATACTGGTCGGCGAGTAACTCCATGTTGGGAACGTGACCAATGACCGCGTAGATATTGAATGTTTCTTGGGGAGCGAGTGAGAATGTGGACGCGCTGAAAGCGCAGGGGGTGCGTCCAATTGTAATCTGAGGCTGTTCGATCAAGGTGGACAGAGGAGTGCTTTGAAAAAACGCTGGGGCAATCAAAGCTGTATCCTGCCCAAACACGCCTATCGGATCGACAAGAACGGGCAAGCGGCATCCGGCTGAATTGAACGCCAAATAGAAGTGCCCTGCCTGGATTTCTTTCACTTCAGTAAGGTCTGCAACACTGGCACGGAGCTGGAAAAAAGGCGGCATATTTTCCTGGCAAATGACAGACATCCAGGCCTCAACAGTGCGACTCAGCTCCTTCAGTAGAAAATTATTGACCCCGAATGGGATCACTACTGGCAGACCATCCAGCATTTCACCATTGATCCTTATGTCGCTGTGATTGGTGATTGTCAACTGCCGCACCAGTGCAGCAAATGGTTCGCCCGGCAAGATGAAATAGAGAACACTCACCTGCATACCATGTACGGGGCTTTCCTCCACAAGCAGGATCTCGTTGGCAGCAATATGCAGATCCGCTTGAATACCACTTTCTGTGGGCATGGAAGAGAAAGGCTCATAGAAGCCGGGATGCGGGCCATCGGATACCTTGATGAAGGTTCGAAAGCCCGTCAGCCCGGTGGTTTGGTAGGCTTTATTGGCCGGCTGGTATTCCAAGATAGGGTGGTCTTTACTCTCGACCCCAAAAGAGGCAATGGCTTGGCCGCGATTGACGTAAAAGACCCACATGGGAATGCCCAACGGTCCGGCAATCCCAGGTAAAAAACTGGCGAAGGGACGCCGGGATTGGTAATTCTGGATGATGAATTGGCTGTTGGGCAGGGATGAGTTGATCATTTCTTCTGGGAGTTTTCCTTGGATTCTGTGTGCTAAATGGACAGACACTTTTCACTAGATCAGTTGACAATCTGGGAGATGGCCTCTGCGGTTTCTCTGAGGCTGTGTGTATCTTTGAGGGCGGGGTAAATCTCCCAAATTTCGGTGTGGGCAGCAGACTGCCCCGGCTGGAGGAGGTGCAACGGTGCAAGCGATTCCAACTCGACATAGGCTGGTCCGCAATAAATCTCCGCGTTGCAGCCATGATCGGGATAGGGTTTGTCCCTGACTGGCTTGAAGCGTTTGACAAAGATCGCCTCATTACAGGCATAGGCCAGCCAGCCTTGCCAGGTATACAAACCAATCTTGCAGGGCGGCAGATTGGGGGTACCCTCAATGACAAGGGCGCTATCATAATAATGAAAACGAGGGTCATCCCAGCGGGTATCGGGCCAGATGGCAAGGTGGCGGTCTGGTTGGTGCCCGCCTTTGCCTGATCGCTGGTGGGCGATTACTGCAATCCCTCCCGCGGGCAGGATGGTAACCGCCCAGGGGGCCAGCTCAACCGGCCACAGACTTTCATTGTGGATTCGATGAACCAGTTGCAAGGCAGGGCGGCCTTCCAGCAGGGTTACTTCGATCTCCTTGCGCAATCCGGTTGGCGTTTCCAGGGGGCCAAGTAGCTGCACGCCGGATGGGAGGGGAATTGCTTGCAGCCCTTCGTCATCGGGAATGCTGGAGCGGGGCACGCTTTCAGGCGCATACCACAGACGATGACCACCCCACAGGTGGAAATAGCCGTAGGGGGTATCCCAACCTGCAAGTGGCGACTCGCCCAATAAATTGACCTCTGAGCCAGCCATCACCAGGCGGACAATGCGCGGACCGGCCTGTGTCAGATAATCCAGGCGCAGGAATTGGTTGCCAATGCTCGCTGCCTGTGCACCGTGGTAATCTACTTCTGCTTCAATCATGATCTTCGCCCAGGGTGATTGAGACATTGTGTTCGCTGCCTGGAACGCCAATAGGGATTACATTCCCTTCAATGCGCTGTCCATCCAGCAATAGACGGTGCACGCCTTTACACACATGCTGTGGGTTATGCACCTGAATATGATAGAAAGAGCCGCGGAAGGCGCGGTCTACCTCAAAACTATCCCAGGCGCTGGGGATGCAGGGATCAACCACCAAGCCTTGGTACGAGGGACGCACTCCCAGAATGTACTGCGTAGCAACTTGATAAGCCCACGAAGCCGTCCCGCTGAGCCATGAATTACGCGCTAGGCCAAAGAGGGGGTGCTCGTCTCCCAAGATGTTTTGGGGGTACACATAAGGCTCGCACTCGTATTCGTCGATGCAATCATTTTTTGCAATTGGGTTGATCTGGTGATAATACTGGTAAGCACCATCGCCATTGCCCAGCATTGTTTCAGCAAGGATCACCCAGGGATTGGCATGCAGGAAGATGCCGCTGTTCTCCTTAGCGCCAGGCGGGTAGGTGGTGATGCCACCGCGCTTGGGATCAAAGCCATTGAAACCAGGGGTACTCAGTTTAATCCCATTGGAGGTGTTGAGCCTTTTGGATACGGAATCCAGCGCTTCGCGGGCGCGCTCGATGGGGGCAAAGCCAGCAATCACAGGCCAGGATTGACCGTTGACATAGATCTGCCCGTATTCATTCTGGTGTGAGCCGAGCGGGGTACCATTGTAGTCAAAGTAGCGCAGGTACCAGCTGCCATCCCAGCCGTACTCGTTCACCCGCTGGCGCATGGTATTGTAGTATTCTTGGAATAGCCTGGCTTCCCGATTGTTCCCCAATTGGTTTTCTAATTCGGTCATCTCGACCAGCGCGCGGCCGAAAAGAGCAGCGGTGAAGAAAGATTCTGCACCTTCGCGCAAGTTGACCGTATCGTTCCAGTCTGCGAACCCCAGCAAGGGCAGCCCATGCGCTCCCACATCGCCCCAGGTGAAAGCGATCGCTCGGCGCAGGTGGTTGAGAACAGTGCCAGTCTCTAGCGCCTTGCCTTGGGGGTTCTTTTCATAAAAAGGTATCACTTCTTCCAGGAAAGCCAGGTTGCCGGTCTCTTTAAGGAATGCGCATACTGCCAGGACGATCCAGAGATGGTCGTCGCTGTAGTAGCGCGGCTTGCCCAGCTCATCAGCCGAATCACCGGTTTCGCCCATCATGGTCAGTGGGTTGAACTGGTGCATGGCAGAGCCGTTGCGCTTTTGAACGCTGAGCAGTTGGCGGATGAGGGCCAGGGATTCTTGCGGCGCATGGGCTATTGTGCCCATCACATCTTGTGACGAATCGCGGAAGCCGATCCCCCGTGAGCCATAGCCTAACTGGTAATAGGACAGGTAACGAGACCAGTTGCGGGTGATGTAGCACTGGCGCGGGTTGTAGAGGTTGAGCAGGCGGTTCATCTCTACATCCGGGGTGTTTACCGTGATGTGGGATAGGTATTGCTCCCAAAAGGATGCCATTTGCTGGCGTGCTTCATCCACTGCTGCGGGCTGGCGATAATGACGAATGGAAGGATATGCAGCATCGAGGCTGGGAGCCTGGCCTAATTGCGTGATCAGGCGGCTTTCTTCGCCCGGGCGCAGGGTACCGAGGTGGTGCATCAGGGCAGCGATGTTGTCGCCGCGCAGCGCCTGTGAGTTGTTCAACTCGGGCTGGAGCAATGTGCCCGGCGAAGCCCAGCCTCGATATTCGTTCTCGCCCAGGAACTTCCGCCGGTCAGTTTCAAAGGATGAGACCGGCAGGTTGCTGGTGAAATAATTGACTTGCAGCTCCCGGTTCATGAAGGGGTATTGCACCAGAACGGTGCATTGATCGGCCTCGACAACCGCTTTGGACTGCATGGTTTGGGGAACCCAATCGGCATTGGTAAGCTGTTTCAGCGCATCCGGATGGGTATATTCCACTACCGGGATGGCATCGATCTCCAGAGGTGCCTGGCTGAGGTTGGTGATGCAGATATCACGGATTTCGCATTCAGCCCCAGGTGGGACGAAAATGAACACATCGCTACGTACGCCGTAGAATTCTGAGACGATCCGCATATACCCCAGGCCAACATGACATTCATAGCGGTCATAAGCGTTCAGAGTAGGCACGAAGAAGGGGGAGAAAACACGGTAACCATCGCCCTGCCGCACGCGCAGGTAGATGCCCGTTCCCTTCAAGTCGGCGGCAGGCAACTGCGTAATATACTTGGTAATGCGATTGTAGGTTGGATCTTGCTTGCAAAGCAGCGCCCCGCCGGTTTGGTCGACAAACCCTCCAAAAGCTAGCGTGCCAATATAATTGATCCACTTGACGGGGGTTCTTGGATTGGTGATGACATATTCGCGTTGTTGGTCATCAAAATAGCCGTATTTCATCATGTCACCTATATTTCACTGACAATTTGAATGAGTTCCTGATTGTTGATGTTGCCCTGAGCGTCCACCAATCCAAAATCCATCTGCTTATAAGACCAAACTGCCCTGCCAATACCATATTCTCGTAGCAGTTGGACAAAGTCCCTGTGCCAGTTCAGGCGACTATCCATTGGCGCTTGGTCAATAGCGCCGTACTCGCCGCAGTAGAGTGGCGCCTTGGATACCTGCAAATGGTCAATCGCAGGCTGGAGTGCCTGGCGCAAGAGGGATTGGTCGAATGAATGCTGCGTGGAATAATTCAGTCCGCAGGCTGCTTCTAATTCTGCTCTCTGCTGTGGATTTCTTGCGATCACTGCCTGCAAGTCTGCGTTGGAGCAGGGGTAGTGGACCTCCTGGCTCAGCGTGGAAAGAGCCGGCACCCAGGATGCTTTCTGGTGGGTGAAGAGCATGGGGTGGTAAAAATGGAAGGTGTAGGTCAGGTGCGGGTCATCGGGCAGATCGAGCTCGGCCAGTTGCTCAGCGGCATTGTAATAATTGCCGCCAATGATGATTTGGCGCTGGGGGTCAATCGAACGAATAGCGCTCAGCGAGCGGCGTGCCAGCTCGTTCCAGGGTTGTGTGCTGGGAAGGACGATCTCATTTAGTAGCTCGAAAACCAAACGCCTACCAATATTTCGGTATCGCCGGGCGATCGTTTCCCATAAATCAATAAAACGGGCTTGCAGGCTCTGATCGGTGAATAACGTGCTTTGGGCGAAGGTAGTAAAACTGAACCCCGCTGCTTTGTGCAAGTCGAGCACCAAGCCCAGGTTGTGTTTATCACACCATTCCAGGCAGTTGTCGATGTACTGGAAACCATCTTCGCGGTATGAATAGGGTGGATCATCGTTTTGCAGCACCGGGTAATCCACCGGCAGGCGGACGTGATCCATTCCCCAGGAAGCAATGCGGTCCAGGTCTTCTTCTGTGATGAAGGATTGGAAATGCTGCTGGTCAAAGGTGGGATACTGGGAGATCCAGCCGCCCAGGTTGACCCCTGCCTGGAAAATCGATTGCGCTATGGTGCGGATCGGTGCAGGGAGCGGGAAAGTCATTGTAGGGTTGCCTCTACTTTCACCTCAGTCTTTCCTGCTGCAGGGAGAGGAATCACATCGCCCGCGATGGGCTTGCCATCCACGATTAGGGTGACCTGGTTGCCAGGACCTTTGCGCTGCACTTGGATCTGGTATGTGGTCCCGCGAAAGCGCCGAGAGGCGGAGAACCCCGGCCATTTTTTGGGGATGGCAGGTGAAATTTTGAGCCCATTATATGTGGGGCGGATGCCCAGGATATATTGGGTGATGGCAACGAAGTTCCAGGCGGCGGTGCCGGTGAGCCACGAGTTTTTAGCTTCCCCGTGGGTGGGGGCATCGCGCCCGGCGATAGTTTGTGCGTAGATGTATGGCTCGCAACGGTGAATATCGCTTATCTCCTCGCGGGCAGAGGGGTTGATGCGCAGATAATAATCGTGGGCCTGGTCACCGTTCCCGGTAAGTGCTTCGGCTGCCATGATCCAGGGGTTTGTATGGCAGAAGATGCTTGCGTTCTCTTTGTAGCCGGGCGGGTATGAGGAAATTTCTCCCAGGTTCAGATGATAATGCTGATAGGCGGGCTGCAGGAGGACGATGCCATGTGGGGTTGCCAGGCGCTCGGCGACCGAGTCCAGGGCGCGGCGCGCTTTGCCATCTTCCAGCCCGATGCCTGCCATCACGCATATACCTTGTGGTTCGATGAAGATCTGCCCATCGGTGCATTCGTGCGAGCCAATCTTCTGACCGAAATGATCGTAGGCGCGTAGGAACCATGCCCCATCCCAGCCGTGCTGTAAGACGACACCAATCATTTGCTCTGCCAATCGGATATAGGTATCGGGGGGTTTTAAGCTGGGCGTTGGGGCGTGGCGGCTGATCTCAGCCATCTCCTTGGTTGCCATCACGAACAACCCACCGATAAATACGGACTCGGCCACTTTGCCATCCTGATTGGTCGTGGTCTGGAAGGATTCTCCTGGTTCGGCTGTGAAGGCGTTCAAGTTCAGGCAATCGTTCCAGTCGGCGCGGCCAATTAGTGGCAGCTTGTGAGACCCGAGACGGTCGAGGGTGTACTGGATGCAGCGTTGCAAGTGCTCGGCCAGCGGCTGCTCGCTGCCGGGGCGGTTCTCATACGGCGTTGGCTCATCCAGGATAGACCAGTCGCCGGTTTCCCTCAGGTATGCGGCTGTACCCAGCACCAGCCACAGCGGATCATCGTTGAAGTTACTGCCTACAGCATCGTTGCCGCGTTTGGTAAGAGGCTGGTACTGGTGATACGCACCGCCGCTCTCCAATTGTGTAGCAGCCAGGTCCAGGATGCGCTGGCGTGCCCGTTCGGGAGCGATCTGCACAAAGCCCAAGAGATCTTGATTGGAATCGCGGAAGCCCATGCCACGCCCGATGCCAGTCTCGAAAGAGGAGGCCGAGCGGGAGATATTGTAGGTGATCATACACTGGTAGGTGTTCCAGATGTTCACCATGCGGTTGGTGTGCTCGTCTGGCGTTTGTACCTGGAAGGTACAGAGCAGATGATCCCAGTATTGTTTCAGGTTTTGGAAAGCCGCCTCTACCTGCCCGGGCTGCAGGTAGCGAGCAATCACCTGCCTGGCGCAGGCTTTGTTGAGCGTGTTAGAGCCTGGTGGGTCAAATTTCTGCTCACGTGGGTTTTCTGCATATCCAAGGATAAAGATGAACTGGTGCGCCTCACCCGGTTGCAGCGAGAAGCGCAGGTGGTGCGAGCCGATTGGCGACCAGCCATGAGCGATCGAGTTGAAGGCTGCGCCGCGCTCTACTGCCAGGGGGTTATCAAACCCACGGTAGGCGCCCAGGAAGGCCTCGCGCTGGGTATCAAATCCTTCAAGCGGCTCCGAGCAGGCAAAGTAAGCGTAGTGGTCGCGCCGCTCGCGGTATTCCGTCTTATGGTAGATCACCCCATTTTCTACTTCCACCTCGCCCGTGTTCAGGTTGCGTTGGTAGTTGGTGAAATCGTCCCAGGCATCCCATAGGCAAAACTCCACCAGCGAAAAGACTGCCATATGGGCGGTCTGCTGGCGTAGATTTGTTATTTCAAGTTGCCAGATTTCCAGTGTGTCATCGAGGGGGACAAAGTAACACACTTTGGCGCGAATGCCAGCATTTTCAGATTCAATACTGGTGTAGCCCAATCCATGGCGGCAGGTGTACTTTTGCAGTGAGCGGCGCACAGGCTGCCAGGTTGGAGACCAGAATTGCCCGTCCTCTTCATCACGCAGATAGAGGTAGCGCCCGCCCGTGTTTGTAGGTACGTTATTATAGCGGTAGCGCGTCAACCGGCGCAGTCGTGCATCGCGGTAGAAGGAGTAGCCTGATCCAGTGTTTGAGATCAGTCCGAAGTAATCCTGGCTGCCCAGGTAGTTGATCCAGGGTAGAGGAGTGTCAGGTTGGGTGATTACATACTCTCTGTTTAAGTCGTCAAAGTAGCCGTATTTCATCATGTTACTCGCTAACTGGCAGACTGGGTAAATCTCTGCTTGGGTTATCCTTCACTTTCCACTTTAAACTTTCCACGCAAGCGGATGTCACGCGAGGAGGCACCCACCAGGAGCTCAAACTCTCCAGGTTCAACTACCCATTGATGGCGGGCATCATCATATAAGGCCAGCGCCTCACTGCCGAAGGTGAAACTGACGGATTGGCGCTCTCCGGGGCGCAGGGCAACCTTGGCGAAGGCTTTTAGCTCCTTGGGAGGCCGTACCAGGCTGGACTGCACATCGTGCACATAAACCTGGACAACTTCTTTTCCAATGTATGCCCCGCTGTTTTCAATCTCAAAGCTAAAATTAAGATTCTCGTCTGGGCGGATGAGATCTTCGCTCAGCCGCAGGTTGCGATAAGTGAACTCTGTATATGAAAGACCATGCCCAAATGGGAAGAGAGGCTCAATCAATTTCTTGTCATAGTAGCGATAACCAACAAAGATGCCCTCGCCATAATAGACGCGTCCGTTCTCGCCAGGATAGTTTATATAAGCAGGGGTATCTTCCAGGCGCTGGGGGAAGGTGGTTGGCAGTTTGCCGGAGGGGGGCTCATCGCCAAAGAGCACATCGGCAATGGCATGCCCGGCTTCTTGCCCGGCTAGCCAGGATTGAAAAACAACAGGCACGCGCCCAAGCCAAGGCATGCTGACGGGCGATCCACTGGTCAGGACGACGATCGTGTGCGGATTCGCTGCTGCAACTGCTTCTACGAGGTCATTTTGTTCACCTGGGAGGAGCATATCTGGACGGTCAAAGCCCTCAGATTCCCATTCACTGGTGGTGCCAACAAAGACGATTGCCAGGTCGCTGCGCTGTGCTAATGCCACAGCCTCCCGGATAGGATTGGCAGGGAGGGGCGGCAGGCAGCCAATGCGCAGGTTGCGCCAGGGATTTTTCCCTTTCCAACTGTAGGTGATCTGGATAGGGTAAGACTGCCCGCTTTGTAAGTCAATTTCACCGTTGTGTTCTTTGCCATCCCAGGGGGAATGATCTTGCAGATCCAGCCCACTCCAATGATCGATCACCACCTGCCCACCAATTTCCAGGCGATATAAGCCGTTGCCACCCAGATTGAACAGGTATTTCCCGCTTTCGGGCACGCGCAATGTGCCGCGGAGGCGCGCAGAGAAGTTCTGCCCATCCACACCCTGAACAAAGCGGTCAGACCAGGTGATTCCGCCGCGATCTGTTCTGGTAGCACCCGATGGCGTGGCAGTAAAATCTGGGGTTGGGAAGAATTCCACGTTCCAAGAGCCCTCTTCCAACATCTCCTTCGGATCGAGCAGCGGGGGCAAGCGGTTGATTGGGCAGCCCAGAGTGTATTCGACTGTTATGCTTGCGCCAGCGCGTTCCCTGATCCCCTGGAGGGGCGAGACGAAATAATGCGGGGTAACCGAAGATGAGCCACCACCCATGATGGCTGCCCAGTGGGCATTCGATCCAATCACTGCAATCGAGCGCACCCGCGCCGGGTCAATGGGGAGCAGGTTGCCATGGTTTTTCAGCAGTACAATTGCCTCAGCGGCAGCTTGGCGAGCCAGTGCGCGATGCTCGGGGAGATCGAGAGATTGTTCCGGCATCGGATCTGGATTCTCGAAGAGGCCAGCTCTTTCCAGTGTGCGCAGCAAGCGCCGCACTTTGTCTGTGAGCAGGTTGTTGAATTCTTGAGCGTCACCCTGTTGGCGGAATTGTTCTGCTCCTTCGCGCGACCAGCGCGCCGGGCCAGGCATTTCCAGGTCCAATCCCCCTGCAAAGACCCCCGGGCTGTATGTGCCCATCCAATCAGATATCACAATACCATCAAAGCCCCATTCTCCTTTGAGAATATCCAGCAGGAGAGAGCGGTTCTCCGAGCAGTATACCTCGTTGACTTTATTGTAAGCTGACATCACCGCCCAGGGTCGCGCTTCGCGCAGGGCTGCGCGGAAGGGTGGTAGATAGATTTCTCGTAGTGCCCGCTCAGTGATCATTGAGCTCATCGAAGTACGCTGGAACTCGGATTCATTGCAGGCAAAATGCTTGATGCATGCACCAACGCCCTGGCTTTGCAAGCCCAGGATATAAGCAATTGCCATGCGGCTGGTGAGGTACGGATCTTCAGAATAGCATTCAAAGTTGCGCCCGGCGATCGGCGAACGATGGATATTGACAGTAGGCGCAAGCAGGATGTGGGCGCCTTTGGCGCGCGTTTCTTGTCCAAGGGCCTGGCCAACTTTTTCCACCAGTTCCACGTTCCAGGTGGCTGCCAGAGCAACCCCCACCGGAAAATCAGCCGAAGTAGGCGCCATACTTCCCTCAGAGCCGCGTGCACCATTCGGCCCGTCTGTCACCTTCAATACTGGAATAGCCAGGCGGGGGATAGGCACACTGTGCCACAAATCTGCCCCACCCAGGAGAGAGATTTGTTCTTCAACAGTCAATTGGGCTAATAGGGATTCAATGCGATTTTCCATGGAATTATCCGAACATTACTTTCAACCGGTGGGCGAGGGGAGAAATATAACGATCCAGGATGGCGTCAATGGCGGCCTCATCTCCACGGTCGGGCAGCGCTAGCACATCGCGCCATATATTCGGGATCATATCGGCGAGCTGTTTTTCGATCAGTCCCCACATATGTCCGGATGGGAAGGCGCGAGCGCCATCCAGCACCTCAATGATCTCTTTGAACAGCGGTTGCTGCCTGATGGGAGTGGTCTTAATATGTTCCACCCTGACGGGCAACCCCACGCCCGGATAGACGCTCTCTGGCGGGTTGTTGCCGGCTAAAAAATCGACCAGTTTGAGGGCGGCGGGTGTTTTTGTGCTGTACTGCCAAATGACCAGGTGGAATCCCCCGGCAAAGGACACCCCTGGCACACGCGACACACGGGTTTCTCGCTCAACCAGCGGGTCGGCATTCAGCCCGAACACGAGCCATTGACCGCTAACCGTGACCGCGGCGCGGCCTTGCATGAACACCTGCCCAGCCTGCGAATCGTCCAATCCTTGCGTCTCTTGGGTCAGATACCTGGCAAGGCTAAAGTACTGGCGCATTCCTCGACGGGCGGGCGGCAGATCAAACAATAATTTCTTTCCATCCGGGCTTAAAAATCCGCCCTCTTCTTTCCAGATCCAGGATGCAAGGTTGTGCAGGGTAATGCGCGAGCGCTGCGAGGGGATGGAGAGGGGCGGCAGTTTGCCTTTCTCTTGGATGCGCGCCAGTGTGTTCATTAATGCCTCGTGTGATGTAAACGCCTCAGCTTCATCGATACCAGCCTGTTCCAGTACATCCCTGCGGTAGAAGATCACCCGCGTATCAGTCACCCAGGGGATGGCCCACACTGTGCGCGGTGATCCGGCACGCTCACCGGAGGCGGTGCCGCTCAGCCAACTTGCTGGTAAGAAAGCATCCGAACCGCCCAGGCTGCGCACCTCTGCGGGGGTAAATGGTCTCAGGGCATTCATGCGTTCAAAATCACCTAGCCAGGTGCTTCCCACCTCAGAAATGTCTGGGCCATGCTGGTACAAAGCCATCTCCATCATCCGCGCCCAAGCGCCTGAGAAAGGCAGGATATTCAAGCGGACATGGATGCCATGCTTTTGCTCGAACTGCTCCATGAGTGCGTGCAGATTTTCCAGAGCGCCTGGCCCGTGTTGGAATATTGAAAATTCAATCTCTTCCATAGGATGTGCCCTCGCTTTTCTCAAATACGCCGGTTATTTTAAGAGGCTGACCAGATATCTGGCCAGTACTCACCGATCGTTGCTAATATATTGGCTTGCAGTTCTTCTGCGGATGATTTGATGCGACAGTATGTTTCTCAGTAATGGGCTGCTGGGGAGAGGGCGTGTCCGCCATCACACCCTCTCCCTGGGCATTGCAGCCCGACACAAGGAGGAGAAGAAAAATTCCGACCAAGATCGATCCTAAGACATGCAGCGGCGTTGGGGATACCATATCCTCACTCACCGCCATATCCGAAGGGGAATAGAGGGGCATTCTCACCGGTGGGGAGGTTGGTGAAATCGAATGGCAGTTGATCCATGCCGCGCGGCCAGGTGAAGGCCAGCCGCCCGGTGAAGGGAAGATCGCCAAAAAGAACATCGGTGATGCCCTGCGCTTCAGTGCCAGGCAGCCATGCTGCTATCCAGGCATCTGCAAGGTCCATCTGCTCGGTGATGATCAGGGGGCGTCCGGAAATGATGATTACAATCAGGGTGCGGCTGCGCTCGCGCATACGCTCCAGCATGGATACCTGAGCCTCTGCTAGAGAGAGGTTCGTCGCATCGCCGATGCCTTCTGCGTAAGGCATCTCGCCGACTACGGCGATCCCCACATCGGCAATCAGCAGATTCCCGCTCTCATCTTTGGCGTTATCGAACTTGCCAAAGCGGTTATAGTGCACAGTGGTGCCTTCTGCGACGTTGGCTTTGATGGCATCAACGATCGTATCACCGATGGTGATCTGGCCCGATTTGCCCTGCCACTCGATGGTCCACCCGCCGCACTGCGCGCCGAGATCGTCTGCCAAATCGCCGCCGACGAAGATCAAGGGGGTTTCGTGAGAGATGGGTAATGCCTGGTTGTTATTCTGTAACAATACCAGGCTCTTTGCCACGGCTTCGCGGGCCAGGGCGCGATGTTCATCTGAGCCTACCTGGCTGGCCAGAGCGGGATCCGGGTACGGTTTCTCAAATAAACCCATGGCAAACTTCGCATACAAGATCCGCCGCACAGCGTCATCGATGCGTTCCATGGAAATGTCCCCGCTCTCAACGGCTTTTGTCACCGTTCCGATGAACGCGGCTGCATCGTAAGGGACCATGTTCATGTCCACGCCGGCATTAATGGCGGTTACGACTGCCTGGTAATAATCCTTATCGATCTGATCGATGCCGCCCCAATCCGAAACAATAAAGCCTTGAAATCCCAGTTCGCCTTTCAGCACATCTGTGAGCAGGTAAGCATTGGCGTGCATTTTTACCCCGTTCCAACTGCTGAACGAAGCCATTACGCTCAATGCGCCAGCATCTACAGCGGCTGCGTAGGGCGGCAAGAATAGCGAGCGCATGCCGGCCTCGTCAACCTGCATATCACCCTGATCGAGGATATATGGCTTCATGTTGATGGTGGTTGAAGAGCCATACACCGTCCCACCATCTCCAAGGAAGTGCTTGGGTGTGGCCAGGGCGGATAGAGGGTCATCCGGGTTTTCACCTTGCAGGCCGCGCAAGTAAGCAGTCGCTAGGTTGGTGACCACCTCAGTGTTTTCGGAATAACTCTCATAGGTGCGCCCCCAGCGAATATCCTGCACGACTGCCACCACCGGGGCAAAATTCCAACGGATACCCGTGGCAGCCATCTCGATGGCAGTGGTGCGGCCGATGCGTTCCATCAGGTCGGCATCGTTGGCGGCCCCTAAGCCGATATTGTGCGGGAAGATCGTGGCGCCGTACAGGTTATTGTGCCCGTGTACTGCATCGACGCCGTAGATGATCGGGATGCCCAGCCGGGTGCTGAGCGCCTCAGCCTGGAAGGTATTGACCATCTCGGCCCAGCCTTCCACAGTATTATCGCCCATGGGATACCCACCACCGCCGCTGAGCACGCTGCCCAAGAAGTAGCGTGCTACCATGCCTTCCTGGAGACTGCCTTTCTCGATTTGCGTCATTTGCCCGACCTTCTCTTCCAGCGTCATGCGCGCCAGCAGATCTTCGACACGCGCCTCGATCGGGGCGGATGAATCCAGATAGGTGATAATACTGATTTCAGTGGATTCGGTCGCTGGCTCGGCTGTGGGGAGAAGGACAGGTGCCAGTGTGGCTGTTTCGGTCTGGCAGGCAGCAAGCCCCACGATGACGGCCAGGAGCACTATGCCCAGGGTATATCCCTCGTACAGGCGGTTGCTGTCTTTTTTCACAAAGGCCCTATCCCTTACTTCTTTCCCCACATGAGTCGCGGATCACAAGCTCGGTATCAAATAACACTCGCCGGGTTGGTTTGGGGCCATTTTCGATGATATCGAGCAGAGTCTCCACCAGACGGATCCCCAACCGCCGGATGGGTTGGCGGATGGTCGTCAGAGGTGGGGATGACAGCGTTGCTGGCGGAAGGTCATCATAGGAAACGATGGCAATATCCCGGGGAACGCTCAGACCGGCCTCACGGATGGCGCGGATGGCGCCGGCAGCCATGAGATCGGCAGCAATGAAAATCGCGTCGGGATGCTCAGCAAGTATACTGCGTGCAGCATAGTAACCGCCTTCTTCTGTAAAGTCGCCTTCCGCGATCAGGTTCTCCTCAATAGGCAGCCCGCTTTCGTTCATCGCAATGCGGTAGCCTTCGATGCGGTCTAAGCCAGCAGTGGTGTTCAGAGGCCCAGCAATGTGGCCAATTCGACGCCGTCCCAGACGCACGAGGTGGCGCACGGCGCTGTGCGCGCCGGCTACATTATCGACATCCACATAGGATACGTCCGGTAAATTCAACGGACGTCCAGCCACGATATAGGGAACATTGCTATACCTGACCTGGGCAAACAACTCGTCAGCCGCCTGAGTGGCCTGGATGATAATGCCATCCACCAATCCCTTACGGGTGATGCGTGGGAAAAGGCGAGTTTCATCATCTTCGGTATGGAAAAGAAACAGCGAAAGTGTGTAATTCTCGCGGTTGCAGGCCTCCGCAATGCCCATGGTCAGACGAGGAAAGTATGGGTCGGAGAAAAAGATGGAGGTTGAACGGGGAATGACCAGTCCAATCACATATGTGCGCTGGCTGGCCAGGGCGCGCGCTGCCTGGTTGGGATGGAAGCCGGTATCTTCAATAACTTGCCGGACGCGTTGGCGAACCCCCTCACTGACACTAGACTGATCGTTGATAACGCGCGAAACGGTTGAGCGAGAGACGCCAGCCAGGCGGGCGATGTCTTCGAGAGTGAGGTTGTCTGACATGGATTTCAAAAGATCAAAACACTTCGCTTCGGGGTTTGTGGGAGCGTTCCCATTAATGTCACCGTATTCTGGTGAAAATTGACAAAAAAACCTGCTCTGGGCGTGTATTTGCTCTATGAATTTATGCAATCAAGCAATATTTGGGAGCGCTCCCAGGCCTGTATTTACTATACACATATTTTGTCTGCATGTCAAGGATGAATTTCACCCCTGAGGATGATACAATCTGCATTTGCCGAAGGTAAAACCGCCCCTCGAACTTTTGCAGGCATGCTATACTTGGCATTCAGTGAATATTCTCTAAAATCCATCCGAAATATTGGGGAAGTGGATTAGCGGCGCTCTGCGCCGCCTCGCTCCCCCAAAAAAGCATTATCGAGCAGATCGTAAGGAGTTTAAGATGGATGAGAAGACCATCCTCATCATTGGTGGTGGAATCGCCGGGCTTGCTGCGGGATGCTATGCTCAGTTGAACGGCTACCGCGCCCAAATCTTTGAGCTACATAGTCTGCCCGGCGGCTTGTGTACAGCCTGGGAACGAAAAGACTACGTGTTTGACGGGTGTATCCACTATTTGTTTGGCACGGGAGCCGGACAGCCTTTTCACCGTATGTGGGAAGAGCTGGGACTGCCGCAGAATTGGCGTATTATCAACCATGATGAAATGATGCGCTTGACCGATGGGAGCGGGCGAACCCTGATCGTCTATACTGACCCTGATCGTTTGGGTGCGCATATGAAAGAGCTTTCGCCTGTGGATGCGCCATTCATTGATGATTTCATCCAGGGCGTATACCAATTCACACAATTCGACCTGTCCAAGTTGGTGGACAAGCCGCGTGCGATCATGAAAGGGGAAGACTGGCTGGCGTTTAACAAAGCAGTCTTACCTTACTCGCTACCATTGGCCCGTTGGGGGATGGTTTCTGCAGGCAATTTTGCTCGACGATTTCATGATCCCTTGCTGCGGCGGGCAATTGCGCATATGTTTGCCTGGCCTGAGATACCGGTGATGATCGGCATGTTTTTATTGGCCTACTCTCATATCCGGAATGCTGGTTTCCCAGCAGGGGCCTCTTTAGAGTTCGCGCGCTCGCTTGAACGGCGTTATTTAGAATTGGGTGGGCAAATTCATTACCGGGCCCAGGTAGAAAAAATCCTCACCGAGCCGGTCCCAGGCCAGTCAAAGAGGCATCGCGTTGTGGGCGTGAGGCTGTATGATGACCGGATTATCCATGGTGATTATGTTATCTCTGCAGCGGATGGGCGCGGCACAATCTTTGATATGCTCGATGGACGCTTCACCAACCGTTCTTTGCGACGCATGTATGATGGGCATCTCCAAATCCACTCCCAAATCCAGGTTTCCTTGGGGGTGAATCGCGATCTATCCGATCAACCCCATTGGGTTACTTACCTGCTTGATGAGCCGATCCTGATCGCGGGGGAAGAGCACCGTGAGATTAATGTCAAGCATTATTGCTTTGATCCCAGCCTGGCTCCGCCGGGAAAGTCGGCAGTGGTTTTGATGATGCCAAGCAAGTATGCCTACTGGCAGCGTATCTATGGCCGTGCGCTTTACGATAGCGAGCAGCACCAGGTTTCAGATATCCTGATCGATTTCCTGGAAAAAATATACCCCGGCATTCGCCAGGATATTGAGGTGGTAGATGAGGCCACCCCGCTCAGTTACGAGCGTTATACCGGTAACTGGCAGGGTTCATCCTGCGGGTGGCTGCCTACCACCGGCACAATGCTGATGATGGTAAAGGGCCTGGCAAAAACTCTGCCCCGCCTGGATAACTTCTACCTGGCTGGTCAGTGGGTAGAGCCAGGCGGTACGGTTCCGATTGCGGCGATGTCTGGGCGTAACGCGGTGCAACTCATCTGTCACCAGGATGACAAGCCATTTATAATACCTATCAGATCAGGATGAGGGGAAAGATACCCTTTACTATGATCCTGGACTGATGTGAATAACGTGACCTTGGGATAAAGAATAAAGCAGCATTTAGAGTTGTGTGGTATTCTTCGATCAATAGGCATGTCTCCCAATATGAAGCAACGAGCGTTTTTTTCTGCTCTCTCTCCGTATCCTCTTTATATTCTGATTGCGGTGGGTTTGGTAATAACCATTGGCTTTGTGTTTGCTTCGCAATTGATTCAAGATGAGCAGGCAGCCATCTGGCTAAGTGATATCTCATTTCCAATTACATCTTTGCTCACGACGTTGGCCAGCGGGTATGCCGCACTGCGCTTGAGATCTACCTCTCGCCAGTTGGCGATAGCCTGGGGTCTGATTGCGCTGGGCTACTTCTTTAATACGCTGGCTGAGATTATCTGGGGAATCATCGAATTGGCATTAGGGCGGGACCCATTTCCCTCACTGGCAGATTTCTTTTACTTGCTCTTGTACCCATGTTTGATTGCCGGGGTGTTGATGCTTCCCCGGGCGCGCCTTGCTTCCAGCCAATATCCGCGCATCTTAATCGAAATGGCAATGGTGATGCTCTCCAGCAGTGTGTTCTATTGGAACCTGATTCTGGGTGAATCAGTGGTTGCGCTTGGTAGCCAGAATACCCAGGCCGGTTGGGTTGGGTTGGCTTACCAGGTTTTTGACTTGATCCTGATCTGGCTGCTTTTTGGACATTTGTTGTGGCAGATTGGACATGCTTATTTTTTGCCTTATGCGCTTCTGACGCTCAGTGGGCTTTCATTAATTGTTGCAGACTCGCTGTTCATTTTCCTGTCACGGATGGGATATTACCACAGTGGTAGCCCATTGGATGCAGCCTGGCTTCTGGCATTTCTGCTGGCTGGCCTGGCTGGATTGACGCTGGTTGCTGCGCGCCCATCGGATGCGCCATCGGAGACGGGGAGTATCCGGTCGCTGCGCTGGTGGGCTTTGCTGGTATATGCCTGGCCACTGGCTGCTTTCCTGTTGCTTTTCCTCAGCGACCGCCAGGTCTTGGTTATGTCACAAGATCAACTGGTTTTATCGGTGGGGCTGATTATCGCCCTCGTCATCACCCGCCAGTTCATTGCATTACGGGAGAATCGTAACCTGTACACGCGCCTGGAGCAGGAATTTGCTGGAAGGTTACAGGCACTGGAGAATCTTCAAGAGAGTGAGGCGCGCATCAAGCAGTTCATGGAAGCTATTCCAGATGCTGTGTTTGTCGTTGATCGGGATGGTTTTTTGATTTACGCCAATACAACCGCGCACGCGATGATCGTCCAGGAATTGGCCTCTAGCAGGTGTGTTGAGCAACTGCCGCGCGCATTGCAGCTTTACAAGATGGGTACGCACCACCTGTATCCCAGCCAGGAATTGCCAATAGAGCGCGCCTTGAAGGGCGAGAGCGGGGTTGTGGATGACATTGAAATGCCGGGGTCGCAAGGACGCAGGTTGATGGAGATGCACGCTACGCCTGTGTGGGGCGCCAACCAGCAAGTGCAGTATGCGATGGCTGTTTTGCACAACATCACTCCTCGTATCGAGATGGAAGAAACCCTCTCTGTTCAGCGCGACTTATTTGAAAAACTGGTTCAGGTGGCGCGTGCAACGGCAACCAGCCCCACCCTTGAAGCTACAGTGGAAGGCGCATTGGGCATCTCCTTGTCGATCACTGGTGCCGAAAAGGTTAGCCTCTTTATGGTTGATCTGGGTGGTGTGGTGATGTACCGCCTGTTGGAGAATGGCGAACTGGAATACCAGAAGCGCGGGGTGGCAGACCAGGTGATGGATGAAGGATTGGCTGGTTGGGTATTTAAGCAGCAACAGACGGCGATTGTCCCCGATACGCACACAGATGAGCGTTGGATCAGATTGAAAGATGATTCGGCAGCGTTGCGCTCAGCACTGGTGGTGCCTATCACCCATAGCAATGATCGCCTGGGAGTGCTTTCTGTGTATCATACCAAGCCTTTCTGGTTCAGCCAGCAACACCTTGAGTTTCTGAGCGCGGCAGCAGACCAGATTGCCCCCACACTGCGCAATGCTCGTATTTATGAGGAGCAACGTCATATGGCCGAGGAGCTTGCCGAAGCAAAAAAGGCTGCCGAGGCAGCCAACCAGGCGAAAAGCATCTTTCTTGCCCGCACCAGCCACGAGTTGCGCACGCCTCTGGCGATCATCCTGGGTTACACAGAGATCTTGCAGGAGGAGATACGCCGGCATGGGTATGATGAGTTGCTGCCCCGCCTGGATAAGGTGCAAGATGCCTCACAGCATCTCCTGGATTTGATCAATGATGTACTCGACTTTTCTCGCCTGGACCGCGGCTCGGTGGCTTGGTCTGATGATCTCTTTTCTGTGGTAGACCTGGTGAAGGTGGTGAGCGGCAGTGTACGGAGCTGGGTGGATAGGAACAATAATACCCTCGTGATTGATTGCCCACCCGATGCTGGTACGATGAAAACTGACCTGAGACGGCTACGCCAGATTTTATATAACCTCTTACAGAATGCCTGTAAATTTACCTCGAATGGTACGATCACTCTGACTGTGAAGCGTGAATGGGTGGATGGTGGCGATTGGATACACTTCACGGTGGCTGATACTGGAATCGGCATGGATGAGGAACAGGTGATGCGGCTGTTTCACCCCTTTGCTCTGGTGGATCATGATCAAACCAGTGAATTTGGCGGGATTGGGCTGGGATTGGCGATCACCCATCGCCTGGTGGAAATCATGGGAGGGCGAATCTCGGTTTCTAGTCAGGTAAACCAGGGTACAACCATGGTTGTAAGCTTGCCGGCAGAGCAAATGCCGAGTGCTCAGGATGATGATATTTTGCTTGGATAGTGGAATTTACTCCCCTTTTCATGCACCCCCTGTTCGTTTTTGCTTGCGCTTAGGATAGTTTTCCGTTATGATTAGTTGTACTGGGGATTGAATTTCATGGATCTTGTTTTGCAGTATCACATGTTTGTAATCTTAGCGCCTCTTGCAGCCCTGATTTCGATCAGCGTGGCCGCATACGCGCGCCTGCGCTACCCTTCCATGCAGAGCGCCTCTCTGGTCTGGCTGAATGTGCCTACTACGGGTTGGCTGGTTGCCAATACCCTGGAAGTCATCGACCCTACCCAAGCCGGCACACTTTTTTGGTCGCGCGTGACATATGCTTTCATCGCTTTTACGGCTGTAGCCTGGTTGGGCTTTGCATTGCGCTTCACAAACCGCGAGGGTTGGCTCAGGCCGCGCCGGCTGATCCCCTTGATGATCCTGCCTTTGATCACACAGGCCATTGTGTGGACCAACGGCTTTCATCACTGGCTGTGGGAGGCTATTCATTTTACGCCGGTAGCTGGAATGTTGGCGATCAATGTGGATTATGGCTGGTACTTTTGGGTGCATTCGGGTTATTCTTACCTGCTGGTGTTTACCGGCGCCTTTCTGATCATCCGCCACTCACTCTATTCCTTGAAAATTTACCGTTGGCAGTCAATATGGGTGGTATTTGGCGCACTGGTGCCGATTGTATTCAATATTGTGCACATCTTTCACCTCATCCCTGGACTGCGTAAAGATTTCACCGC
This sequence comes from Anaerolineales bacterium, assembly GCA_016932955.1. Next base: position 44,912 of record JAFGBV010000037.1, on the reverse strand, counting down.
CCTTGGCTTTGCATTGGCGGGCTTGGCTTTTGCCATTGCCATCTTTAATTACCATCTTTTTGATCTCCGTCCGGTGGCTCGTGATGCTTTGATCGATAACCTACCCGATGCTATGTTGGTATTTGACTTGCAAAACCGATTGGTAGATTTCAACCCGGCTGCCTGCTCACTGCTGGGTTTGCAGAACTTCCAGGTTGGGATTCCCGCAATGGATGTTTTCGCCAAGTGGCGTGACACAGCAGAGAACTACCGCGAGCGTTATGATGCGCATGAAGAGATCAAAGTGATCAGGGATGGGGTGGAGACTTACCTGAATCTGGATATTTTCCCCTTGAAAGATCACCGTAAGCGGGAGAGCGGACGTTTGGTGATGCTGCGGGATATCACTTCCCGCAAGCAAACTGAGGCGGAGCTTGTGGCACATACAAAAGAGTTGGAAGCCAGCAACGCAGAACTCGATGCGTTCGCTCATACCGTTGCGCACGATCTCAAAAGCCCTTTGGCCGCGCTGACAGCCTCCAGCAGCCTGCTTCGCGAACGTCTCTTTCACCTTAGCCCTGCCGATGCACAGCGCATGCTGGATATCGTGGTCAGTAATTCGCAGAAAATGGGCAATATCATTGATGAGCTGCTCCTGCTTGCCAGCGTGCGCAGACTGAGCCAGGTTACGATTGTTCCATTGGATATGAATCGACTGATCAACCAGACCATGGACCGGCTGAGTGTGTTCCAGGTGAGGCATCATGGTGAGATCATTCGCCCCGAGCATTGGCCGGTGGCTTTGGGGTACAGTCCCTGGGTGGAGGAGATCTGGGTCAATTACATTAGCAATGCGTTGAAATATGGTGGGGAGAAGCCCAAGGTGGAATTAGGCGCGGAGATCATCGATGATTCTAACCCCCCATTGGCGCGCTTCTGGGTGCGCGATAACGGCCCTGGCGTGCCACCCGATGCGCAGCAACGTATCTTCCGCCCATTCAACCGTTTGGAGTTGTCGCGCACCGACGGGCATGGTCTCGGTCTATCGATCGTCCTGCGCATTGTCGAGAAGCTCGGTGGGCAGGCTGGTGTGGAAAGCGAGCTGGGCCGCGGGAGCACCTTCTGGTTTACCTTGCCTGCTGTGCTACCACGCGCTGATCAGCCTGAGCCAGAAAACTAATAGAGGGGGAAATCCTGGTCGGGTTTAGTCTTCCTCGTCCTCATCCTCATCCCAATCCTCATCATCCACCTCATCTTCCTCATCTGCATCTTCGCCCTCGAAGTACCTGCCGCGATTGTGCATCTTGATAATCTCATCAACACCAAGCCCGGTACGACCTGCTTGGTGCAGAGAGCGTACGAAGCGGGGCGTAATATCCTGCTGGCGGCACTCGATCAGCTCATCGATGCTGATATCGGGAAAAAGCTCGCGCATCTCGCGCACATAGTTCGGCTTGACATCCTGGTTGTATAGTTCAATGAGATCCTCCAGGTAAGCCTGGTTGAAACCCAGCGCCATCATCTCCTCCAGGAAGCGAGCCGGAACATCATGGATGCCCAGCTCAACCAGATCCTCGACGCGGAGCGGTTGTTCCCATCCGATGCGCCGGATCTCCTGCACATAACGCGGGGAGATGTCGTGAATGCCCAACTCTACCAGATCATGCACACCCAGATCCTGGAAACCCAATTCACGCATCTCGCGCACATAACGCGGCGAGATATTGTGAATACCCAGTTCGACCAGTTGTTCGATGCTGAGATCCTTGAAACCCAGGCTGTTCATCTCGCGCAAGAAACGGGGAGAGATATTGTGGATGCCCAGCTCGACCATCTCATCCATTGATAGATCCTTGTACCCCAGGTCATGCATTTCGCGCACGAAACGCGGTGAGATATTGTGCATCCCCAGCTCGACCAGTTGATCGATGGAAAGGTCGCTCAAACCCAGTTCCTTCATCTCGCGCAGGTAGCGCGGCGAAATGCCATGCGTGCTCAGCTCGGTGAGCTGGTCGGTGCTGAGGTCATCGTAGCCCAGCTCACGCAACTCCCGCACCAGGCGCGGTGTCACGTCGTGCATGCCCAGCTCGATCCACTCGCCCAGGCTGTGTGGAGCGAATCCCAAGGCACTCATCTCGCGCACATAGCGCTCCGTAATGCCGTGCGTTTGCAGCTCTTCCAGGTCGGCGCGGGTGATGGGATGGATATTGAGCTCATGGAGCGCGGCAGCCAGGTCGGCTTCTCCCCTGCTGGCGCGGTCCGGGTACATGTGCCGGGGTGGAGCAATGGGGGGCAGGGGCGGCAGCGCCGGCATTGGGGGTGGTGGGGGCGCTTGATCTTGGGGAATGCTGGCCTCCAGCGCTTCTAGCAGCGCCTCGCCTTCCTTGGCAGTGATCTTCCCTTCGGCGATCATCTGCAAAACGATGGTTTGTTCTTGTTCCAATTCCATTCGGAACCTCCTATTAGATTGAAAGCCTATCCAAAGATCTGGGCAAGAGCCCAGCGACCCGCGGATAGATGTTTATGGGCCTGTTTTCCCCAGCTGGGTTAACAGGCGGGTGGCTTCTTGAACGTCGATCTCGCCCTGGCTGAGCTGGTTCAGGATTTCCTGGCGGCGCTGGGCGAGGATATCTACGGCCGGTTCGATATCGAAGCCCATCTCGGCGATCACCTCATCTAACCTTTTGCGAATAGCCCAATAGGATTGCCCGCTTGAGCGCTCCATTTCTTTCACATTCCCGCGATTGCGGATGAATGTTTCCAGAAAATCCAGGCTCTCAGGCGAGAGGCGCAGGAAAGGGTTGAGCTCGAATCGCCCAACGACTGTGGTGTCACAGGCAGTACAGCCAAGCTGCGTGACCACCATGGGGGAGGAACAACTGGGGCATTTCCGCGGAATGCTGTTCATGTTATCTCCTTTTGGTATATTATATCAATAATTTGTGAATTTCTCTAATATTTTGATAATTCATCAAAATATTAGAGAATTAATATGTGTAAGCCCGTTTGGCTGGTTGGATTCGGACCCGCGTACTGGCTTGCTCTATGGTATGCTTGAACAATTCTAGAACGGAGCAGTGAACAATGAAACCGAATACCATCTCGCAAACGATAGTCTATTACGCGATCTTTATTTTGCTTGGCCTCACCACGGCTGTGATTGGCCCCACGCTGCCCGACCTGGCTGAGAATACACAGGCTTCTCTCGGTCAGGTTAGTTACCTCTTCACTGCCATATCATTAGGATACCTGGTAGGCGCACTCGTCGGTGGACGATTATATGATCGGGTAGGCGGACACTTGCTTCTGCTGCTTGCCCTGGTGGTGATGATTGTGTGCATGGCTGCCTTCCCGCTGATCCCGCTACTCTGGGTGCTGGTGGTTGCTGGGGTGATGCTGGGGCTAAGCCAGGGCGTGATTGATGTTGGTGGGAATACCTTACTGGTATGGGTGTACCAGCAGCGCGTTGGGCCATTCATGAATGGGCTTCACTTCTGTTTTGGGGTAGGTGCTTTCCTGGCTCCGATCATCATCGCCCAGGCGTTACTGCTGCGAGGTGATATCTCTGGCGGATACTGGCTGGTTGCATTGTTGAGTCTGTTGTTGATCCCGTTCCTGCTTCGCCTTCCTAGCCCTGGCTTGCCGGCTGCGCAGAAAGAACAGACTGCGGCAAAGCAGCCCATCCCGTGGCGGCTGGTGATCTCGATTGCGGTCTTTTTGTTTCTCTACGTGGCAGCAGAGATCAGCTATGGCGGCTGGGTATTTACTTATGCAGTTGAATCGGGAATCATCGTAGAAGAAACCAGCGCCGCTTACCTCACTTCGGCTTTTTGGGGCGCCCTCACCTTGGGCAGGCTGCTCTCGATCCCATTGGCGGTGCGCTTAAAACCCGCTGCCACCTTGCTGCTCGATACCTTGGGTTGTCTGGTCAGCGTCAGTGTTATTTTCCTGTGGCCGGGTCAGCCACTGGCTTTGTGGGTGGCTACCATTGGCCTGGGGCTTTGTATGGCCTCGGTCTTCCCCACTGCGATCACGCTGGCGGGGCAGCAGATGGCACTCACCGGGCAGATCAACGGCTATTTCTTCGTGGGTACATCTCTCGGCGGGATGATTTTGCCCTGGGCAATTGGGCAATTGTTCGAAGCCACAGGATCCCAGGCCATGCCTGTCGCTATTCTGGCTGCGTTGCTGTTGATGGGTGTTGGGTTTACCAGTCTGATCCTGCAGATCAGGGCAGCCCGCGCTGCGCAGGATGATAAGGCGTGTGCGTTGGATGTTTTGGAAACCCCTTGACAAGATAAGAGTTGATAATTATAATTCTTTATTGATAATGATTATTAGTAAATAGAATGAAAACGTTATCGCCTCTCCCTCAGCCTGATCTGCAAGCCCGCCTGGATAATCTCATCCAGCGGTTGAAAGAACACGGCTGCCGCATCACCCCGCAGCGAATGGCAGTGCTCAAGATCATGCTGACAAGTGAGGAGCATCCGACTGTGGAGGAGGTGTATAACCGCGTGCGCAGTGCTTACCCTATGACCAGCATGGCAACAATCTATAAGACCGTTGCTTTGTTAAAAGAGATGGGTGAGGTGATGGAGATTGGTATGGGTCACGGTAGCAACCGGTACGATGGTTTGCACCCCGAGCCCCATCTTCATATGATCTGCACTTCCTGTAATTCTATCACCGATATCGAGGCGTCAGATCTGATTGCCATGGCCCAAGAGAAGGTGCGCGCGAGTGGTTTTCAATTGAGTAGTCAACGCCTGGATTTCTTTGGCATCTGCGCCAAATGCCAGGCTCTATCCAACCCGAATGGCGGGGCAATCTAATTCCCAAAAAGGAGAAAATGAAATATGCTAAGCAAAACCATCCTTGCAGAGATGAATGAACAGATCAAGCACGAACTGTATTCCGCATATCTTTATCTGTCCATGTCATCCCATTTCGAAGAAGCCGGGCTTCCTGGTTTCGCTACCTGGATGCGTATGCAGGCTGCTGAAGAGCAGGAACATGCGATGAAATTTTACGATCATATTCATGATCGCGGTGGCTCGGTAAAGCTGCTGGTGATCGACGAGCCGCCGGCTCAATTTGGTACACCAACCCAAGTCTTTGAGCAGGTTCTGGAGCACGAGCAGAAGGTTACCGCCCTCATCAACAAAATCTACGCCAGTGCGGTCAAAGAAAGCGATTTCGCCAGCCAGGTGTTCTTGAATTGGTTCATTGAAGAGCAGGTGGAGGAGGAGAAGAATGCCTCCGATATCCTGGGAACACTGAAGCTGATCGGCGATAAGAGCAACTCCATCTACCAGTTAGATCACCAATTGGGCAAGCGCGAAGAGGAGTAATACTTGCTTTGATCTTTTACACTGGGGCTGTCCAAGAGGAATATTAATTTCTTTCCTTTGGTTCTTTTTGGACAGCCTCTTTCACTTTCCCCACACACTGATACTCTCGATGTGATATGTTTGCGGGAAGAGATCGAAAAGCTGCAGGCTTTCCAGGCGATATCCTCCTGCCACCAGGCGTTTTCCATCGCGCGCCAGCGTGGCAGGGTCGCAGGAGACGTAAACCAGCCTGGGAGCGCCCTGCGTCAATACCCCATCCATTGCACGCTTGCCCAACCCGCTGCGTGGCGGATCGACCAACACTGCATCCGGTGAAAATCGGATATCTGTTAGCACATTTTCGGCGGGTGCCTCGTATAACTCCACATGGTCAAACTCATCCAGGTTGACTGCAAAATCATCGCAGGCATCTGGGGAAGTTTCAATTCCTACCAGTCGCTTCACTTTGGGCGCCAGGAACGCGCTGAACAGCCCTACGCCACAATACACATCCAGAACTGTTGCGTTGCTGGTCAACTCCAGGCTGGAAAGCACATGCTCTACCATTGCCGTCGCCATTGCAGTATTCACCTGAAAGAATGAACTGGCAGAGACGCGGAACGATCGCTCTAGCACTTCCATCATGATCGCGTCGCTGCCCGCCAGAATCAGCACACCGCCAGGCCCCAGGTGCACGGCGGATAGGGATAGCTCTTCGACGGTGAAATCGACTGGGGCGGGGTCGCTGCTCTCTAAAATCAGCATCACATCTTCATCTGCCCCCAGCCGCAGCCCTACCCGCTCCAGTCCGGGTAGCGGATCGAATTCAATCTGCGGCCAGACCCAATTGAGTATTTCTTCGGGCAAGTGGCATTCTTGGATTGGCACGATCTCTGCGGAGCGCGCAGCCTGGAAACCCAGTCTGCCGTTTTCATCCAGGTGGAACTGCACATGGTTGCGGTAGTTCCATGCCTGGGGTGAAGATTTGGCTGGCAGGAGAGGAATATCCTGGAATCCACCAATGCGCCGCAATTGCTCGCATAAGATATCTGCCTTGATTTGCAGTTGTGCTTCAGACTCGATATGCTGGTAATGGCAGCCTCCACACTGCTGGTAGTGCGGGCAGCGTGGCTGTACGCGCCTGGGCGAGGCTTCCAGCACATCCAGCAGCACCGCTCGCGCATGGCCGCGTTGCTGCTCTGTGACTTCGACACGCACCTTTTCACCTGGTAGAGCATAGGGGACGAAAACAGCCCTGCCATCTGGCAGGCGACCCAGGCAGTCGCCGCCATAAACCATCGCGTCCAGCGAAATTTCGATAATCTTGTCCATAGATCAAAAAAGAAAACAGGTTCGGCAAGCGCGCTGCACCAGCCGAACCTGTGGCATGTTCATCGGCTTATTTGCCGACCATGAATTCATCGATCAAGGCCAGTAGCTTGTCGACATCGCTTAACTGGATCTCTCCCATGTGGGCAATGCGGAAGGTCTTGCCTTTCAGATCACCATAGCCATTGGCCAGGCGCATCTTGTGGGCTGCCAGGAATTTATTGAATTCGACACAGTCAAATTCGGGTGGATTGCTCACCACCGTCAATGTGTGAGAGCGATAGCCTTCAGCAGCAAAGAGCGGCCAACCCTTGGCAACAGCCCATTCCTGCGAGCGCTTGGCCATCGCCGCGTGGCGGGCGAAGCGATTCTCAATCCCTTCTGCCAGGATGCGGTCAAGCTGGTAATCCAGAGCGAAAACCAGCGACATGCCTGGCGTCATTGGCGTGGAATCTTTATTGCGATGCTTCTCCAGGAGCAGGAAATCGAAGTACCAGCCGCGGTTGGGCACTTCGGCGGCGCGCGCCATGCCGCGTTCATTGACCGCGCACAGGGCTAACCCTGGGGGCAGCGCCAGCGCTTTCTGTGATGAAGTGAATAATACGTCGATGCCCCAGGCATCCATCTCTACCTTCGCGCCTGCCAGGGATGAGACCGCGTCTACAGCAATCAGCGTATCCGGGCTGACGCGGTGCACCACTTCGGCAATCTCCTTGATCGGATTCATCACGCCGGTGGAAGTCTCATTGTGTACAACAGTGATCAATTCATACTTCTGCTTTTGGAGCGCTTCCTCAACCATTCCTGGCAGAATGGCCTGGCCCATCGGCACTTCTAACATGTCTGCCTGCTTGCCGTTGGCCTGGGCAACTGTGTACCAGCGCTTGGAGAAGGCACCGTTGATGCAGGACAGCACGCGCTCTTTGGCCAGATTGCGCACACAGGCTTCCTGCGCGCCACTACCAGAGTTGGTCATAATAAAGATCCGGTGTTCGGTGAAAAACACCTGGCGGGCTTTATCCGCGGCCCGGCGAAAGATTTCTTCGAAATCCTTGCTGCGGTGTGGCAGCATTGGTTTAGTTTGCTGCTCCAATACTTCTGGCGCCACATCCACAGGACCGGGGACAAACATTGGTGACATTTTAACCTCCTTAGGAATTAATCGTCGAATTTTTGGTTTGGCTTGCCATGGTATCTATTTCCACCATGGCTAAACAATGAAAGAATCGTGATAAAAATATTCTACCACCACCCATTCATTTATAATACAGCCATGCGTCGCTATTCAGGTATGCTATTCGTCATTATTCTCTTGCTCAGCATGGCGTGCCAGGCATTGCAGCCTGCACCAGCCACCCCTGCCTTGCCAACGGCCACCCTAACCCGTACTCCAACCTCTACCCATACGCTAACGCATTCCCCGCCAACCTTCACACCGCAGCCTGTGTCTGCAGCCACAGCCACACCCCTTACCCCAACCAACACTGCCACGACTTTGCCATTCCGGGTGCAATATCACCCCGACAATGCTTTTTATGTTGGTGATTTGGTGAGCCTGGAAGTGATCCCTGCGGAGGGGATGATGCTGCAAAACGCCGAGCTTTCCGTACAGGTGGATGCTCCTGATGGCCCCTTGTTGGGAACGGCCTCTTTTGCACCCTTTGGCATCCAAGGTCGCCTCCAGGCCACCATGATCTGGGCCTGGGATACGTGGGGCATGTCAGTTGGGGAACATACGCTGACCTTCACAGTAGCCCCTCATGATTTCACATGGTCTGAAACCGTCACCCTGCTGCCAGGCGATGCCGAAAACCCAGACGAAGCCAATGCCCATTGGGCATCTGTGATCACAGATTGCTGTGCGTTATATTACATCACGGGTACCGCCGCAGAACGAGATCTCACGCTATTGGCAGAATTAGCTGATGACCAGGCAGACCAGGCGATTGAGCGCATGGGTGTAACCTTCAGCCAGCCTATTACCATTACCCTCCTGCCGCGACTTTTGGGGCATGGTGGTTTTGCCAGCCGAGAAATCCATGTCTCTTACCTGGAACGTAATTACGCGGCTAATGCCTGGGATATGGTTGTGCTTCATGAAATGATCCATATCCTTGACCAGAGATTAGGTGGAGACTTGCGCCCCTCCTTGCTTGTTGAAGGGTTGGCGGTGTATCTAACTGGTGGACACTTCAAGCCAGAGCCCTTGTTGCCGCGTGCAGCCGCCTTGCTGGAGGGTCGGCTGGACTGGTATATTCCCCTGAACATCCTGGCGGATGATTTCTACGCCTCCCAACACGAGATCGGTTATCTGCAAGCCGGTGCCCTGGTGCAGTACATGGTCGAGCGTTGGGGCTGGGAGGCCTATTCAGCCTTCTACCGTGATATCCACCCGCATCCGAGCAATCTGCAGTCCGCGGCGATCAATACGGGTTTGCAGGCTCATTTCGGGCTAGGTTTTGCGCAGTTGGAAGCGGATTTCATTGCCTATCTGCAAACACTTCCTGATGCCGAAGATTGGGAAGATGATGTGCGCCTTACCGTGCAGTTCTACGACACCCTGCGCCGTTACCAGCAGGCGTTGGACCCAGGGGCTTACTTCGCTACGGCGTGGCTGCTGGACAGCCAGCAGATGCGCCAGCGTCAGATCGTAGCGGATTACCTTCGTCATCCATCTGCCATCGAAAACATCGCCCTGGAAACCTTGCTCATTGCCGCGGGTGAAGACCTCAGCTCTGCACCTTATGAAAGCGCCGGGGAAATCCTCTCAGTGATCAACCAGGTTTTAGCTGCCATTGAAACCGGCCAGCCAGATCCTTTCGCGGTGCATCCGCTCGCGGACGATTATTTTGCGATCGCCCAGGTAGTACAAACTCGTGGTTATCAGGTGGAGCGGATCGAGATCGATGGCAATACAGCCTACGTGCTGGCAGGCGACTCCGGCCTTACCTGGGTGGAGTTGCGCTTGCAAAGCCTGGATGGGGGCTGGGAGCTAATAGATGAGTGAGACGAAAGGCAGCGATTAGGGCAATTGTCGCACCAGAATCGCTGCCCATGTAGCCTTATGTACAAGCAACGGTTTTGTGGAATTTCCCCTATGGGCACCCTGGGATGATAAAGCCAAATAAGGTGCACCAATAATTAAAGTAGTCGATCAAAAAAGCAGCAATCACACACGCAATTACAACCAGGAAGAGGCAACCGCATCCAGCCAGAATCCAGGTATTCGTTCCGCCCTTCTTTGGCATAGGCGCAGGGGGCATAGCTTCTTCTGGTCCGGCAGGCACCTGCCCGGCGTAAACGGGCGCCGGGGCGTAGGCTGGTTGAGCCGGGGGTGGGGCGAAGCCCGGTTGAGCCGAGGGTGGGGCGAAGCCCGGTTGGGCTGGGGGTGGGGCGAAGCCCTGCGGCGCGGGGACGCCTGCCTGGGGCGCCGAGCCGACCACAGTGGCATTGGGATCAAAGCCTACGCTCTCAAACGACAGACTCACATTCTCACCAAGCATGACCACTTCGCCCACGCCCAGCACATGCGGACCCATCAGCCGCTGGCCATTGACGAAAGTGCCGTTGGTCGAGCCTACATCCTGGATGGTGTACCTGCCTGCCTGGAAGAGCAGGCGTGAGTGGCGGCGCGAGATCTCGGAATCGTTGATCACAATATCGTTGGTAATATCCCGCCCAATATAAATATCATTTTTTACCAGATCATAAGTTTGTCCGGGGGTTGGGCCTGTACGCATAACCAGGCGAAATGAAGGTGAAGTCATATCGGTCCTCCTAAGCGTCCCTGCGATCAGGATTTTTATTAGTTTACTGTCATTCCCCTAATTCGTCAAACGGATGCCGCAAAACTGGCAAAAGCTGGCATCTTCTGCATTGGGTCTGCCACACTGCGCACAAATCTTTTGTGCAGGAGAAGGTTTTTCCTTCTTCCTGCGCTGCGCAAACAACTTCCTTTTCTCTTTCGGAGCTGGTTTTGTCACAGTTGCAATTGGCTCTCCTTTTAGCAAAGCGGCGCTTTCGCCCTGCGGGGTAGCCTCCACCGTGCCTTCTGGAAGCTGCTGTGCTTCTTGACCAGCGGGCAGCACGGCTTGCTTTTTCTTACCCAAGCGGGGGCGGGGTACCTTTTGTAACATGCGCATAGCCGCATCTTTGCCGCGCGCAAATGCCTGCAAATAGAGAGAGTGCAATTGTTTCGGCGAGAGGTGCCTCCCGGTGAGATACCACTGCAAAATGGCATGGCCCACCACAAAAGTGCCTGCGTACGAGACTGCCACCTTGGGCACAATTCCCCAGACCGGGATTAATCCTACCAGGGAACGGGCCAACTGCCGCCAGAGGAAGCCCCCTCCAATCACGCTGCCAAACTCCCCCACATAATCCTGCCAGCGGGTGGAGAAACCCAGCAACAACCCCAGTTTATAGGCCAGGAATGCCTGCGACTTGGTTAATACAATCAGGTCCGTTACGTTGAGCGGCAGATCCAATGCTGGCACCACCTCGGCAATTCCCGTGCTGACCGCATAGGCGGTATTGGAAAAGCATGTCTCGCTGATCAATTGCCGGGCAATAGGCAGGCGGAAGAGTGGGAAATGCCTGCCCAGGGAGAGGTGCTGTTCGGGCAGCAGCTCCAATACGGCTGGGACCAATTCTCGCTGCAAGTATTGCGCATCGGTGACTGAGCCGTATAAGACCTTTTCCACAGCCCAACCGACCCATTGTCCCAGAACCTGCCCGCCCTGCAGCAGATCATACTTGTTGCAGAATACTACTACTTTTTTCCCTGAGTCCGACCATTGCGAAGCCAGTTGTTGTTCCCGCGCATAATCCTGATGTGTGGCATCAACCATCAAAATGATCAGGTCTGCACCCGCTGCTTTTGGCGCTTCGTCGAGTGTGGCAATTAGCAGGGGCGATTGAGAATATACACCTTCACGGGCTGGATCTTTGCGCAGCTGCGCCGCCAACGTATGCCTGCCCACGCCCATCTCACCAATCAGGGCAATCCTCACCTGGGCCAAAGCCGCGTCTCGAAGCGGGCGCAGATCGACCTCACGAATGTTATTCCAGATGGAAGCGATATCCTTGAACTTTGCCATGCCTGCTGTTCCCTCGATTGTGTATCATACCATCGTTAATTATACGCCTTAAATCTCTGCTGGTTTCACCCCTATGCAGCGGGAACTATTCACTGGTTTCTACCGTCCTGTACGCATGCACAACACTGGCATTCTCACCTGCCGGCGCTCGAGCGTACTCCTTTACCGCAGCCGGTTCTCTTCAGCCTTGGGGTTTAGTGATTCCCAATGAGACATAAAATCTGGTAGAATGACCAATTGTCACGATATGAATAAGGAGTAAAACACCATGACCCTATCTGAAAACAATTTGCCCAGGCCACGCCTGCCTCTCAAGAAGAGCCATCGCCGGGCATTCACTTTTTTGAGCATTGTGCTCCTGCTGGCGGTTTTCACCACCACTGCCCTGGGGGCTGTGCCTCAAGCACCCGTTGTTGAAGATGGCATCCAGTCTCGTCCATTCACCCACCAGCCGGTTGATGCGCCTCCGCTGCTCAGTATGATGACAGACCGCACACTGCGCCTGGACTCTGAAAACCAGCCTCATGTTGTCTTTGGCGGAGACTATCTCTATTATGCCTATTACAACGGCACAAGCTGGGTTGTAGAAACCGTTGATGACACACCCGGGGTAGGATTGTTCGCCTCGCTTGCGCTAGATCCCAGCGATCGCCCACACATCAGCTATTATGACTCACAAAATGGCGTGTTAAAGTATGCTTACTATAACGGCAGCGATTGGGTCATTTCTACGATGGCCGCGCCTGCTGGAGAGGACGTTTTCATCTCCCAAGATGCCGTTATCGAGCAAACGCCCTTTGAGACTGGACGGAGCGCCAACCAGCGCCCCTGGCGGACTATTGTGAACGAGTTGCCCGCCAATGCCGATGGCGCCCTCGCGGCAGAATCTGATCTCACCGGTTATGGGTTGTATACCTCGATCGCTATCGATTCTGCCGGGAACGTGCATATCAGCTATTACGACTCCGACGAACAAGAGCTGCGCTATGTACGCCAGATTCTAGGCGGGTGGCAGTACCAGCTTGTCGATACTTCCGGCGATGCAGGTCTGAATTGCTCCCTGGCGGTCGATAGCGCCGGCACGCCTCATATTGCCTATTACCGAGGTGCCACTGCCCAGGATCTGGCGTACGCCAAATGGGATGGCACCAAGTGGCAGATCACCAATGTCGACCAGACCGGCAATACCGGTTTATACCCTTCCATCGCGATTGGGAATAACCAGCGGCCCTCTATCAGTTACTATGACCAGGGTGAGGCTAGCTTGAAATATGCGCGCTACACCGGAAATGAGTGGACCATTCAGACTGCCGACGCTGATTCCTCAGTGGGCTTATACTCCTCCCTGGCTTTCAATAGCGCGCACCTCCCCCGCATCAGCTACTTCGATGCTGATGAAGGCAATTTGCGTTATGCGGAATATACTGGCAGCAACTGGAAAGTGTACGAAGTAGCTACTGATGGCATGGTGGGCTGGTACACATCTCTGGCGATCAATGACAGCGATAATCCGCGCATTGTATATTTTGATGCTGGCGAAGGGCTGTTTAACTATGCAGTCTATTCCGGGACAACCTGGACGACCACAGCCATTGCTGAATCGGCGGATGTAGGTGCCTATAACGATATGGCGCTGACCAGCACCGGCGTGCCCCATATTGCCTATTTCGATGACACCCACGATGATCTCAAATATGCCACATGGACGGGAAGCGCCTGGGCTGTTCAAACGGTTGACTTCAATGGTGAAGTTGGTGTCAACCCCTCCATTGTCCTGGACTCCACCAATAGCCCGCGGATCACTTATTACGATCTGTCTGCGCGCACGCTGAAGTATGCCTACTGGAATGGGGCTAGCTGGGTGGTCATCAACATGAACTTGGGTGCCCAGATGGGGTTGTACTCTGCCATTGATATCGATAGCAGTGGCAATAGCCACATTGCCTATACGGATGATAAGAATGGGAATGTGAAATATATTTACTGGTCCGGTACCAACTGGGTGCAGATGACAGTCGATGCCAGCGACAATGTGGTGGGTGAATACCTGTCCATGCAGTTGGACAGCACCAATCGCCCGCACTTCTCATATTTTGACAGCACCATTGGTCGTCTGCTGTATGCCTTTTGGGATGGCACGAAATTTGTTATCCGCGTTGTAGATAACAACCCCGAGGTAGGTTTCTACACCTCCATCGCCCTGGATGCTGATGACCAACCACGGATTGCTTACTTTGATGATGACAAGGATGATCTGAAGTATGCTTCTTGGGATGGTGAAAAGTGGGTGCTTTTCACGGTTGATACAGCCAGCGGTTATTCCCCTTCGCTGGTGCTGGCGCCGGATGGCACCCCACACATCAGCTATTACGACAACTTCAAGGTTACCTTGAAGTATGCGTATTTTAATGGCAATACCTGGCGCATCTCCAATGTGGTTTCTACAGGTGATGCTGGTCAATATTCATCGATCGGCGTGCTGCCCTCTGGTTTTCCGGTCATCGCCTATTACAATACCACCATCGGCGATCTGCTCTATGCCACTGGCGGCGTAGATGCTACGATAAGAACTTCATTGCCACTGGTAATCAAATAGTCATAAAAATAAACACCTATCCGAAAACATCTCGTGAGTTTCGGATAGGTGTTTTACTTAAAATTGAGATGGTCAGTGGGCGACAACCCCATTGACCATCTCTTTTCACCCTTCAATCCCGCTATCCAGAGGAGATCAGGAGAGCTGATTGTTTATCCTTTCAGAGCGCCTGCCATCAGACCACGCAGGAAGTAGCGCCCCAGGAAAATATAAACCAATAATGTCGGTACTGCTGCCAGGAAAGAACCCGCCATCTGGATGTTCCAGGCAATGATCTGGCTGCCAGCCATATTGTTCAGTGCCACCGTGATCGGCCAGTTTTGCGAGCTGGTGAGGGCGACTGCGAACAAGAAATCGTTCCACGCCGAGGTGAACTGCCAGATCAGCACCACCACAAATGCCGGGAGCGAGTTGGGCAGCAAGATGTGCCAGTAAACGCCCAAGAGCCCTGCGCCATCCATGCGTGAGGCCTCTACCAGTTCCTTGGGGATGCTGGCATAATAATTGCGGAAGGTCAGGGTTGTGATGGGGATGCCATAGATCACATGCGCTAACACCAAACCCGCCAGGCTGCCCTGCAAGCCCACATTGCGCATGAACTCCACCAGCGGGATCAGAATACTCTGGTAAGGGATGAACATCCCGAACAGGATCAATGGGAAGATCAGGTCCGCACCACGGAATTTCCACTTTGCCAGCACGAAACCATTGATCGAGCCGACTATGGAGGAGATCACCGCTGCAGGAATCACCATATTGAAGCTGTTCCATAAATGAGGGGATAGCTTCTCAAACGCGGCAATAAAGTTGTCGAAGTGGATGCTGCTGGGCAAGTTCCACATCGTCTGCAGGCTCACTTCTTCAAATGCCTTGAAGCCCGTAGCCAGCATCAGATAGAGGGGGATCAAATAAAAGATCGACAGGAGGATCAACGGGATGAGCAGCAGGTGCTTCCATCGCAGCCTGTGGCTTCGATAAGTTGGGCGCGGGGTGGTGATACTGGTCATATCTCTGCCTCACTGCGCAATGTAAAAATGAGATAGGGAATGATAAGAACAGCAACGCTAAGCAGCAAGATAATGCCGATCGCCGCTCCCCGCCAGTAGAATAAGCCATCAAAGGTGGTTTGCCACATGTAAACCGCCGGCACGTCCAGGGGCAGCTGCTTTCCCGCCACCGCCACGATCAGATCGAACACCTTGAGGGAAATATGACCTAGAATGATCATGGCAGAAAGCGTTACCGGACGCAGCATGGGCAGCACGATATTGGTATAGATTTGGATTTCGCTTGCGCCGTCCACGCGCGCCGCTTCGCGCAGCTCTTCGGGGATACTGCGCAGCCCTCCAAGATAGAGGGCCATGGTATAGCCCGACATTTGCCAGATCGCCGCCAGGGCGATGGCAGCGATCCCCCAGTTTGGCGTTGTGTGCCATTGGTTGATCAGGAAATCGAGTTTCAGTGTGTGGAATAGCAGATTGAACCCGCTGATGCGGTCTCCCATTGCCGGGTTCATCAACCAGCGCCACACCACACCAGTCACGATGAAAGAGATTGCCATTGGGAACAGGAACAAGTTGCGGAAGAAGCCTTCTGCAGGCAGGTTCTGATCCAATAGCACAGCCATGAACAATCCCAGGATTAATGATCCTGCCACAAAGATCACTGTGAAGATCACAGTGTTGCGGATATCGACATGGAAACGCGGGTCTTTGAATAGATCAATGTAGTTCTGGAAACCCGCCCACGCAAAGTTGGGCAGCAACCCCTTCCACTGTGTGAGCGAAACCCTGGCTGACCAGCCGATGAAGCCGTAAATAAAAATGGCGACTGCCAGGATGGAAGGCGACACCAGCGCAATGGAAAGGATTGTATCCTTGTTCTTTGTCATGAGCCTGCCTCTGGGGTGGTACTGCGGGAGTTTTCCTCCCGCAGTACCAGAGATCAGATTGGATTATTCGCAGGGACCAGAGTCCTTGCAGGCTGCCACAAGTGCGGTCTGGAAGGCATCCACATCGCCGCTCTGCAGGAATAAGCCCAGGGCGGTATCAATGGTCGACTTCCAGGAGTCGTTGGCTACTACACCATGGGTCAGGCTGCCGACAACCGTATTGCTCGCCCAATCATCCATAGCAGACTGTAAGTATACACCATACAGTGCGCGATCGGCATCGCTGCGGGCCGGGATGGAGCCCTTCACCGGGTTGAAAGCATCCTGGCCTTCCTTTGAGCCGCAGATGCGTAGCCAGGCGATCGCCGCTTCGCGGTCCGGGGCGCCTACTGCCAGAACGAAGCTATCGGAGAGGAACTGGAAGTTGCCGCCCGTCCCCGGAACAGCAGCCCAGCCGTAATCGGTATTCGGGGCCTTGCCCAGTTCGCGGAAGAAACCTTCTGCCCAGTCACCCATCACGTTGAAGGCTGCCTTGCCATCCACAACCAGTTGGGCGGCATCCTGCCAGGACAAGGAGGCGGCATCCGAGTTGACATAGGTCAAGGTCTTCTTATAGGCATCCAGGGCAGCCTTCACATCGGCGCCGCCCCAATCCGTCGCGCCGCTCCACAGGCCGTTGTACTTTTCGGCGCCTAAGGAAGCAAGCAGGATCGTCTCGAACAAGTGCATCGCCGTCCACTGCTCGCCCATGGCCAACGGGATCACACCAGCAGCCTGGAGGGTATCCATAGCAGCAAACCAATCATCCAGGGTTGTCGGCACTTCGATACCGTTGGCGCTCAGGATACTCGGGTTGTACCAGAGAACATTGGCGCGGTGAATATTGACCGGCACGGAATAGATCTTGCCATCCTGCGAGATCAGGGGGATCAGTGTTTCAGGCATCACATCCATCCAGCCCTCCTCTTCATATAGGAAGGTCAGGTCTTCGAGCTGATTGGCAGCCACATAAGTGCCGATCAGCTCCTGGCCAGCATGTCCCTGCCAGCTATCGGGCGGATCATTAGCCTGCAGCCGGGTAGCCAGCACTGCGCGGGCATTGGTGCCTGCGCCACCTGCTACTGCAGCATTGATGAATGTGATATCTGGGTACTTGGCACTGAAGATAGCAATCATCGCCTCCAGCCCTGCTGCCTCGCCGCCGCCGGTCCACCAGGAGAACACCTCAACCTCTTTGGCTACAGCCGGTTCTTCTGTTTCCTCGGTCTCGGGCTCGGTCGTTGCCGTAGCTCCACCATTGCAGGCGGTCAGGATCATCGAGAGAACCATCAAACCTGCCATCAGAGTCCATAAAAAGTTTTTCTTTGCCATTTCTCTTCACTCCTTTTATTTTGGGGATTTTGATTCAATTGGCCAATTTTTGTGTTGAATTTTCCGTTGGATATGTTGGTTGTTTATCTTGATTCTTTCAGGACAACCGCAATACACACCTCCTTTGCGATCGCTAACTTCACGAGATCATTGCTTTCGGCGTAGAAAACAGTACGAAAAGAGAACGCGACAGCCGCGATCGGTTAAAATATATTATAGAGAAACATAATATGGAAATCAATAGGCTTGCGGTCATCCTGCGGACATAATACGGACATAGCATGGAACAAAATGTATTTAATGGTCTCTTCAAGGACCTGATGAACCACATCTTCGATTATGCTGTGCTGGAGACTCATCCTCTGGCGGGTATGATCGAGTTGCCCCAGGATTACCAGTTTGGAAGAGCGCACTTCATCCAGCAGGTCGTCTCGCAGGCTATCGAAGGCTTGCGCCCACCAGACCGCGAATTTGCTCCCAGTGCTCCCGAGTGGAGGCCTTACCTGATCCTGCATGGTCGCTATACTCAAGGCAACACCCCGCAGGCTCTGGCTGATGAGCTGCATCTCAGTGAGCGGCAGTTGCGCCGCGATCACAGCCGGGCTTTGCAAGCGCTGGCTGGCAGGCTTTGGGATCAGGTTTTCCAGAAAATGTTTGCCGACTCCTCTGAGCAGGCTGAGCAGGATTACCAGGCACTCAGGGCATTCCCTTTGACGCCGGAGATTCTGGATCTGAGCCAGGTGTTGCAGGGAGTGATGGCTACCATGCAGCCCCGTGCCAGCGCCGAGAACATCAGCTTGCATTTCGAGAGTGCTTCGGGACCCCACATGGTGCTCACAGACCGCATCATCCTGCGACAGATCCTTTTCAGCCTGTGCAATTACGCCATGCATTTACAGATCGACCGTACTGTGCACGTGCAGGTGCAGATAGTCGACAATTCCTGTGTGGTGACAATCCAGGTTAATGTAGATGATACCTGGGCAACCTGGGATGCTGATGAACGCGAAGATTCTCTCGAGTCAGCCCGTTATTGGGCCCAGCGCCTGGATGCTACACTGGTTGAAGAATACCCTCAACAGACCACCGGTGGCGTGGTCAGCCTGACCTTAGCCCTCCCGGGCAGCAGCCAGCCTGTGGTGTTGGTTGTGGATGACCAGCAGCCTACGCTGCGCATGTACCAGCGTTACCTCAGCCGCCTTCCTTTGAAAGTGGTTGGCGTTCATGATCCTGCCCAGGTGCTCCAACTCGCAAATCAGCTTCAGCCAGCGCTGATACTTCTGGATGTGATGATGCCCCAGGTGGATGGTTGGGAGATTCTCCAGGCTTTGCGCCTGGATGTGCAAACGCAAAAGATTCCCATCATCGTTTGTTCTGCCTGGGAAGCAGCAGAGCTGGCGCGCTCACTGGGGGCAAGCGATTTCCTGAAGAAACCCATCACCCAAAAAGGCCTGTTGGCAGCCCTGAAACTGTTGGGTATCTGAGAGCCTGACCGTCTAAGAACCTATCTCAAACATTCCACAATCCTCGGATAGATACTAAATCACCTGTCCTTTGAATTGGCTCATGTACAGGTGATGATAAAATCCTTTTTGTTGCAGTAGGCTCTCATGATTGCCACGCTCGATGATTTCACCATTGTTAATCACCAGTACCTGGTCGGCATTGCGGATGGTGCTCAGGCGGTGGGCGATGACGAAGCTGGTACGGCTTTCCATCAGGCGCATCAGCGCCTCTTGCAAATACTTTTCGGTGCGGGTGTCTACATTGCTGGTGGCTTCATCCAGGATGAGAATATCAGGATCAGCCAGGATCGCACGGGCAATCGCGAGCAGTTGGCGTTGCCCCTGGCTGAGATTGCTGCCGCGCTCGGTCAGCACGGTTTGGTAGCCGTGGGGAAGGCGATGGATGAAGCTGTCTGCGTTGGCCAATTTGGCAGCCGCAATCACTTCAGCGTCACTCGCTTCCAACCGCCCATAACGGATGTTTTCCATCACAGTGGTGGCAAATAAGAAGTTATCCTGTAAAACGAGACCCAGGTTACGGCGCAGGTCATCTTTTTGAATATTCACCACATTGCGCTCATCGATCTCGATATCGCCAGAATCGATATCGTAAAAACGTGTCAACAAGTTGGCGATGGTGGTTTTTCCTGCGCCGGTTGGGCCGACGAGGGCAATCGTCTGCCCAGGAAGGGCTTCGAGGCTGACATTTTTTAATACGGGATTGCCGGTCTCGTAACCAAACGAAACATCCTGCAAGCGGACATGGCCACGAATGTGTTCCATGGAGGCGGCAGTAGGAGCATCGCTTTCCGGTCGTTCATCCATTGTCTCGAAGATTCGCTCTGCGCCTGCCAGCGCTGCCTGGATTGATGTGAATAATTGAGCGATCATGTTCAGTGGGCGGCCCAGGCGTCCAGCGTAGCTGATGAAGGATGCAATCTCGCCCACTGTGGTCAGGGATTGAACCGCCAGCCAACCACCGGCGCAGGCAACGACAGCCAGCCCCAGGTTGTGGATCATGTTCATCAGCGGGCCCATGAAGCTGGTAAAGATGCGGGCACGCAAAGCAGCCTTTTGCAGGCGGCGGTTGATGATCGAGAATTGCGCCGTAGTGGCCTCCTCACGCACAAAAGCCTTGATGACGTGCTCGCCGGTGATGGTCTCCTCGATGATGCCGTTCAGCTCACCAAGTGACTGCTGAGTTTGGCGAAAGCTGACACGTGTATGTTTGGCAATCGAGCGAGTGATGAAAAAGGTCAGGGGCGTGACCACCAGGCTGACAATAGCAAGCGGAACATTGATCATAAACATGATGATGATGACGCCGATCAGGCCAAGTACATTAGAGAGTAACTGGCTGGCGTTGGTCGCCAGGATATTGCTGATATTTTCCATGTCGTTGGTCAGGCGGCTCATGATATCGCCATGGGCATGTTGGTCGAAGTAGCGTAGCGGCAGGGTTTGCAAGTGGGCAAACAGGTCGGTACGCATATCCCGGACGGCTCGTTGCGCTACCCCGACCATCAGGTAGGTCTGCAGCCAAGTTCCTGAGGCAGCCAAGAGGTACGAAAGTCCCATCCACCCAAGCAGGCGCGCCAGGCCGGCTAGGTCTGCTTTGCTGATGTAGGCATCGATTGCCAGGCCCATCAGGAATGGGCCGAGCAGGTCGACGATGGAGGTGATAATCACCAACAGGGCAGTGCCAATCAACACCCAGCGTTGGCGTTCCAGGTAAGCCCATAGACGGCGCAGTACGCCGCGGGTGTTCTTTGATTTTGGCGCGTCCTGCAAAAAGGCCATCGGCGGGCCGCGAAATCCGAGAGGCGAGGGTACATTGCGACGTTGTTCAGTCATGATCTATTCCATTCCCTAGCTGTGAGTCGTAGATTTCGCGGTATATGGGGCTTTCAGCCAGGAGCTGCCGGTGGGTTCCCTCGGCAACGATCTGACCGTCTTCAAGCACCAGGATCTTGTCCGCGTTTAGCACAGTGCTGATGCGTTGGGCGATGACGAAGCTGGTGCGGTCTTTCATGATCGTTTCGAGGGCCGTCTGGATCCTGGTCTCGGTTTCGATATCCACAGCGCTGGTGCTGTCGTCGAGGATGAGAATAGCAGGTTTGAGCAGTAAGGCGCGGGCGATGGCAAGGCGCTGTTTCTGCCCGCCCGAAAGGTTTACACCACGCTGGCCGAGCACGGTATCGTAGCCTTCGGGCATAGCCAGGATGAAATCATGTGCCTGAGCGGCCTTGGCAGCTGCAATGACATCCTCCTCAGGAGCATTAGGCTGTCCATAGCGGATGTTGTCGCGGATAGAGCCGCTGAACAGCACCGTGTCTTGCAGAGCGATACCGATGTTGCGGCGCAAGGCGGCTTGATCGATGTCACGGACATCGTGTCCATCGATGGTCACAGCACCGGATGTAACATCATAAAAACGCGGGATGAGATGCACCAGGCTGGATTTCCCCGCCCCGGTCCTGCCGAGCAACGCCACTGTCTGGCCGGGTTCTGCGTCGAAGCTGACACCCTTGAGCACTGGATCGCTGTCGTCGCCATTGTAATTGAAGGTTACATGATTGATTGCGATACGGCCGCGGGGCGAGAACTCGCTCAAAGCATTAGGCTTATCCTGCACCTGGGGCTGGCTCTCTAGTACCTCCTGGATACGTTTAGCGGAGGCTTCTGCTCGCGCCAACTGGATAATCAATTGGCTGACCATGATCAGCGAGAATAGGGTGATCGTCAAATAGTTGACGAAGGCGACGATCTGCCCAAGCTGCATATTCCCAATTGTGAACTGGGTGCCGCCGAACCACAGGACACCAATGATTCCCATGTTGATGCTCAGCATCATGAAAGCTGGCATGATCGCGACGGTACGCGCCGCCCGGACGGATTGGTCTGTTAGGTTGGTGTTAGCCTGCCCGAAACGGGCTTCTTCGTGTCGGCCGCGCACGAAGGCTTTTACCACGCGTACCCCTGACAGGTTTTCCTGCATGACCTCGTTGAGCGTATCTAGTTTTTCCTGAACAAACGTATAAAGCGGTGTGGCTTTTTTGACAACCCAGATCACCGCGACCAGTTCGATAGGTATCAATAACAGCGGCAAGAAAGCCAGCCGCGGGCTGGTGATGATAGCCATAATCAGGCTGCCGACTAACAATAGTGGCGACCGTACCAGAATGCGCAGCAGCATCCACAGGGCTTCTTGCACCTGGGTTACATCGTTGGTCAGGCGGGTGATGAGTTGACCAGTATCGAATTGGTCGAGGTTTCCGAATGAAAAGGTTTGTACCTTGCGAAAAAGCGCCTCGCGCAAATCCGCGCCTGCTGCTTGTACTGCCAGCTCGGTGAAAATTCCGTTGCTCATCCCCCCCAGCGCGCCGATGCAGGCCAACCCGAACATCAACATGCCGGTTTGGATAACCAGGTTCAGGTCGAGGCGCGCAATGCCCTCGTCGATGATGCGCTCGACCATGCGCGGCTGCATCAGATCCATGGCCACTTCGATGGTCATGAGCAGAGGCGCGATGATAGCCCAATGCCAGTAGGGTTTCAAGAATTTCGCCAGTTTGCGCGCTGCGTTCATGGATGCCGTATTTCTGCCAGTTTCAGGATTTCTGGAATAATGAGCACCTAGAAGGAAATCTTTCCCCCCAGGGCGCGTGTCAGATTGGCGCGGATCTGAAGCAGAAAGTGGCGCAATATTACTCGCTCCTCATCACTGAAGCCACCGAAATTTTCCACTTCCATACGCTCCCATACGGCCTGCACCTGCGAACGGATTGCTCGCCCGGCATCGGTCAGGTAGACGCGTGAGATGCGTTGATCATCTGGATCGGGTTTGCGCTGAACAAAGCCGGCCTTTTCCATGCGTTGGATCATTCGTGTGATTGTGGCAGGGGTGATTTGCAGACGGCTGGCCAGCTCGCTGTGGGTGAGGCCTTCTTGTTCCCATAGTGTGAATAAAACAGGCGGCTGGCCGCGGTGCAGGCCAAACCCTTCCAGGAGTTCTCGCGCGCGATAGTGATGGAGACGGGAAACCTGGGCCAGCAGGGAATCCAGCCTTGGGGGTTCTTCAGGTTGACAATTCATTTTCTCTCGCTTGTTATTTAGCCGGCTAATTATTAGCCGGCTAAATATACTTTGCTTTTCCTTTATTGTCAAGGCTGAATCCGGATGGCAATTCGCAAAGAACCGTAATCAGTTATGGCTCATGGGGAGCTACCGTAAATATCCGCCTCACCACGGCGATTCCCAGACAGCCTAAGTCATGCTACAATGAATCAGCGAGGTGGTATGTTATGAACCTACAACAGTGTATCCTGTCAATGAAACAAAACGCAGACATGATCCGCGCTCTGACCTGGACGGTGGATAATGAGCAGGCGCGCTGGAAGCCCGACCCGGAGTCCTGGTCGGTGCTGGAAGTGGTTAATCACTTGCTAGATGAAGAAATCGAAGATTTCCGCACCCATTTGGATTTCATCTTGCACAAGCCGGTGGAGAACTGGCCGCGCATTGGCCCTCAGGATTGGGTGCGCGAGCGGAAGTATAATGAGCGTGACCTGGTAGATTCACTAGAGAAACTCCAACGCGCCAGGCAGGAGTCGCTGGCATGGCTGGAGGGGCTGCATGAGCCCAATTGGGATGTCATCGGCCAGGCGCCTTTTGGGCCGATCTCAGCGGGGGATGTGATGGCATCCTGGGTAGCGCACGATCTGCTGCACATCCGCCAGTTAATTGAGTTGCGCTGGGCTTATATCACCCGCCAATTGCAGCCTTATGATGTGCGTTACGCCGGGGATTGGTAACCTAAAATAAGAGGCAGCAGGGAAGGTTTACTGGCCCCTGCTGCCTTAGGCATCATTTGATAAGATTTACAGCCTGAAATAACGATCAAATTGCGGTTCCCAGCCCTCGGGCTGGTATTCCCCAGTGGCGCGGTCCTGGATGTACTGGCCCTTGTATTCCCCGCGCACAATACGCTGCAAGGCATCGATGAAAGCGTCAATTTCCTCCGTAGTGTTATAGAGCCCAAACGAGGTGCGGATCAAGCCAGGCATTGAAGATCTGTTACCCGAAAGCATGTTCGCACGCACGGTGGCGGCTTCCTCGGGGGTCAGCCCGAGCAGGTGCAGGATATAGGGGTGGGCACAAAAACAGCCGCTGCGCACTCCAATGCCGAATTCATAGCCCAATATTGCAGCCAGGAGGAAATGCGGGACCGTTTCAAGCAGGAGAGGGATTGCTCCCACGCGACTGGCAGTTTGTTCAGGATCTGTGCTGCCATAGATGTGGATACCTGGAATGGAAGGCAGGCGCTGCAGTGCATAAGCAGTTAATTCTGCCTCGTGTTGGGCAACTTGCTGCATGCCCACTTGCTGGAGTTGGCGAATAGCGGCTGCCAGCGCAATCGCCCCCACGGCGTTCGGGCTGCCAGCTTCCTCGCGTTCGGGAGGCTCAGACCAAACAACATCATCCAGGGTGACGATCTCTACCGTACCCCCACCGCTCAGGTCGGGGTCGCCATGTTCGAAAATATCTTTTCTGCCAATGATAGCGCCGGTGCCAAAAGGTGCGTACATTTTGTGGGCTGAGATGACGACGAAGTCCAGGTGGGCTGGATCATCCAAGGGGAGCATGTTGATCTGGCGATGCGCCGCGAATTGCGCACAATCTGCCAGGAATAGTGCACCGGCCTGATGCGCCTTTTCTGCCAGGCGGTGAATGGGATTGATATAGCCGGTAACATTTGAGGCGCTGGTGATAGCCACCAGGGCTACGCGGCTGGCATAATTTGCCAGTTGGGCATCAAAATCTGCCTCATCCAGGCGTCCATTGGGCAGCAGACGGATATGCACGGTTTTCGTCGCGGCGCGCCAGGGAAGATCATTGGAGTGGTGTTCCATGCCGCTGGTGAGCACAATATCGCGCTGGCGCGTAAAGGGAAAGCGCCGCGCCACCTTGTTGATTGCCTCGGTGGTGTTCTTGCCGAAGATACAGGTGTGATCAGCAGTGTTTGCCCCCACGAATTGCATCACAATATGACGGGCTTGCTCATAACCCCAGGTGGAAATTTGTGATTTATAGCCGGTGCCACGGTGAATACTGCTGTAATAAACGAGAAAGTCGTCCACAGCTTTCTGGACGGCTTTCAGGGGAGGGGTGGAAGCGGCATTGTCAAAATTGATATAACAACGACAGGAGCCATCGAGTAAGGGGACTTCAACCTCGAGGCCGACGAACAAGTTGCGGTAATTGTGATCGTTATGCGGCATGCTTATCTCCAATGTTCTAAAGTTGTTTGTGGATGATTTCTCAAAAATGAACAATTGATTAGGAAAATGGCTTGCATTTTAGGCAGAATTCGACTAAAATGTGTTTGAACGTGGGACAAAGTGGGATGTTGTGGGAGGAACGCTGGTTTATCCGGCGTTCCATGCATTAAGAGGATAATTAGAACATATGTTTCTTGGTCAGTTCCACCATAACCTCGATGATAAAGATCGCCTGACTATTCCCGCCAGGTTCCGCGAGCTTCTAGACGGGGGTGCATATGTCACGCTTGGTTTTGACCGCAACCTGATGGTGCTCACCGCGAGTGCTTTCCAGGCAATTTCTGAGAGCATCACTCAGATGAGCATTACCGATCCCATGTCGCGCGATCTACGGCGGTTGATCTACGCCAACACGACGCAGGTAGACGTGGACAAAGCAGGCCGCATTTTGATCCAAAAATTCCTGCGTGATCAGGTGGCGATTGGCAGTGAGGTGGTTCTGGTGGGACAGCTGGATTACTTTGAGATCTGGTCTCCTGTGGCATGGGAGGCACAATTAACCAAGATGCAGGATGCAGAAACTAATGCCCAGCGCTATCAAACCCTGAACCTGCTCACCCGTTCCACCTAGCGCATACGCGCATCTTTTCGTTTTATTCAGGTGCCCGGTTGACGAGTTTGTGATGAGTCACCAACCCGTACTTTACCAAGAAATTATACACGCGATTCAACCACGGCGGGGAGGGTTGTATGTGGATGGCACCCTGGGGGCTGGTGGGCACGCTTGGGGTATTCTGCAGGCTAGCGCCCCAGATGGGCGTTTGTTGGGGCTGGACCTGGACCCTCAGGCGCTCGGCCTGGCGCGGCAAAAATTGGCCGAATTTGGCGAACGGGCGGTCCTGGTGCAGGCCTCTTACCGTACCCTGCGCGAGCAGGCTGCACGGCTGGGTTGGATGATGGTTGATGGGATCGTGTTGGATTTGGGCTTGTCCTCCATGCAGTTGGATACGCCTGAGCGTGGTTTTTCTTTTCTCGCAGATGCGCCGTTGGATATGCGTTTTGACCCGCAAGCCCCGTTGAGCGCGGCAGATCTGGTGAATGAGACACCCGAAGCAGAGCTGGCAGATTTGATCTACCGCTATGGAGAAGAGCGACGGGCATACCAGGTGGCGCGGGCGATTGTCCGGGCAAGACCGCTGGAGACGACCGGACAGCTTGCCAGGGTTGTGGCAGGCGCTGTGCGTGCAGGCCGAAAGCAGCCTGCCACGAGCGGGAGTCGTTCCACTGCAAGATCTATCCATCCAGCGACGCGCACATTCCAGGCGCTGCGCATCGCCGTCAACCATGAGCTGGATGCGCTGGAAGCTGTACTGCCTGAGGCTTTGGCTGCTCTTGCACCGGGAGGAAGGTTGGCAGTGATTTCCTTCCACTCACTGGAAGATCGCATGGTGAAGCAGTTCCTGCGGCAGGAAGGGCGAGACTGCCTCTGCCCTCCCCGGCAACCGGTTTGCACCTGTGGGCACAAGGCCAGTTTGCGAGAGCTGACCCGCCAGCCTGTGCAGCCGCAGGCAGAGGAAGTACAAGCCAACCCACGTGCCAGGAGCGCCAAGCTGCGCGTGGCGGAAAAAATTTGAGATGAGAGAGATGATCCGGAAAGGTGGCACGAGAGTTGCACATGGTTTGTTGAATGGGTAAATTGTGCGCATAAAAAAGGACGTCTGACCATGGAAAACGTGAGGAAATTCACACAGGCATATACACAGGCACCCTGGCGTAAGCAGACGGAGGGAATTGGCCTGTTTATGTTGGCGCTGGTGGTCGTTGCGCTGGTTGCTGGCATCTACCTGAACATCACTGCCCGGGCCACGGCTATTGGGCGTGAGATCATGGAGATGCAGATCCTGATGTATGGATATCACAACCTGACCACTGAGCTGAAATCAGGCACGATGCCGATTGAAGAGCTATATCAGAATATTGCTGACCTGGAAGCGCAGTTGGCTCACCTCACTTCGTATGAGGTGATGGATGCTCGCGCACGTCAGTTGGGATTGGAGCCAGCCGCGCCGGAGGCAATGATCTACATGGAGGTAGAGGGATATACAGAGCCGCAGCCATCCGTGATGGCGCCTCCGGCTGTGCCGATGGTGGTCAGCGCAGCCGGTGTACCGAGTGAGTTCAACCAACCATTGTTTACCTGGCTGGGTGAGCAATTGGAGAAAACGGTGCAGATGTTCACCATGGAGCAACCAGGAGGCCAGGGGGAGGTGAAGCCATGATCCGCACACAGAACAGCATCGAAGATCATCTTTGGCGTTACAACGTGATCGCCATCTTTTTCGTTGCCATTGGTTGCCTGATTATTGTGCAAATCTTGCGCACGCAGGTCAGCCCGCAGGCAGACGATTTGCGCCAGATAGGCGATATGTACGCACGCACGCTACATACCTACTACCCGCCGCGCGGTCAGGTTTATGATCGTTGGGGCCGCTTACTGGCTGGCAATACCCTGGTTTATGAGCTGGGTGCGCAGGTGTATTATGTATCTAACCCAGATTCGATCGCTTTTGCGCTGAGCAAAGTGTTGGTGGGGCATCAAGAATATGACCGCCCCGAATACCAGGAAGAAATTCTACTCAGCATTCGCCGGGCAATAGAAAGCGGTCAGGCGTATGTGCAATTAGCCGATTTTGTCACACCGGAGGAAATGCTGCAGTTGCAGGATTGGTACCGGCAGTATGATGCGCTGCCAGATGCACCGTACGGCGATGCCCCACGCCCCAGCCTGGATGGTCTGGTTTACCGGCCGCG
Source organism: Anaerolineales bacterium (assembly GCA_016932955.1). The sequence continues at coordinate 16,717 of JAFGBV010000037.1, read as the reverse complement.
TATGCAACGGATTTATCCGGAAGATGACCTGGGAGCAAACGTATTGGGTTTTGTAAATCGTGAGGGCCAGGGTGTGTTTGGCGTGGAGCAGCGTTTCAATGACCTGCTGGCAGGGGAAGCAGAAGCGGTTTGGATACCTTTGGATCCCTACCGTGTGGATGAGATCCCCCAGATGACTTTTGGAGCCGACTTGATCCTGACACTGGATCGCGAAATCCAGGCTATGCTGGAAGACAGGCTGGAATCCGCATTGAATGAAAGCGGTGCTGAGGGCGGAACGATCATTGTGATGGATCCCCAAACCGGTGAGATCCTGGGTATGGCTGTTACACCGCGTTTGAACCCGAACGCGTATTGGGATTATGAAAAATCCTTCCCCGATAACCAACCTTATAACCGGGCAGTAAGCACAGAGTATGAGCCAGGCTCAGTATTCAAAGTGCTGACTATGGCTGCTGCACTGGATAGCGATGCGGTCGAGGTGGACACGGAATTCATTGATACCGGTGTGTTCCAGATCGGCGGAATTTATATTTACAACTGGAACTATGGCGCCTGGGGACCTCAGAATATGCAAGGTTGCATGCAGCATTCTTTGAATGTCTGCCTGGCATGGGTAGCAAACACAACTGGCGCAGGCACATTTTATGAGTATATGCAGGCATTTGGCATTGGGCACCTGACGGGTGTGGATATGGCAGCCGAGGCATATGGGCGTCTGAAATTGCCAGGGGATTCCGATTGGTTTGATGCTGACCTGGGCACGAACTCCTTTGGGCAGGGTGTGGCGGTAACCCCGGTGCAGATGTTGATGGCTGTTTCTGCATTGGCCAATGAAGGTCAAATGGTTATGCCCCATGTGGTACGCTCGATCGTCAATAATGGGCATCAGTACGACCCCGCCCCACAGGTTGTAGGAATGCCCATCTCAGCCGAAACGGCGCGCACCATGACCGATATGCTGGCGGCATCGCTGGAAGATGAGGCCTCCGATGCCCTGGTGGAGGGTTATAGCCTGGCTGGCAAGACCGGTACGGCTGAAATCCCCGGCCCGTTGGGCTATGATAGCAGCCTGACCAATGCGTCTTTTGTTGGCTGGGGACCGGTTGATGATGTGCAGTTCCTGGTCTATATCTGGTTGGAAAAGCCGACCGTATCCCCTTGGGGGTCGGTGGTAGCGGCGCCGGTTTTCCGCCAGGTGGTTGAAGAACTGGTGGTACTGATGGATATACCACCGGATGGCGTCTTGATGGGTGCGGAGGTAAACCGCCCATGAGTAACCCATAAGGAGCGGCTTTCGTGCTGACTATGGCAGATGTGGTGGAGGCGCTGACAGGGATACGGCCCGAGGAGGCTGTCTGGCACGATGCCGTCATCACCGAAGGTGCAATAGACTCCCGCCAGGCCATCCCTGGCTCTTTGTTTATTGCGGTGCGAGGCGAGCGCGTGGATGGGCATATTTATGTGGAGCATGCTTTCAGCCGAGGGGCATCTTGCGCTTTGATCCAGGAGGATCTTACAGCCCGTGTGCCAGTGCTAGATCTGCGCGCAGGATGGGATGCGCAGGCAGCAGCCCATTTTTCAGCAGAAACGGAAGGCGCATTTTGCTTGTGGGTAAACAACACGGTAGAGGCGTTGCAGCAGATTGCACGCTTTCGGCGAGCGAGGATGGACCTGGAGGTGATTGGCATTACAGGCAGCGTAGGCAAGTCGACCACCAAGGAGCTGGTAGCGGAGGTGCTCGGACAGCGTTATCGCACCTTAAAAAACAAGGGTAACCTGAATAACGAGATTGGCTTGCCGCTGACGCTGCTCAGCCTCAGCCCTGGGCACCAGCGTGCGGTGTTGGAGATGGGATTTTACGTGCCGGGTGAGATTGCTTTTCTGTGCGAGATTGCGCGCCCTCGCATTGGGTTGCTGACGAATATTGGAACGGTGCATGCCGAGCGCGCCGGCAGCCAGGAGATGATCGCCCGTGGAAAAGCGGAGCTGGTTCAGTCGTTGCCGAAGGATGGCTGGGCCATCTTGAACTATGACGATCCCTGGGTGCGGGGGATGGCGGAGCAGACTCAAGCCAGGGTGTTTTTCTATGGCATGGACTCTGCGGCGGACCTTTGGGCGGATGAAGTTGAGGGGAGGGGATTGGAGGGCATCCAGTTCCGCTTGCACTATCAAGGGGATGTGATTCACCTGCGGGTGCCCCTGATTGGGCGGCATTCTGTCCATACTGCCTTACGGGCAGCAGCAGTAGGCCTGGTGGATGGGCTGACCTGGCAGGAAATTGTCGCGGGGTTGCGGTTCGCCACTACACAGTTGCGCCTGATTGCAGTGCGTTCCACCAACGGCGCCCTCCTGCTAGACGATACCTATAACGCTTCGCCAGAGTCGATGCTGGCAGCGTTGAATCTGCTGGATGAGCTAGAAGGGCGCAAAGTGGCAGTTTTGGGTGACATGCTTGAGTTGGGACAGTACGAATGGCGCGGGCATGAGATGGTTGGTATTCGAGTAGCTGAGGTGGCGCAGGAATTAGTGACGATTGGCGAGCGTGGGCGGATGATTGCTGCCGCCGCCTGCCGGGCAGGTTTTCCCTCCCAGGCGATCCATGAATGTGAAAGTGTGGAGCAGGTGATCGAGTTGCTAAAAGAAAGTCTGCGCCCAGAAGATGTTGTTCTGGTGAAAGGTTCGCACGGGATGCGTATGGATCGTATTGTGGCGGCTTTGGAGTATCAGCAATGAGAGAAGGCTCAATTGCACTGGCGTTAGCGGGTTTCGCTTTTATGCTGACGGTGATCTGGGGAGCGCCGCTGCTACGCGTGTTGCGCCATCTAAAAGTTGGCGAATCGATCCGTGTTGATGGCCCACAGCGGCATATCTCCAAACGTGGCACGCCCACCATGGGTGGGGTATTGTTTCTCATGCCAGTAGCGCTGATCACCTTGCTGTTGAATGCAGCTTCGCTCATTGGGCTGCGTGGTGTGGGGCGATCGGTTTTTCTCCCGCTGGGAACCATGCTCGTGTTTGCTTTGTTGGGCACGGTGGACGATTGGCAAAAACTGCGCGGCAAACGCCAGGCAGGGCAGAAAGGGATGCGGGCGCGCACCAAGTTCGCCATCCAGGTAGGGCTGGCGTTGGTGATCGCCGTTGGGCTGCGTTACGTGTTGGATGTTCCGGAGATCTATTTGCCGGTTGTGTATACCAGGATTAATTTGGGCGCCTGGTACATCCCAATTGCGGTTTTGTGGATCGTTTTCTTTTCCAACGCGGTCAATTTGACTGATGGCCTGGATGGATTGTCGGGGTTGATCTCGGCAACTGCTTTTGTGGCTTTCGGTGGGATAGCGCTTGCCCAGGGACAGCTTTACCTGGCGCGTTTCTGCTTTACCCTGGTTGGGGCATTGTTTGGATTCTTGTGGTTCAATGTTCACCCTGCACAATTAATGATGGGAGACACCGGATCGCTGGCTTTGGGAGGGGTTCTCGCCGTTGTAGCACTGATGACAGGGCAATGGATTCTGCTGCCGGTGATTGCTGTGATCCCGGTCTCTGAAGCGGTGAGTGACATTCTGCAAGTTGGCTATTTCAAACTGACCAAAGGAAAACGCCTATTCAAGATGGCTCCTCTGCACCATCACTTTGAGTTACTTGGCTGGAGTGAAACGCAGGTGGTGCAGCGTTTCTGGTTGATCGGCTTGCTGGCAGCGATGATCGGCCTGGCGCTGGCGATGGCATAAAGGATTGAGATTGTGATGGCAGATTGGCATGGCAAGCACGTGATCGTTGTTGGGGCAGCCCGGCAGGGGCTGGCGCTGGCGCGCTACCTGGCCGAACACGGTGCCCTGGTGACGCTGACGGATCAGCGCCCGGCCAGTCAATTGGAGTCGGCTTATGAGGCGCTGAGCAGCCTAAGCCAGGAAGTATCCGCACGGATCACCTGGGCTTGCGGCGGGCATCCGATTGAGCTGCTAGAGGTTGGAGCGGAGCGCCGCTTAGTAGACCTGGTATGCCCCTCGGGTGGTGTGCCCCTGGCGATCCCCTTGATTGCTGCAGCTCGCCAGCGGGGGATCTTGCTCTCCAACGATTCGCAGGTTTTCCTGGAGGCCTGCCCATGCCGGGTGATCGGGATTACCGGCTCTGCCGGAAAGACGACAACCACTACGCTGCTGGGGCGAATGGCCCAGGCGCACACGCAGCGCGTTTGGGTGGGTGGGAATATTGGCACTCCACTGATTGCCGTAGTAGACCAGATGCGGCCCGGCGACCTGGCGGTGATGGAGCTTTCCAGCTTTCAATTAGAGATCATGACCCGTTCTGTGCAAATTGCCATGTTGCTCAATATTACCCCCAATCACCTTGACCGCCACGGCACAATGCAAGCCTACACAGCCGCCAAAGAGCGCATCCTCACCTACCAGGGAGTGGAGGATATCGCTGTCTTGGGCAGGGATGATCCGGGGGCATGGGCGCTGGCTGCCCGCGCCCAGGGGAAGGTGATCTCCTTTGGGCTGAACTGCCCTCCTCTAGGCGAGACGGGCACATTTGTGATGCGGGATGCTTCCGGAGAACAGATGGTTGCCTGGTGGGATGGCAAAGCCGCCCAGCCGCTGTTCCCGAAGGCGCAGATTGCCCTGCGCGGGGTGCATAATTTGCTGAATGTCCTGGCAGCATGTGCAGCGAGCATGGCAGCAGGTATTCCAGTTCAGGCAATGCAGGCTGGGGTAGAAGGATTCAGTGGGGTTGCCCACCGCCTGGAACTGGTTCGTACCCTGGCTGGAGTAACCTGGTACAACGACTCGATCGCCACGGCCCCGGAACGCTCAATGGCATCTATCCAGGCGTTTGATCAGCCCGGGCAAGACACGCCGCAACAGCCCATCATCCTTTTGGCTGGAGGGCGAGATAAGAATTTGCCCTGGGACGATTTTGCAACCTTGGTGCGCCAGCGAGTGGATCATCTCATCTTGTTTGGCGAAGCAGTCGATAAGATCCAGCAGGCAGTTGGCGAGATCAGACCAGGCACCCGCCCATATACATTGGAATGCTGCGCCGGGTTGCATGAGGCGGTGCTGGCAGCCGCACGGATCGCAGAACCTGGCGACCTGGTGTTGCTGGCACCAGGAGGCACAAGTTTTGATCAATTCCGCGACTTTGAAGAACGCGGGGAGGCATACAGACGATGGGTCTACGAACTTTCGTAAATGAACAGTTTGGTCTGGGAGTCCCCCAGGCCGATTCTGCGGCGCGGCCGCGCCATGCTACGCACCTGGGTATTGATGTTCCCTTGCTGCTGGCTACGGTATCGTTGGTTGTTTTTGGCGTTCTGATGGTGTACTCCGCCAGCGCTGATTTCTCCTACCAGCTTTACGGAGATTACACGCAGATCTTTCGCCGCCAGATGATGTGGCTTGGATTGGGCATAGTGGTGGCAATCTTCCTGGCCTGGATGGATTACCATTTCTGGAAGCGCCTGGCAATCCCGGCCATGCTGGTCGCAATTGTAGCCCTGCTCCTGGTGCTTTTCTTGCAAGAAGAGCGCCTGGGGGCTGTGCGCAGCCTGTTCAGCGGTTCTGTGCAGCCCTCAGAATTAGCCAAAGTAGTGATGGTGATATATCTGTCTGTGTGGCTGTACAACCGGCGCGATCGGCTGGATGATTTTCACTTTGGCTTGTTCCCTTTGGCGGTGATTTTGGGTTTGGTGGGTGGATTTATTCTCCTGCAGCCCGATCTAAGTGCTGTGATTACAGTTGCCTTGATCGGAGTGATGATGTTTTTCCTGGCAGGCGGAAAGCTGAAACAGTTGATCGTCGTGATGCTCCTTGGCACTGTGGTCAGCTTTCTGGTGTTGAAATCAGGTGTATTTCCGACTGGGCTAGACCGCTGGACGAGTTTCTGGAAGGGTTTACAGAATCCGCTGCTGTATTCTGATCACGTGCAGCGCTCGTTGGAGGCTTTCATCAAAGGCGGGTTTTTCGGCGTGGGCATTGGCAAATCGGAGACGAAATTGTTTGGCCTGCCTTTTCCCCACACCGATAGCGTCTTCGCCGTGGTTGGGGAAGAGACAGGGGTTTTGGGAGCAGCCGTGCTGGTGGTGCTGTATATGATTTTAATGTGGCGCGGGCTCGCCATAGCCAGGAGGGCGCCAGACTGCTTGGGTTCGTTGCTGGCAGCCGGATTGGCGTATTGGGTTGCCATCGAAGCCTGCATCAATATGGCAGTGATGGTTGGACTGATGCCTTTTGCCGGCAATGCACTGCCGTTCATTAGTGCTGGTGGGTCAAGCCTGGTGGTCTGCATGGCAGCAGTCGGTGTTTTGATGAACATCTCTCGTGTAGCCGAGAAGAGTAAGCAGCAGGAGGAGCGTTCTTTCAATGCGGTTGTTGATCTGCGCAGGCGGGACGGGCGGCGGCGTGTACCCCGCGCTGTCCGTTCTGCTGTACCTCAAGAACGTAGAAGCGCGCCAGAGCGATGAGATCAGCCCATTGGCCGCCTCGGCAGTGGAAACACTGTGGGTAGGTGGCCAGGGCGGGATGGAGGCAGAGCTGGTGAAGCGCGAAGGTGTGGGATTTGAGACGATCCCGGCAGCCCAGGTACATGGGGTGGGGCTGCGCGCCGTGCCCGGACTTTGGCAGGTGGGGCGCGGTTTTCTCGCTTCACTGGGCATATTGCGCAAGTTCCGCCCGGATGTGCTGCTTTTCACCGGTGGATATGTGGCAGTACCGATGGCGTTGGCAGCCTGGTTCAAGCGCCGCCTGACTCGGAGCGAAGGATTGCGCAGCTTGCTGTATGTGCCAGACATCGAGCCGGGATGGGCGTTAAAGACCCTGGCGCGCTTTGCTGACCAGGTGGCGCTGACAGTGGATGAATCGCGGCCCTTCTTCTCGCACCATTCGTCGTTGAGCGTTACGGGATACCCGCTGCGCCCTGAACTAGGCGCCTATTCACTTGCAGCAGCTCGACAGTTCTTTGGTCTGAGTGCAGATTTGCCGGTGCTGCTCGTCTTTGGCGGCAGCAAGGGCTCGCGGGCGATCAATCGTGCGCTGCTGGCAGCTTTGCCAGAACTGCTGAAGGAGATGCAAGTAGTGCATATCACAGGCACCCTCGATTGGCCTGAGGTAGAACAGACCCGGTCAGCGCTTGGTCCCGAGCAAAGCCTGCGCTACCGGGCGTATCCATACCTGCATCGCGAGATGGGCGCTGCCTTGCGCGTAGCGGATCTGGCAATCACCCGGGCGGGCGCCTCTACATTAGGAGAGCTGCCCTACTTTGGCTTGCCAGCGATTTTAGTGCCCTATCCCTATGCCTGGCGTTACCAGCGTGTGAATGCGGATTACCTGGCCGGGCATGGGGCGGCTGTAGTTCTTGAGGATGCTGACCTGCCGGCGCAAATGGCCAGCATGGCGCGGGAGATCATGATGGATGTGTCTCGGCGAGAAAAGATGGGCCAGGCGATGCGCTCGTTAGCCACGCCGCAGGCTGCAGCCAGGATTGCTGCAGTATTGGGAAACCTGGCAGGCATAGGGCAAGGTGTGAGGATCTAGCTATGGTCAGTTTGACATTCTTCTTTATGTGTTTCCTGGTGCTGTTCGCGATCGTTGGAGCAATGCGCGGCTGGGCAAAAGAGATGCTGGTTACCTTTAGCGTAATCCTGTCGCTCTTCCTCATCACGGTTCTGGAAACCTATGTGGGCGTGGTGCGCGACTCATTCTTTCGCAGCGGCACGCAAGCCCAGTTTTGGATGCGTTTTGTGATCCTCCTCTTGCTGGCTTTCTTTGGCTACCAGACTCCCAACCTGCCCAAGATTGGCGGGGCGCGCTTTGCACGTGAGCGGCTTCAGGATTCGCTGCTGGGGATATTCTTGGGCGCTCTAAACGGCTGGCTGATCGTGGGCACTCTCTGGTATTTCATGCACCAGGCCAATTATCCCTTTAGCTCCATCACACCGCCCCTGCCCGGAACACCAGCTGGGGATGCTGCTCTGCGCTTGCTGGAGGGCATGGCCCCGGCTTTTCTGGGTATCCCGTACATCTATTTTGCGGTTGGCGTAGCGTTTGTTTTTGTGGTCGTCGTATTCTTGTAAGAGGAGATGTTGGTGGAAAAGCTACCTGCTGAGCGTGTGCATCTGATCGGGATTGGCGGGACGGGCCTCTCGGCGATCGCGCGCCTGCTGCTGGAAAGCGGCTGTCAGGTGAGCGGGTCTGACCGCACCCTCTCCGCGCTCGCCGCAGGCTTACAATCCGCCGGAGTGACCATTTATGTGGGCCACCGGGCAGAGAATACCCACGGCGCAGAGTTAATTATTCGCTCCTCGGCAATCCCCGACGATAACGTGGAAGTGCGGGCAGCGCAGGCCGCAGGCATTCCAGTGCTCAAGCGCAGCGAGTTCCTGGGGCAGTTGATGGCAGATCACCTGGGGATTGCTGTGGCAGGCTCGCATGGCAAGACAACCACTACCGCTATGATCGCCTGGATGTTGACGGCGGTTGGCCTGGATCCCAGCTATATTATCGGTGGCGTTTCAATCAACCTTGGTGCGAATGCCCATGCTGGCAAAGGGCAGGCCTTCGTGATCGAGGCGGATGAGTATGACCGCATGTTCCTCGGTTTGCAGCCTCAGATTGCGGTGGTGACGAATATCGAGCACGATCATCCCGATTGCTTCCCCACTGCAGAGGATTTCTACCAGGCATTCCAGGCATTTACCGGACGGCTGCTGCCCGGCGGGGTGCTAGTTGCCTGCGCTGATGACCCTGGAGTAGCCCGCCTGCTGGCTGATGTGCAGCAGCGTGGCATCACCACTACAACTTATGGCATGGATAAGGCTGAATGTACTTATTGTGCCCAGAATCTGCGTTCCAATCCTGCGGGAGGCTTCACTTTCGATTTCGTATGGAATTCAGCGAATGGTCCAGAGATGTTGTGCACATCCCTCGCCCTGCAGGTGCCTGGGACGCATAACGTGCTGAATGCATTGGCCGCCCTCTCCGTGGCGCACCAGATGGCGCTGCCGATGGCGCCGGCAGGGCAAGCGCTGGAGGCTTTCTGCGGTACGGGGAGGCGTTTTGAGTTGCGCGGCGAGGCGCAGGGCGTGGCAGTGATTGATGATTATGGGCACCACCCCAGCGAAATCCGGGCGACATTATCAGCAGCACGCTCGCGCTACCCAGGGCGCCAGTTATGGGCGGTCTGGCAGCCACATACCTACTCGCGCACGCGGATGTTGTTTGATGCATTTGCAGGCTCGTTCGACCAGGCGAACCATGTATTGGTCACAGAGGTTTACGCAGCTCGAGAGCCTGTGCCCCAGGATGGGTTTTCAGCGCAGCAGGTAGTTTTAGCCATGCGCCATGCAGATGCCCACTTTGTACCCGACCTGGCGCATGCTACATCTTACTTGTTGGAACGTTTACAGCCCCAGAGTGTACTGGTTGTGCTTTCTGCAGGAGATGCCGACCAGATCAGCACGGATGTGTTGGCTGGATTGCAAGGCCGCTGAGAGCATGTCAGCCGCGCAATGCGTTGAATGATTGAGGAGGAACGATATGCCAAAAGCAAAAGCAACGTCGAAGAAAAATGGTTCGACCAAAAGCGCAGGAAGCGCACGGCGCACCTACGAAGCCGAGGCGCAGGGGTTACTCTCGTTGCGACTGATCGCCGCCCCCAATCCGAAGGATGACCTGACGGATGATGAACTGGTAGCGATCTGCAAGGATCCACGCCGCTCGCCTGAGCTGATCCAGCACCTGATCGAGTTTGTGAAGAGTATGTAGCGAGCAGGTTGTGCAAACGAGAGCAAACTCCCAACGATAATCGCGGAGAGCATGGCTTGATGGCAGTGATCATGATGGAACAGAAAACAGTGGACCTCGAGGCTTTGCGGGCAGCCTTCGGTGAGTGGTTGCAAACCAGTGTGCCGATGGCGCGTTATACCACTGCCCATGTGGGCGGACCAGCGCAGGCCTTGCTGGTTGCCAATACTGCCAACAACCTGGCTGAGATTGTCCGTCGGTTATGTGAAATGAGTATCCCTCACCGTGTACTGGGAAGTGGCTCCAACGTGCTGGTTAGCGATGCGGGCATCTCGGCATATGTGATTGTGCATAACCGGGCTCGCCAATACCACTTTCGAGATAGGGAAGAGCCACCGCTGGTGTGGGCGGAATCGGGCGTGAATTTTGGAGCGCTGGCCCGCCAAGCGGCGGCGCGTGGACTGTCGGGGCTGGAATGGGCTTCGGGTATTCCAGGTACGATTGGCGGCGCGGTGGTCGGAAATGCCGGCGCGCATGGCAGCGATATGTCTACAAACCTGGTGATGGCAGAAATCTTGCACCATGTACCTGGTGGAGGATGCCAGCACGAAACGTGGCCGCTCGAGAAGATGGAATACGCTTACCGTAGCAGCATACTGAAACAAAGCCCTGAGAGAGGTGTTGTGCTGGCAGCGATGTTAGGTTTGAGCCGCAGCACCCCGGAGGCTGTTCAGGCGAAGATCGATACTTATACTGCATATCGCCATCGCACACAGCCGCCGGGAGCCAGCATGGGTTCGATGTTCAAAAACCCGCCAGGTGACTATGCAGGCCGCCTGATCGATGCCGCGGGGCTCAAAGGAACCAGAGTCGGAGATGCGCAGATCAGCCCGCTGCATGGCAACTTCTTTGTTAACCTTGGACAGGCTACTGCAACGGAGCTATATACCTTGATCGATCAGGCGCGCGGCCGTGTGCAGCAGGAATTTGGCGTTACCTTGGAATTGGAAATTGAGCTGTTGGGTGATTGGTGATGGATGATAGGGATCGTATTGCAGGTATGGAACATGTGAACGAGCACACTGGAAAAAGCCCATTGCGCGTCGGGGTGATTTTCGGCGGGCGTTCTGGTGAGCATGAGGTCTCACTGATGTCGGCGCGCTCGGTGCTGGCAGCGCTGCAAGCCTGCAACGCAGAACAGCCTGGCAAATACGAGGCCTTTCAGATCGGGATCACCCACGAGGGCCGCTGGCTCTGCTCCAGCGGACAGGCAGGGGAAGATGTGCTCACGGCGATGCAGTCAGGGAGCAGCGCCTCGCTCACACCGGCGGCGATCCTCGGCGACCCCTCTTTTCCTGGACTTTTTGCGATCCAGGGCAGCACTGCTGGCGACCAGTTGAGCCTGATTGCCTCGTTGGATGTGGTGTTCCCGGTGCTGCATGGCACCTTCGGCGAAGACGGCACGCTGCAAGGTTTGTTGGAAATGGCAGATGTGGCTTATGTGGGAGCTGGAGTGCTGGGCTCCGCGCTGGGAATGGATAAGGGCGTTTTCCAGGCTGTGATGCGCGCCGATGCTATCCCCGTGTTAGAGACTGCGGTAATCCTACGCAGCCAGATCGATGGGGATATGGCAGGTGCGCTGGCAGTAGCGGAGAAGGTGGCGCCATACCCGCTGTTCATCAAACCTGCCAATCTGGGCTCGTCTGTCGGGGTGAGCAAATGCTGTAGCCGCTCGGATTTGATGGAAGGCTTGATGGAAGCGGCGCGTTTCGACCGGCGGGTGTTGATCCAGCGCGGCTTGAACGCCCGCGAGATCGAAGTGAGCGTTTTAGGCAATGATGAGCCAATCGCATCTGTGCCAGGAGAAGTGATCCCCAGCCGCGATTTTTACTCCTACGAAGCAAAGTACATCGACAATGCTTCTGAATTATTGATCCCAGCCCCCATCCCGCCAGAAACGGCTGAAGAGGCGCGCCGGATTGCTGTGCAAGCTTATAAGGCAATCGATTGTGCCGGCATGGCGCGGGTGGATTTTTTGCTGGATAAGGATAGCGGCGGTTTATTTTTGAATGAGGTGAACACCATCCCTGGCTTTACCCAGATCAGTATGTATCCCAAGTTGTGGGATGCCAGCGGTATTCCATACCCGGCGCTGGTCGAGCGTTTGATTGAGCTGGCATTCGAACGAAAGATGGAAAAGGATCGCACAGAGCGCAGGTATCAAGGATAATGACAGGCCAAAGCCGTTCTGTTCGGGATGGGCGGACGGCAGGATCATCAGACGAGGCAAAAAAGCGATGGATGAGAAGAAGGAAACCATAAGAATCGCTTCGGCAGTAAAGAATGGATCATTACCGGGAAGTCAAAGGCGGTCGGCAGATGGCGCCAATCCGTCGGGCAAGGCGCGTATGCGCCGGGCGAAACGGGAAAATGAGATTTCCAGTATCCTTTCCCACCTGCGGGAGTCGGGCGGGGGGGCATTAGCCCCTGCTGCGAGTGACCCAAAGCCAGCCCCTCGGGCAGTGCAGAAGACTCCGAATTCTTCGCAGTCCCACAAGACGCCATCACTTGTCTTTGATGAGAAGCCTCGCGTACGCAATGAGAAAACCAGCCAGGCCTCTGTGCAGCGCCCTGTGCGCAAAGCAAGTGGAAAGTCTGCCCGAGAGCGCCGCCGGGCTCGTCTTCAGGCGGTAAAACCCGAGGAACCCCTCATGGGTGGAACGTTATTACGCAGCATTGCCCAAAAAGCACACTTGCAAGAAGGAGCGCGCCTGGCTGAGAAGGTGGTCAGCGCGGTGCCCCAACCAACCAGCAAAGAACCACGGGTGGCTGAACGTAAATCCAGAGAAAGATCGACTAAGGATGCGCCTTCCAGGCGAACCACCGCCCCCCGGCGCGGCAGGACGAGCACTACCAGTAGGAGAGTTGCATCGCTAGAGACAGAGCGCAGCGAAGAAGCCCAGCCCATGGCATCTTCTCGTTATGTGGAACGGCGTACCCCGCCCGTGATGACACGCCATAGCCTGGGAGGGGGGTTCTCAATGGCTTCTACGCCACGGCGTAGCCATGCTCCCCGGCGCACCTATTATGTAGCCTTGGATGCGCCCGGCGCAGAGCTGCGCCTGCCAGCCCTGCCACGCATTCAATTTGGATGGCGCGCTTTTTCCGGCTTGATGACCGCATTGTTGCTGCTAGCTATCTTCTATATTTGGCAATCGCCAGCTTTCCAGGTTGCCACGATGGAAGTAGAAGGCTTGCAGCGCCTGACGATCAGCGATTTGAACACGGTGACCGGAGTGTTGGGGCAATCAGTCTTTACCATCAACCCGGTCCTCCTGGAAGATACGCTGCGCGTGGCTTTTCCGGAGTTCTCATTTGTCGAGGTGCATGTAGATCTTCCCGCCAGTGTCAAGGTCACTGTCACGGAGCGCCAGCCGGTGCTTGCCTGGGTGCAAGAGGGCCGCGAGTTATGGGTGGATCAGGAAGGGGTGACCTTCCCGCCCCGTGGCGAAGTGCCGGCGGCAGTGCCTGCTGGCAATGCTTCCTCAGCCCTAGGTGTGGGCAAGGTGGAGACTGAGCAACCGACCCAGGCTTTCTTGCGCATCCAGGCGCACAGCGCCCCGCCAAGCGCGGCGTTTCTTCCTCCCTCGGGTATCTCTTCGTATGGCTGGAAAGGGGCTGCAGGTGCGGCTGTGGAATCTAGCCTGCGCCTGCCGCCAGAGTTGGTACGCACCATCCAGGCGATGTCACTCCATGCGCCTCAGGGTGCCCAGTTGGTTTACGATTCCGGTCACGGCCTGGGCTGGATTGATGAGCACGGCTGGGAAGTCTATTTTGGCGCCGAGACGGAAGATATCAGCGCAAAGCTTGTGGTCTACGATGCAATTGTTGCCAGGCTGGGTGCGGAAGGTATACAGCCTGAGCTGATCAGCGTGGAATACATCCACGCGCCTTATTATCGGATGGAGCGCTAGATGATGGACGAGCCAGTGATCGTTGCGATCGATATTGGGACAACCAAGATCTGCACGCTGGTAGCCCGTGAAGAACGCGCGGGCAGAGAGGGCAGAGTGAGTACCTCTGGTCGATTGAGTGGTGCGGCTGTGGAAACGCCAGGGATGCTGCGTATCCTGGGGGTGGGGATTGAGCCCTCGCAAGGGATCAAGAAGGGCGTCGTGGTGGATATGGCGGCAGCCTCACAGTCGGTGATCCGCTCAGTGGAGAAGGCTGAGCGTGCCTGCGGGCTGGAGATCAGCTCGGCGCTGGTGAGCCTGGCTGGCTCGCAGGTTTCTTCAGTGAACAGCCGGGGCGTGGTGGGCGTGGCCGGGCGGACAATCGATGAGGATGATATTGCCCGTGCAGTGGATGCAGCGCGGGCGGTGGCTATCCCACACAACCGCGAGATTATCCACATCATCCAACGTGGCTTCAACATTGATGGGCAGGAGGGCATCCGTAAACCCCTGGGAATGCATGGCTACCGCCTGGAAGTGGAAACCCATATTATCACCGCCTCGGCTGCATCTGTGGAGAACCTGCGTCAGTGTGTAGGCGCTGCGGGAGTGGATGTGATGCAGTTTGTGCTCAACCCGTTAGCTTCCGGCGAGGCCGCTCTCACCGAAACCGAGCGTGAGATGGGTGCTGTGGTGGTTGATATTGGCGGGGGCACCACGGACATGGCTATCTATATTGGCGGAGATGTGTGGCATACCAATGTGCTCGGGGTAGGGGGAGATCATGTTACCTCGGATATTGCTCACGGGCTGCGCTTGCCGGTCTCGCAGGCTGAGGAGATCAAGATCCAGCACGGGCATGCGCTGCGCAGCGAGGTCAGCCCTGAGGAGTATTTCACCATCCGCCCGTTTGGCGAAGAAGGAGCTGTGCAGATCAACCGTCAGGAGCTGGCCCATATCATTGAAGCGCGCGTCGAGGAGATCTTTGGGCTGGTGTTGCAAGAGATCAAGCGATCTGGGTATGACGGGCTGCTGCCTGCTGGGATGGTGCTGACAGGTGGCGCATGCGCGCTGCCTGGCGTGCGCAGCCTGGCTAGCCGCACATTGAACCTGCCGGTGCGGGTTGCCAAACCGGAAAACCTGGTTGGGATGATCGATCAACTGGACTCGCCGGCATTCTCGACCAGCGTAGGCTTGTTGCGTTGGGCATTGTTGATGGCGGATCTCCTGTCGGGTGATGTAATGTCGGTCTCTGCTTCTTCCCGTCGCCGCCCTGGGGTGGGGCGCTCTGGAGAGCAAACTGGCATTCTGGATTGGGAAGCCATCAAGAGTTTTTTGAGAAGGCTGCTGCCCTGAACGATAGATATGGGACAGTGGATGATTATTGAGATTAACATAGCAGCATAAACAAGTATAGATTTGATCAAGAGGAGGATCAAAGAATATGAACCAAAACACCAATTTAGCAAGTCAGTTGGAGTCCTTTGCCAAGATCAAGGTTGTTGGCGTGGGCGGCGGCGGCTGTAATGCAGTCGAGCGCATGATCAAAGAGGGCCTCACCGGTGTTGACTTCATCGCGGTCAACACGGATGCCCAGGCTCTCATGCTTTCCAGTGCACCGACGCGGGTGCGCATCGGCGAGAAACTCACTCGCGGCCTGGGGTCGGGTGGTAACCCTGATCAGGGCTATAAGGCAGCCGAAGAATCAGCCGATGCAATGTATGATGTGCTGAAGGGAGCCGATATGGTCTTTGTGACCTCGGGAATGGGCGGCGGCACCGGTACCGGCGCTTCGCCGGTGGTGGCACAGATCTGCAAGGATTTGGGCGCGCTGACCATCGGTGTGGTGACCCGCCCCTTCACCTTCGAAGGCTCCCGCCGCATCCAGGCGGCAGAGTCGGGCATTGAGAAGCTGAAGGAGAAGGCCGATACGCTGATCGTGATCCCCAACGACCGCTTGCTCCAAATCGTTGATAAGCGCGCCAACCTGCAGGATGCTTTCCGTGTGGCAGATGATGTGCTGCGCCAGGGTGTGCAGGGCATCTCTGAGCTGATCACCGTACCTGGCTTGATCAACCTCGACTTCGCCGATGTGCGCACGATCATGTCGGAAGGTGGCGCAGCGCTAATGGCAGTGGGTATTGGCTCCGGAGATGAACGCGCCCGCATGGCTGCAGAACAGGCGATCTCCAGCCAATTGCTCGACATTACCATCGACGGCGCGCGCGGCATCTTGTTCAATGTCACGGGCGGCTCAGATCTGACCCTCTTTGAGGTGAACCAGGCGGCAGCGATCATCAAGGAAACTGCGCACCCGGATGTGAACCTGATCTTTGGCGCAGTGATTGACCCGAATATGGGTGATGAGGTGCGTGTGACCGTGATCGCCACCGGTTTTGAGCGTAATACGATGCTCACCGGCGCGGCGCGGCGGATCGCTGACAAAGGGCGGCTGAGCGAGTCCCCCCGGACTCTTACGACTAACCGCCCCAGCAGCCAGGTGGAAGGGCATGCAACCGCTGAGCCGATCGAGTCGCGTTCGTTGGAGACTGTTTCCGCGACCCGCTCGGCGAGCGATTTCCAGGCGCGCACTTTCAACACCGAAGATCTGGATATCCCAACCTTCCTGCGCAACCGCAACAAGGGTTAAACCTTTCCGGCTGGGTGGTGTGATCCCCCAGCTTGTCGGTACGCAAGAGGGTTGCTGAATGAAACCAGTGGCACCTTCTCGGATGGCTTGCCATCCCGAGGAATGGTTATCCTGGGGAATGCCCATCTGGCTGGATGGCAAGCAGGCTGAGCCTGGATCTGTGTAAGCGGGCTCTGTTTCTGCTCGTTTGCCAGTTCATCCTGGCAGCGGAACGCCGAAATAACCTTACTGGTAGCGTGTGCTTGTAGATTGGGTATGGCTTGGGGCTGCCGGCCCCTCCTCCCGGCAGCCCCACCTGCCGACTTCCCCGTACACTGCCTTCGCACGGGGAAGGGATGGCAGGAATAGAAGTAGGGCTGGATGAACTTGCG
>JAFGBV010000248.1 GCA_016932955.1 Anaerolineales bacterium | reverse complement strand
TGATGAGGCAGGCACCTTCTCCAAGGGCATGAAGCAGAAGCTGGCAATTGCCCGCGCGTTGTTACATGAGCCGCGCATCTTGTTCCTCGATGAGCCCACCGCTGGGCTGGACCCCGAAGCCGCCCACCTGGTGCGCGACTTCATCGAGGAGTTGAGCAAGCAAGGGCGCACGATCTTCCTTTGCACGCATAACCTGGATGAAGCCGACCGGCTGTGCGACCGCGTGGGGGTCTTTAAATCACACCTGCTGGTGGTGGACACGCCAGCACGGCTGCGCTCACAACTGTTTGGGCGAAAAGTGATCTTCCACTTGCAGCGACTCGACGAGGCGGTTGCCGGGAAGGTACGTATGTTGCCGTTCGTCCTAGAAGCCAAGGTGGTGGACAATAAATTGGTCATTACTCTGGAAAATCCCGAGCAGCAGAATCCGGAAATCATCCGCACACTTGTGGCAGCAGGTGCAGACGTGCAGTTCGTTGGTGAGCTACGCCACTCCCTGGAAGATGTGTATCTGCAGTTGGTTCAGAAGGGATAAGCATCGACATGGAAAAGATCAAGATTGTTTTACGTAAAGAATGGGCCGAAGTATTTAAGAACCGTATGGTGCTGTTCAGCATCATCTTTTTGCCTCTTTTACTGACCGCCCTGCCTTTAATTATTTTATATGCCACAAGCGGTGCTGAAGCGGGAGATATCAGCAGTGAAATGCCTTCTCAGTTTACGCGCTTCTGTCCAACAAACCTTACCGGAACAGAATGCTTCCAATTCTATATGGTGAGCCAGTTCTTGATCATGTTTATGATCATCCCCCTGATGATCCCGGTGAACATCGCCGCTTATTCCATCGTTGGCGAGAAAACCACCCGCAGCCTGGAGCCTTTGCTGGCAACCCCCATTACTACCGCCGAATTGCTGATTGCCAAAAACCTGGCTGCCACCATTCCGGCAGTGATTGCCACCTGGATTGGTTTTGGCATTTTTGCCATTGGCGCAGGGATCATCGCCCAAAGCAGGTCACTGATGAATGCCTTGATGGATCCCATGTGGTTGCTGGCAATTTTCCTGGTAGGGCCTTTGATGGCAATCCTTTCGGTCAATTTCAGCATCATGGTTTCCTCGCGGGTCAATGATCCGCGTGTGGCGGAGCAGGTCTCAGCAGTTATCATCCTGCCGTTGATTGGTCTGTTTTTCGGCCAGATTTCCGGCTTTATTCTGTTCAGCCGCACGGTTGTGCTCATAATGGCAGCGGTGTTGCTTGTGCTCGACCTGCTGCTCATCTACCTGACAGTGCACATCTTCGAACGCGAGTCAATCCTGACGAGGTGGAAGTAGTATGAAAAAGAGAATGAGCTATTTAATTATTGCATTGATACTGGTTGGCTTCTCCACGCAGGGTGCCCTGGCGCAAAGCGAGGAGCCATTCGAATTGGGGCTTTCGCGTGATTTTGGTTATGGGGGTTTGGGAAATGATATTCAAGGTCTGTTCAGCTTCAAGATCCGCGGCCCCGAAAACCTGCAACGGGTGGAATTCATGATCGATGGGGAGATGATTGGCGAAGACACGGAAGCGCCTTTTAAGCTGCAATTCAGCACGGATGATTACCCGCTGGGTGAGCATAGCCTGAGCGCAGTCGGTTACACTTCAGACGGTCGAGAATTACAATCGAATGTGATCGTGGTGGAATTTGTCAGCCCGGACGAGGGCATGAAATTCGTTGGCAAGATCCTGGTGCCAATGTTGATCCTGGTCGGAATTGCTTTGGTTGGCTCGTTTACGGTCCCGTTATTAACTGCAAAAAAGCGTGGCAGCCTGCCCTTGGGGGAACCGCGCAAGTACGGCATCGCTGGCGGAGCCATCTGCCCGCGCTGCCAGCGTCCTTTCTCGCTCAATTTTATGGCGCCGAATATGCTGGTGGGCAAGTTTGACCGCTGCCCTCATTGTGGGAAATGGGCAATTATGCGCGCTCGACCAATCAATGACCTGCGTGCCGCCGAGGCAGCCGAGTTGGAAATGGCAAAAACACAAGGTCTGGTGACTGAAGAGACAGAAGCCGACAAATTACGCAAAGACCTGGAGAACTCGCGCTACCAGGATCTTTAGCACAGATCAATTCTCTCCCGTCGCCACTGGTCGACGAGGATCTGCAATCCACTCGCTCCACGAGCCAGCGTAGAGGCGCGCCTCACCCAAACCGGCATGCAGCATCGCCAGGATGTTGTGAATCGATGTCACACCAGAGCCGCAGTAGGCAGCAGTACGTTCGGGAGGAATGCCCGCCAGGAGTTTTTGGTAGTATGCCCGCAGGTGCTCGGCTGGGAAGAAGGCGCCATCTGGACTCAGGTTGCCAGTATAAGGTGCAGAGAATGCCCCCGGAATATGCCCGGCAACCGGGTCAATCGTCTCGTTTTCACCGCGATACCGGTCAGCAGAGCGGGCATCCAAAACCTTGTAAGCAGGGTCCTGGCGGATAACATCCACCTGCGCAGTTGAGAGCAACATCTCTGGACGCGGCACAGGCACAAACGACCGGGGGGGATTCTCATGAACGCCGGGCTCGCTGGGATAACCCGACTTTTGCCATGACTGCCATCCGCCATCCAGTACAGCCACTGCATCATGCCCCAACCAGCGCAGCATCCACCACACGCGAACCGCCGCCAGTGCGCCGCCGAGATCATCGTAAGCCACCACCTGAACCCCTGGCCCAATCCCAAATCTGGAAAACACTCGCGCGGCAGCATCCGGAGTGGGAAGCGGATGACGGCCAGTAACCCCTTTGATGATCGATGTAGAAAGGTCTTCATCAAGATGGGCATAAACTGCGCCGGGGATATGGGAGAGCAGATAATTGCTCCGGCCTAGAGGCGGCTCTGCAAGGGAAAAGCGTGCGTCGACAATCACCCACTGCGGGTCAGACAAATTGGCTGCCAGGTCTGCACAATTGATCAAGGTTGTGTACATATTCTCTGAACTCCCGATTGTATTTCTTACCAGTATACCAGAACGGCACATAAATCCACACCGATAACTTGCCCCAGCCCACAGTCCATGAGATAATCTAGCAGTAGATAATCAGTAAGCGGAGAAAGATAGGACCACCCAGATACTGGCATGATCGAACCCGCTATCCCCCAATCCCCAGGCGAGCGCCTAGCTCTGCTCTACCGCCTCTCGCAAACCCTGAATTCCTCCCTGGACCTGGATGATGTTCTCAACCGGGTGATGGACGAGGTGATCACCACCATGCGCGCAGAGCGGGGTTTTATCATGCTCACAGAATACACAGGCGAGCCAAGCCAGCCCAGGCTCTCCATCAAAGTGGCGCGGGGGATGGAACACAATAGCCTGGATATGCCTGCCTTCCAGGTATCGCGCGGCGTGGTAGAACGGGTTGCAAAGGATAAAAAAGCGGTCCTAACCAATGATGCTCAAATCGATGACCGCTTCAGCGGACGCCAGAGTGTACGGTTGCTAGGCTTGCGCTCCATCCTTTGTGTTCCTCTGATCGTGAAAGAGGAGTTCTCGGGCCTGGTCTATGTGGATAACCGCATCCAGGCAGGTATCTTTACCAATGCAGACCTGGAGCTCCTGAGCGTCATTGCCTCAAACGCTGCCGTGGCGATTGAGAATGCACGCCTGTTCCGCGAAACCCAGAACAAGCTAGAGACATTGCGACTGATCAATGAGATCAGTGCAAATTTAACTGCCACGCTGGATCTGGACAGAGTGTTGGAAGCCGCCTTGCAGCGCGTCCAGGACAGCCTGGGAGCCGAGGCAGCCTCTATCCTGACAATTGAGGGCGATGAGCTGGTATTTCAGATCGCCGTGGGCGAACATGCGGAGCAAGTAAAACCATTTCGCATCCCCCTCGGGCAAGGTATCGCTGGATGGGCGGTGAGAGAACAAAAAGGAGCATTGGTTAATGATGTGCGCCACGACCCGCGTTTCTACGCTGAGGCCGACGCAGAGTCTGGGTTCACCACACGATGCTTGCTGGCTGCCCCTCTGGTATGCAACGAGCGTTCGATTGGCGTGATCGAAGTTTTCAATAAGCCAGGAGGTTTTACGCCCGCTGACCTGGAAATGCTTTCCACCATCGCTTCAGGCGCAGCAATCGCTATTGAGAATGCACGTCTTTTCAAGGAAGCTGTGGAAAAAGGGCGCATGGAACGTGAGCTGCAGGTTGCACGGCGCGTGCAGGCCAGTTTGCTGCCGGTAGAAAAACCGCAGCCACCAGGGTGGGATTTTGCCGCCCACTGGCAGCCCGCCCGTGAAGTCGCAGGAGATTACTACGATTTCATCCAACTGCGCAACGGGCAACTTGGAGTGGTGATTGCAGATGTAATGGACAAGGGAATGCCCGCTGCGCTTTACATGGCCTTCACGCGCAGTGTGTTTCGCGCCAGCATTGATGATGCGGCATCTCCGCTGCAAGGCATCTTGCGCGCCAACCATCTTATCTGCAGTGATTCAACGTATGGCTCTTTTGTTACCCTGTTTTACGCGCAAATGAACACCGATACGGGCGAGATAGTTTATGTCAACGCCGGGCATAATCCGCCCTTGTTGTACCGCAAATCTGAAGACCGTCTCATACGTCTGAAAGCATCCGGAATGCCCCTCGGCATCGACGAGGAGGCAGTTTATGCGCAGGAAGCACTGGTGCTAAATCCTGGCGACTCGATCCTGATGTACACAGACGGTGTTACTGAGGCGACCAACGCAGAAGACCAATCATTTGATCTGCAGCGACTGGAATCGGTCTGCAAAAAGCATGTCGACGCCAGTGCCGCACAGATCCTGGATGAAGTTGGAATAGCACTGGATCAGTTCACCCACTCACAGGCGCTGAACGATGATGTGACGTTGGTCGCCGTCAAACGGTTAGCTTGACCAGGATATGCGTATGATTCTCGAAATCGGATCACTGTTCAACAATCGCTACCGGCTGGAGGCCGAGCTGGGTCATGGCGGGATGGGCGTCGTTTATCGCGCACAAGACACGATTCTAGAGCGCTCCGTCGCAGTGAAATTACTCAGCAACTCTCAAATTGGCACCGAAGGCAGGGCGCGAATGCTACGGGAAGCCCAAGCAGCAGCAAGGCTGAATCATCCCAACATCGTCAGTATATATGATGCCGGGGAAATTGATGGCAACTCCTTCATCATCATGGAATTGCTGGAAGGCGAATCGCTCTACGATCTGAGACCCGAAACGCTGGACCAAACGCTAGACATTATCCGCCAGATTTGCAAAGCACTGGAGCATGCCCACGCGCATGGGATTGTACATCGCGATCTGAAACCCGAAAACGTCATTGTATCGTCCACCGGCGTAGCCAAACTAACTGACTTTGGGCTGGCGCGCTCGATTACCTCACGACTGAGTGCAGAGGGAGCGTTCATTGGCACAATCCACTACATGGCACCTGAGCAGGCAATGGGTGAAGACGTTGATGGACGAGCAGACCTTTATGCCCTAGGCGGCATACTCTACGAGCTCACCACAGGGCGCCTGCCCTTCACCGGCGATGATCCACTGGCAATCATCTCCCAACACCTGCACGCGCCCGTGATTCCGCCTCGCACGTATAATCCCGGTATTCCTCCTGCCCTTGACCAATTGATCGTGAGTCTGCTGAGCAAGCGCAAAGAAGAACGTCCCCCTAATGCCGCCCTGGTTCGCGCGGCGCTGGAACCCAACGCCCTGGCAGTAGAGAGCACGGCGTTAAAGCCCAGTGGAATTAACATCTTGGTGCGCGGGCGGCTGATCGGCAGAGAACAAGAGCTGGCTGAAGCCAAAAGCTTGTGGCGGCAAATGACGAATGGCATCGTCACCCAACCCGTCATACTGATCAGTGGCGAACCCGGTGTTGGGAAATCGCCCTTGGTGCGCGAGATCAAAGCGCTGGCAGAAGTCACAGCAGGTATTGTTCTGGTTGACGAGTGCTATGCAGAAGGAAATGCGCCTTACGCCCCTCTCAACCGCATTATTCAAGATGTGATCGAGAAAACCCAGGTGCAGTTATCGGATCTGGTGTTGGCCGACCTGGCTTCCATATCACCTGGCTTACGCATTCGCTATACGCAACTTCCCCAGAATCAACCTGTTGATGCCGCCGTAGGGCAGCACCGCTTGTTTGAGAGTGTGTACACTCTACTGGCGACCGCTACCCAGCATGCTCCCATACTGCTGATCCTGGAAGATGTGCACTGGGCAGATAGTGGAACGCTCTACCTGATCCGTCACCTGGCACGCCGGGCGCGCAACGCATCACTGCGCCTGCTCATCGTTCTAACCTACCGTGAAACCGAGTTGGAAGACGTCAGCTACCTGACAGAGGTCCTGCTGGACTTCCACCGTGAACATCTGGCTGCCAGGCTCAAACTAGGGCGTTACGACCGCGCACAGACCAGGCGCGTGCTTTCGATCATGTTCCAGGAAGAGGTTGCACCAGAATTCGCCGAAGCAATATTCAAGGAAACTGACGGCAACCTTTTCTTTATCGAAGAAGTCTGTCGGGCTCTGATTGAGCAGGGAAAATTAACCTACCAGGATGGGCATTGGGAATGGCCGAGTCTCAAAGAATTGGAACTGCCCCAAAGCGTGCGCCTGGCGATCCAGGCTCGAATTGCCAAGCTTACGCCGGAAGCGCAGGATGTTCTACGCCTGGCAGCCGTGATTGGGCGGGAATTTGATTTCGAAACCTTACATGCTGCCTGCGAGTTAAGTGAAGATCAGCTTGTCGAAGCATTAGAAAACGCCGAACAGGGCCAGTTGATCTCAGAGGTCCATGCAGATTACGGAAAAAATGGCAGGAAGAATCAGGAACGCTTCGCGTTTGCACATGGGTTGATCACCACGACGCTGCGCGAGACTATCAGTGGATTGCGGCGGCACCGCTTGCACCGCCGCGTTGCTGCTGCTATCGAAACACTACGCCCAGACGATTACCCTGCACTGGCCTATCACTACGAGCAGGCAAAGGATTTGGAAAACGCAACCAATTATTATGCCAAAGCTGGCGAACGAGCTTTATCGATATACGCCAACCAGGAAGCTGATCGGTATTTCCGTGCAGCGCTGGATCTGGTAGATACCGGCGTGGAACGAGCTGCTCTGCTAGCAGGGCTGGGAGAAGCGCTGTTTCGGCAGAGTTTGTACCAGAAAGCCGTAGCGATATGGAAAGAAGCCAGCAATTTATACATCCAGGCCCAGGATTATGATGCAATGTGCCGCATCTATGCTCGCACCGCACGCAGCATCTGGTATGCAGGCGACGTCCAGGGAGGGCTGAATCACTGCCTGGAAGGGCTGGAAGCTGCTCCTAAATCCCTGGAAAGCCCGGGGATGGCCGCTTTGCTTCACGAGACCGCCCGCGCCCACTTCTTCAACCAACATCCTGATGAGGCTGGGGTATTGTGCCAGCAGGCTTTGGAAATGGCAGAAAAGCTGGGACTGATCGAAGTCCAGGCCGATACCCTCTCCACGCTTGGTCTGTTGCCTAACCAAACTTTTGACACAAAACGCGCCTATTTGGCAAAAGCTGTTGAGCTAGCAGAGAATGCGGGGTTGTATACTACTGCAGTGCGCGCCCATATCAACCTGGGGGGAAGATTGCAAGAAGTTGACGAATTGAGCGCCGCACGTTCACAATTCCTTCGAGCCTACGAGTTATCCCAAAAAATGGGGATCCTTTCATGGGCACACGATAACCTGGGAACAGCAACCTTTATTTCATTGTCTATGGGGGATTTCACCACCGCAGAAGCATCTCTGAACGAAATAGATACCTTGTCCAAGTCGACCATCATTCCAGAGAAGTCACGCCACTACCACGACACCATCATTGTAACTCTTAAGCTCATGCGCGGGGAATGGAGCCTTGGCATAGAGCTGCTGGATCAGATGCAAGCACAAGCAGCTCAGGAAGATGACCAACACCTGCTAAGCCAGATTATGACCTGGAAAGGCCAGGCATATCTGGAAATGAAAGATTACCACAGTGCACTTTCCTGGCTAGAAAAGGCTACCAGCCTCGCCGACCAGCACAACCTGGATGACAAGTTCTCGCCACGCATGCTCGCCTGCCTGACTCTGCTCGCTCAAGGTGAGGTGCAAGCAGCGCGCAGTAAATATGCCGAAACGCAAAGCATCCCGCAATTTGAGACGATCCAGGAGTTATGGCTGGACAAGAAATGGTGTGAATCTGCCCTGGCGGTTGCTGAAGGGCGCTGGGAAGAAGCAATCGCGGGATACCAGGAGATGGAAACCCATTTGACCAGAGCCGGGCGCCGCTGGCACCTTGCCCGTGTGCTCCTGGATTGGGGCGAGGCTTTTGCCCGGCATGCCGCCCAAGGGGATGCCCAAAAGGCACGCTCTTTATACCAGCAAGCCATTGAGATATTCACACAGCTTGACGCAAATGGGTATGTACAAATGGCACTGGATCTGTTGGATGAGCTGGAAAAGCAGCCCACAGTATAAAAGTAGAAAGAAAGGGTACAATTACACCCTGGAGGATCAAATCATGCACATAAACCCGCTCAAAATCATGGAATTTCATATCTCTAGACAGTCGCGCGATCGCTATCAATTTGATGATGCGCTTTTCAGCCAGAGCGGGAATGTCATTTTCACCAATTTCCATGCTGCGCGCCTATTCGCACAAAAGATGAATGCCCAGCGCGACTTAGTCAATTTTCCAGAGCGGGCGATCCGCGCAGGACAGATCAACGCGATGGGATTAGTGGATGAAATATTGCACCTGGCAATCGAACAATACCGCCAACAGCGTAACACCCATGTGATGCGAGAAGCGCTGGATTGGCTCTACGGCATGTTGGGCAATGAGGTGGTTGACCAGATGCTGCTGCGCTTTGCCCAGGAATTTCCACCCGTTGCTGCTTACCGGGGCAAACAAAGCCTGGAAGATTATTTTGAAGGGGAAAGCGGCGGAGTGCCAAACCGGCAAATCATCCTGGAAGAATTGCTGACGTTGTGGCTGGAAAACGCCAACCCGGCCTTTGCCCCTTATCAAGAGCTCTTCGATGACAGTGGTTTGGTAAAAGATACAGTTTACCCACGTTTTCCCGTATTGCTGCGAGCATTCTTTGATACCCAACCGGTATTTGGTCCCGACAATCAAAATTTGATCGATTTCCTGCGCGCCCCGGCATTGGCTTTTCCGCACTCGCTCACCGGGCAGCTCGAATTTATGCGCCAACGCTGGAGCACCCTGCTGGGGAAATATCTTTACCGCTTGCTGAGCAGCCTGGATCTGGTAAAAGAGGAAGAAAAGGCAATCTTCCTCGGTCCCGGTCCCGCCCGCGTATACGACTTCACCGGGCAGGAAATTGAGCCCGAACGTTTTAGCCCGGATAAGGATTGGATGCCTTCCCTGGTTCTGCTGGCAAAAAACGCCTATGTTTGGCTGGATCAAATATCAAAGAAATACCAGCAACATATCCACCGCCTGGATCAAATCCCGGAGGAAGAGCTGGATGCGCTGGCACGCTGGGGATTCTCTGGGTTATGGCTGATTGGATTGTGGGAGCGCAGCCAGGCATCCAAACGCATCAAGCAATTGCGCGGCAATCCCGATGCAGTGGCCTCTGCTTACTCGCTCTTCGATTACCAGATTGCTTCTGATCTGGGGGGAGAGGAAGCTTATCAATCTCTTCACAAGCGCGCCTGGCAGCGCGGCTTACGCTTAGCATCGGATATGGTTCCCAACCATATGGGGATCGATTCTCGCTGGGTTGTGGAACATCCGGATTGGTTCATCTCCCTGGATTACAGCCCGTTTCCATCTTACACTTTCAATGGTCCCAATCTTTCCTGGGATGAGCGTGTAGGGATTTATATCGAAGATCATTATTTCGACAACACAGATGCAGCCGTCGTATTCAAGCGCGTGGATTTCTGGAATGGAAATACCAAGTATATCTATCACGGTAATGATGGCACTTCAATGCCCTGGAATGATACTGCGCAATTGAACTACCTGATGCCAGAAGTGCGTGAAGCTGTGATCCAGACCATCTTGCAGGTTGCGCGCAAATTCCCCGTGATTCGCTTTGATGCCGCCATGACCCTGGCTAAGAAGCACTTCCAGCGCCTCTGGTATCCTGAGCCAGGCTCGGGCGGGGCCATTCCCTCGCGCGCCGAACACGGGCTGACGCGAGAGCAGTTTGATGCTGCCATCCCGGTTGAATTCTGGCGTGAAGTCGTCGACCGTGTGGCACAGGAAGTGCCCGATACCCTGCTCCTTGCGGAGGCTTTCTGGTTGATGGAAGGTTACTTTGTGCGCACACTAGGCATGCACCGCGTCTATAACAGCGCTTTCATGAACATGCTGCGAGATGAAAAGAATGCCGAATACCGGCTGGTGATGAAAAACACGCTGGAGTTTGATCCGGAAATCCTGAAGCGCTATGTCAACTTTATGAACAATCCAGACGAGCGCACCGCCGTGGATCAATTTGGGAAGGGCGACAAATACTTTGGTATTTGCCTCATGATGGCTACCTTGCCCGGGCTGCCCATGTTTGGTCACGGGCAGATTGAGGGATTCACCGAGAAATATGGGATGGAATATCGGCGAGCATATTGGGACGAACATCCTGATCCTTATTTAGTGGAACGCCACGAGCGGGAGATCTTCCCCTTGCTGCGTAAGCGATACCTGTTTGCCGAGGTGCGCGATTTCCTGCTCTATGATTTCTTCACCACGGATGGCAGTGTGAATGAAGATGTGTTCGCATACTCAAACCGATCTGGTCATGAGCGCTCGCTGGTGATTTATCACAACAAGTTTGCCACTGCACGCGGCTGGATTCACAAATCATCTGCTTATTCCGTAAAAAGCAGTGATGGAGAGCGCGCATTGACCCAACGTATTCTCGGCGAAGGTCTGGGCTTGGAGAATGCAGAGTCTGTCTTCTGCATTTTCCGAGATCAAATCAGCGGGTTGGAATATATCCGCAATGATCGAGAAACCTTTGAGAAGGGGTTGTACATCGAGCTCGAGGCTTATAAGTATCACGTATTTGTTGACTTCCGGCAAGTGCAGGACAACGAGTGGCACCAGTATGCCAACCTGGCGCGTTATCTGAACGGACGCGGTGTGCCCAGCATTGACGAGGCGCTCAAAGAGATCTTCCTGCAGCCTGTACATGGGCCTTTCCGCGAGCTGGTCAATGCGGGCTTCTTCCGTTGGGTGATCACAAACCGGCTACAGGCTGGAAAAGCGACTCCGGAAGTGCTTGGTGAACATCAGCCAGAGGCGATACTAGAAGAGGCGGAAGACAAAGCCGCCCGCCTGCTCAGTGAGATCGTGCAACTTACGCAAGGGAGCGGAGATGCAGCAGGTATCGCGGCGAGCATGAAACAGACACTGGGGGTCATTATCCAACTACCCATCCTGGCTGATCGATTCCCCCTGCCCCGCTCACGCAAGTATCGCCAGGCAATCCAGTATCTCGGCAACTCACCTTACCCGGTTGATACCCTTTCCCCAGACGGAGGGGATCTGAGTAAAGAAAAGACATTGGATTTTGCCAGCGGGGCAGCAATCCTATGGGGGACATTGCTGGCATGGGCATTCACCCACAGGCTGGGAATGGCTGTTTCGGAGCCAGAAGCACAAGAGATCAGCCGCTCGTGGATCGATGAATGGCTTCTCAACAAGATCATCGCTGGCGCGTTGATGGATCTGGGTTTGGATGAACGCGCCGCATGGCGGGCAATTCATATCATCAAGCTGCTCACCACGCATCGGTTAACCAGTGCGCTTGTTGAATCGAAAACTGCCGGGAAACCACTCCAGTTCTTCATGCAATCCTTGCTGGCTGATCATCAGGCACAAAACTTCTTGGGGGTTAATCGTTACCAGGATGTACTGTGGTTCAATCAGGAAGCCTTTGATGAGCTCACCTGGTGGCTATTTACAACAGCAACGATCGAGCTATGCAGTCAAGAAAAAGAGCCCGGAACAGTAGCCAAAGAAATCAACGATTGCTACGACATAGTGCGGCGTCTCCTGCGGGCTGCGCAAGAATCAGGCTACCAGCTTGAGAGACTATTAGAAGCAGTGTAAGAACACTGGCGCCTGTACAGACAGCAAAAACTGGGCGGTGCAGTTCATGTCACGCCCAGTTTTATTTTCGCCCACTTTGATCAGGCTTCTGGAGGATAGTAGCACAGACCAGCAGTTCCCGGCCCGGTATGCACTGCCAGGGCAGGCGAGAGCTCGGCAAAGAAGGACTCCACAATTTCGAGGCGTTGTTCCACCAGGTTCTTGATCTTTTCCACCTCTTCCCGGGCACCGGCATGCACGTAGGCGATCTTGATTCTTCCACCGACGCCGACTGCCTGTACGATCAGATCAACCATCATCTGATAAGCCCGGTTACGGGAGCGCGCCTGCCCCAAGGGCACGATCACGCCATCCCGCATCCCAATCAGGGGCTTGATATTCAAGATGGTTCCCGCCAGGCGTTTTGCCATTCCAATCCTCCCCCCCATGTAAAGATATTTCAATGTGTCCGCCGTCTGGATCATGCGCGCCACCGGGATCATACGTTTGATGATTGCCAATATGGCTTCCAGATCCATGCCGGACAGCGCAGCCCGTGCGGCCTCGATCACCATCCATCCCTGGCATAGCGAGACATTCAAGGTATCCACTACTTCAACCCGCAGGTGCGGTAGACGTTCATTCAGCATGGATCTGGCAACCGTCGCCGCCTGGTAAGCGCCGCTACCCTTGGAGGTCATGTGGATACTGACAACCTGATCATATCCCTGCGCCGCCAGGTTTTCATAAGCCGTCAGGTAGTCACCTGGTCCGGGGCTGGCGGTAGTAGGGAGTGTTTTCGCCGTAATCAGCCAA
Organism: Anaerolineales bacterium; assembly: GCA_016932955.1. Next base: position 20,247 of record JAFGBV010000248.1, on the reverse strand, counting down.
TCCAGAAATTCCTCACGTTGAATCGAAACCAGATCACGCAACACTTCCTGACCACGGTGAATGTAGTAGGCTACCCAGTGAATCTTCAAATCCTCAATCAACTGCTCAGGAATACTTGCACACGAATCAGTCAATACCGCAATTTTCGACATAAGGCCCTCACTTGTGGATGTTCAGCAAAATATCCGTTTGCCAAGCATCCTCCTTGCGAATTTTCCGATCGATTCTGATTCTATTTTAGCAGATTTTGGGAGAGAAAGTGAGCCTATATTGGATTTGTGCTTGTTGCCAGCTGTTCAGCACGACTCAGATGCCGCTCAAAGACCATGTCGCCTCGCAGGCCTGACTGGTGGCTGATGACGCGCTTCAGATCTTCGCGTACCCTGGGCGCCAGATCGACACCGGTTGCCAGGCGCGCCAGGCGCACTGCTTGCGCAGCATAAGCAACATTATTGCGCGGCTCAATACGAGAGAAATCATCAAAGAACCACCCACAAGATGTGAACATGCGCTGGCGCTCCCATTGCGCCATCAAGAGCAGACGGATGCGCTCAAATTGATCCCCTTCCACGAATTTTCCAGCCAGTTCGGCTAAGAGATCCCGTAGCGAGATCCGGCCCTGAATCACATAAATATATCGGTTGCGCAATTGCCAGGGGTCCACCGCCAAGCCTCGTAGCGCGCCCAAATAGAGCTCATCCAGAGAGTCAGCCAGATGATTGAATGTCTGCCGCAAGTAAGCCTTCCAGCGACCATCGCCAGGGGTGCAGGCGCATTCGCCCATCCAGCGCAAGACACCGTGGTGGCAAGACCAGGATGTTTTATCCATAATTTCCACACTGCGTCGCGGGAACATCCAGTTGGCATTTTCCCTGAGCCACAAGGCCGGGAATGTGTAGCCTAGCCCCACCCCTGTGCTGGCCCCGTTCACCAGGTGAGCCAGGAAACGGTCGCGAAATGGCTGGTGATGCCCGTATAATTCCCCATCGGAGGCAATCAGCACCATCTGAGGTTCATTATTTTGATATTTCTCTGGGTTGAAACTGGCGAGAAGTTCCGAGCGCACAAAACCGTCAGCGTTCGTTGTCCAGACTGGATTGAAACTGATACCCGTGCTCAATTCGCGATGGTAAAAGAATACCGTGATATCGGATCCATCAGGAAGGGTAACACGATAGGGTTCGGTAGGATCAAGCTGGTCACAACGCGCTTGCCAGGGCGCTAGAATAGTGAAACGAATCCCCTGTTCTGCCAGGACACTCAGCGTTTCCAGATCGGCAGCAGTTTCAGGAAGCCACATTCCTTCTGGTTTGCGCCCAAAATGATGCTCAAAATCAGCGATCCCCCAGGCGACCTGAGTGACTTTATCCTGGCGGGAGGCCAGGGGCAGAATGGTATGGTTGTATGCCTGTCCAATGGCATTACCCACCCCATACCGTTTGAGGTTGGCGCGATCTTGCGCAACAATCAGCCGGCAGGCTTCGGGGTCATGAGTTACCATCCAGGTGCAAAGGGTCGGGCCAATATTAAAACTGATACGCTCGAAGTTGCCCAATTCAGCATTGGGCCGGTAGCACTCGGAATGGATGCGCTCATTCCAATTTGGATAGGGCGCACATCCTGCTTCTTGCGGGATCAGGCTTGTAAGAGGATCTTCCCGGGGTGGTTGGTAGAAATGACCGTGAATGCAGAGCGAGCGTAATGTCATTGGTTTTGGAATCAATCGAACTATGTTGTAATAGACGCTTAAGTTTGCCTCAAATTTCCGAAAACCGCAAGTGACATCCTTCCTATTTTCCGATCCGGTGAACAGTCATCGGATCGCTCAGAAATCTTGGCTAATCATGTGGATGACTTTTCGTGTAAAATAGATACATATCTTCACCAAAAGTGTGCTTATGAATCTTCCAATGCGCCTGCGTGTGCTTTTCGTCGCTGCAGAGGCCGAACCATTGATCAAAGTGGGCGGCTTAGGCGATGTTGCCGGGTCGCTGCCCCAAGCTCTCACCCTCATTCCCCCTATTCCGTCACTCAGCGGAACTGGCAAAGGCGTATTGGATATCCGCCTGGTCATCCCTTTCCATGGAGCTATCCGGCGCGATCTTTATGATCTTCGTCGCGCAGCATCATACAGCATACCGCATGCATCTGGGTCAATTCCAGTTGAAGTATTCACTACGGTGTTACATGGCTTACCAGTTTACCTGGTTTCCGGGCCTCCTATCTCGCCGGATGGACCAATCTATTCAGATGACTCTGCAAGCGATGGCCATAAGTACACCTTCTTTTCCCTGGCTGCTCTGGAACTCGCTCGAGCACTTCACTGGCCGCCTCACATCCTACATGTAAACGATTGGACTACCGCGGCAGCAATTTACTCGCTCGCCATCCGCCGCCCCTGCGACAGCTTTTATAAATACACCTCTTCAATCCTGACCTTGCATAACCTTCCAGGCCTGGGAATTGGCGCAGGTCCCGCGCTGGAGGCCTTCGATCTCCCGCCAGCATATGATTTTCACCTGCCGGAGTGGGCACAACACCTGCCACTGCCATTAGGATTGCTCACTGCCGACCATATTGTCACCGTCTCGCCAACCTATGCCCAGGAAATTTTCACGCCCGAATTCGGCCTTGGGCTGCACGATTTCCTGCGCACCAGAGCAGATTCTGTGACCGGTATTTTAAATGGCATCGACACCATGCGATGGGATCCAAGCAATGACCCTAACCTGGCAACCTGCTATAACGCATCCAGTCTCGAAGACCGCATCAATAATAAACTAGCCCTGCAAAAAGAATTTGGCCTCGAGGTAAACCCGCAACGCCTCCTCCTGGCAATCATTGGGCGCATGGATTATCAAAAGGGGTTGGATCTGGCCTTTGAAGCACTACGCCACCTGATCCTCTCAAGCAAAGGGAGAGTCATCCAGATCATTTTCCTGGGAATCGGGAAACCAGAGATAGAAGAGAGCGCCCGCCAGATGGAGGAAAATTTCCCCGAACAAGTGCGGGCTGTGATCCGTTTTGATGGACGCCTGAGCCGCCGGATATTTGCCAGCGCAGATGCTTTATTGATCCCCTCGCGTTACGAACCCTGCGGGCTCACCCAAATGATCGCATTGCGCTATGGCTGTGTGCCGATCGGTCGGGCAACAGGCGGGTTGCGCGATACGATCCGTGACTATCATGATTCAAAGTTCAGTACCGGATTTTTATTCCAGGATGCCACATCCGAGGCCCTGGCAGAGGCAATCCTGCGAGCAATGGAAGTATTTTCTGACCAACAAAAGTGGAGAGAGCTTATACAGCGCGGGATGGGGCAGGATTTTTCATGGGAACGCTCCGCCCGCGAATATCTAAAACTGTACCAGGAACTGGTGCAGAAATAGGTAAGCAATAGGAGAGAAGACGATATGAAAGTCCGCGCTGTGATCCTGGCTGGCGGCGAAGGCTCCCGATTGGGAACATTGACTGCCAAACGCACAAAACCTGCGGTTCCTTTTGCAGGGAAATACCGCATTATTGATTTCACCCTATCCAACTGTGTAAACTCAGGAATCTTCGATGTAATGATCCTGGCGCAATACCGGCCGCATTCCCTGATCGAACATATAGGCGCCGGAGGCCCCTGGGACCTGAATCGTGACTGGACGGGAGGCGTGCGCATCCTCACACCCTATAAAGCACGCGGCGCATCAGACTGGTACATGGGCAATGCCGATGCGGTTCAGCAGAACTTCCGCTTCATTAAAAGCTCATCGCCAGACCTGATTCTGATCCTCTCAGGCGATCACATTTATGAGATGAACTATGCCAAAATGGTTGACTATCACCAGCGGAATGAGGCGGATCTCACCATGGCGACCATTCGCGTCCCCATGGCAGAGGCCACACGCTATGGGATTGTGGGCATCGAGTCGGATAATCGGGTCAACGCATTTGTGGAAAAGCCTGCGCAACCACCATCTGACCTGGCTAACATGGGCGTATACTTGTTCAAGACCGATGTATTGAATGTGGCCCTGCTGGAAGATCATGGTCGCACGAACTCATCACACGACTTTGGCAAGGATATCCTGCCCAGGTTGATTAGCGAGGGAAAACGTGTCTTCGCTTACCCGTATGATGAGTATTGGGTTGATGTTGGGACAGTAAACTCGTACTGGCATGCACACATGGATCAATTAGATGATAACCCACCTTTCGACCTGAACAATCGCTCCTGGATCATCCATACCCGCACTGAGGAGCGCCCCCCAGTGTGGATAGCCCACGGCTCGAAGATCGAGAACAGCCTGATCAGTGATGGCTGTGAGATTGCACCCGGAGCAACCGTCGAGCGAAGTGTGCTCTCACCCGGGGTGCTGGTAAAGCCAGGCGCGTTGATACGCGAATCCATCCTGCTGACTGGAACGATCGTTGAAGCGAATGCACTCGTGGAACGCACAATCACCGATAAGCTCGTTAGGATTGGTGAAAATACCCGTGTCGGCGGGATTAGCCCTGGAGACGAGGTTGTCCTTACAATGATAGGCAAAAATAGCCACATCCCTGCTGGTTATATCATCGAGCCAGGTGCAGTGATCGGCACCGATGTGGTTGAAGAAGACATGCCATCGAACGTTATTCGTGGTGATGAATATATTGAAACACAGAGGTTAGCCCATGAAGTTTGAGCGATCATCCGGTATCTTGCTACACCCCACAAGCCTGCCAGGACCTTACGGGATTGGCGAAATCGGTCCCCAGGCTCATCAATGGATTGATTATCTATCGCGAACCGGCTGTGGCCTGTGGCAGGTGCTCCCGCTTGGCCCGACTGGCTATGGCGACTCGCCCTACCAGTGCTTTTCAGCCTTTGCGGGGAATCCTTACCTGATCAGCCTAGAAACACTTTTAGATGAGAAACTGCTCCGCCAAGATGATCTTGAAGACCAACCGCAATTTCCCTCGCAGTGGGTCGATTATGGACCGGTCATCACCTGGAAGCTGCAAGTGCTGGAAAGATCATATAAGCGATTCAAACGCCTGACGTCCAAGAAATTGCACCAAGAATATGCCACTTTCCAGGCATACCACGCATTTTGGCTCGAAGATTTCGCCCTCTTTATGGCATTGAAAGACGCCCACAATGGCGCGCCCTGGCATACCTGGGAAGAACCACTCCGCCGGCGCGAGCCGCAGGCGCTTCAAGCAGCCCGCGAGAGATACAGCGGACAAATCCAACAACACATCTACCGCCAGTTCCTATTCTTCCGCCAGTGGGCAGCACTGCACAAACATGCTGCCATAGAGGGGATGCGCATCATCGGCGATATCCCGATCTTTGTTGCCCACGACAGCGCCGATGTGTGGGCCAGGCCGGATCTCTACTACCTGGACGAGAAAGGGAAGCCGACTGTCGTAGCAGGCGTTCCACCCGACTACTTTTCCCCTACCGGGCAGTTGTGGGGCAACCCGCTGTATCGCTGGAATGTGCATAAAGCTAGCGGATACGATTGGTGGCTGAAGCGCATCCGGGCTGTTCTGGAAATGGTCGATATTGTGCGCATAGATCATTTCCGTGGCTTTGCCGGTTATTGGGAAGTGCCAGGCAACGCCCCCACCGCCGAGAAAGGTCGCTGGGTACCTGGTCCTGGCAAAGATCTCTTTAAAGCCATCCGCAAGGCATTAGGAGACCTTCCCATCATCGCTGAAGACCTGGGCGTAATTACTGCCGATGTGGTTGATTTACGCGATAGCTTTGGACTGCCCGGGATGAAGATCCTCCAGTTTGGCTTTGGTGGAGGACCTGTGGACTCCTTCCTGCCACACAACTACCCGGAAAATTGCGTAGTATACACCGGCACACATGATAACGACACAGCGCTCGGGTGGTATGCACGCGTTCCTGAAAAGGAAAAGGATTTCTACCGCCGCTACCTGGCGCGCGATGGACACGACGTCTCCTGGGACATGATTCGCGCCGTATGGGGCTCGGTAGCAATTTTTGCGCTGGCACCCCTTCAAGATTTCCTCAGCCTGGGCAATGAAGCACGCATGAATTATCCCGGCAACCCCAGCGGCAATTGGCAGTGGCGCATGCCGCCTGGCTGCCTCACACCGGGATTGCAACAGCGCATCAAGGAAACGAATTACCTTTACTTGAGGGACAAGGTTAAACCCGTTCCCGAAGAGGATTAATATTGTTGCTTAAAAACTAACAACGGATGTGATGCGAAGCCATGGCGCTGCATCACATCCGTTGATTCTAGTTGTTTCTTTTACCAAATTCCCGTCTTCAGGTACTCGTCAATAGCCTTGGCAGCGATCTTAGCTTGCCCCATTGCCAGGATGACGGTTGCCCCTCCCGTGACGATATCCCCGCCGGCAAAAACACCTTTCTTGGAGGTCTTCATAGATGCTGGCTCTACCAGCACAACCCCTGCCTTGTTCACATCCAATTCAGGGGTGGACTTGGGGATCAACGGGCTGGGGCTTTGCCCGATGGCAATGACCATCACATCCGCCTGGATGCGGAAATTCGAGCCTTCTATGGGAACTGGCCTGCGCCTTCCGGAAGAGTCTGGCTCACCAAGCTCGTTACGTAAGCATTCCAACTCCTGCACACGCCCGTCCGTGCCATGAAATGCCACCGGCGTGGTCAGCTCCTGAAAGCGAACCCCCTCTTGTCCGGCATGCTCGATCTCCTCAGCCCGGGCAGGCATCTCTGCCTTGGTACGCCGGTAAACGATGATCGATTCCTTCGCACCAAGGCGCAAGGCTACGCGGGCAGAATCCATCGCAGTATTTCCACCGCCAATGACGATCACCCGCTTGCCCCGGGCAATGGGAGTGTCATACTCAGGGAAGCGATACGCTTTCATCAGGTTCGCACGGGTCAGATATTCATTCGCCGAATAAACCCCTCCCAGGCTTTCTCCGGGGAGATTCAAAAACCATGGCAGCCCAGCTCCCACGCCCAGAAAGACAGCATCATACCTGGCAAAAAGCTCATCAATTGTCGCAATGCTGCCGACAATGAAATCGTAACGGATATCTGCGCCCAGGCTTCTGACATAATCTGCTTCGCGCCGGACGATCATCTTAGGCAGGCGGAACTCTGGAATCCCATAACTCAATACGCCGCCTGGTTCATGCAGCGCCTCAAAGATCGTGACACTGTGCCCCATGCGCGCCAGATCAGCCGCAGCGGTCAACCCGGCAGGTCCGGAACCCACCACAGCCACTCTCTTGTTGGTGGGTGGTGGAGGCGTTGGCGCGGATAACGTACCAGAAGTGGCTTCCCAATCCGCTGCAAAGCGCTCCAGCCGCCCAATGGCAACCGGCTCGTGGCGCTTACACAGCGTGCATTGCGCCTCGCACTGCGTCTCCTGGGGACAAACCCTGCCTGTGACGGCTGGCAGCGCATTGGTTTGCTTGATCAGCGTAGCAGCCCCCTGAAAATCGCCCTCCGCCATAAGCTTGATGAAACCAGGGATATCGACATTAACCGGACAGCCTTTGATGCACGGCGCCTTTGGGCAGTCCAGGCAGCGTTTAGCCTCGGCAATTGCTTGTTCTGGTGAATAGCCTAAGGCCACCTCGTTGAAGTTGTAGATCCGCACCTCTGGAGGCTGCTCAGCCATGGGGGTTTTGTTGGGGATAATGACCTTAGGGCTCATGGCTTGCGCGATTCCTCAAAATACTCGTTAAGCCGGCAATTTTGGTACTCCCAGTATTCGGTGGAGAGATGCTCTTCAGCGCGATAGTATTTCAGCCGGGATAGCACAGAATCCCAATGAACCTGGTGACCATCAAATTCCGGGCCATCCACACAGGCAAATTTCCATCCTTCATTTAACTCAACCCTGCACCCACCGCACATCCCCGTACCATCGATCATGACGGTATTCAAGCTAACCACCGTTGGAAGCTGATAAGGTCGGGTGGTCTCAGAAACCATCTTCATCATGATCGCCGGGCCAATTGCCCAGGCGCGGGCAAGTTTTTTGTCAGATTCAAGCAACTCACTAAGCGGTTCAGTGACCAGGCCTTTGCGACCGTAAGAGCCATCATCTGTGCAGACGATCAATTCATCCGAGCAGGACTGAATGCGATCTTCCCAGAAAAGAAGCTCCTTTGTTCGAGCACCAATGATCGAGATCACCCTGTTGCCTGCTTGCTTCAGCGCACGTGCAATGGGGTAGATCGGTGCAATGCCGATCCCCCCTGCAATCATCACGACTGTACCATAATTCTCGATCTCACTGGGCACACCAAGCGGTCCGACGACATTTGCAAATGCATCTCCAACCTCAAGCTCACCCATCTGCATGGTTGATTTTCCCACCTCTTGAAAGATCAAGGTGACAGTTCCAGCAGTGGGGTCATTGTCAGCGATGGTCAGAGGGATACGCTCACCGTGCTCATCGATCCGCACGATGAGAAACTGCCCTGCCCGCGCCTTCCGAGCCACCAACGGCGCTTCGACCACAACCATTTTGATGTTCTCACTTAAAACCTGTTTATCGATAATTTTGTACACAACCAATCTCCTGAAAACTTAGCCTTTTGTTCGCATACATTCTGGGCCATTATACTGCAGGCAGGGACAAGATTTCACTCCGCAATCACAACCAAAACGACATCCGAGCTGCCTACTCCCCACATCCACCCCCGCCCTCGCCCATCACCTCACCCGTAGCATTGACCCACAGGCTGATCGTTCCAGGCGCCAGGGCGCGCAAAATAAAAGCCGCCTGGTGCATATCCCCACCGGCGCTCTCCATTGCTACCAAATGGCTGGTGGCTTCCGTGATCATCACCTCGCTGGAATAAGTCACCCGCCCAAGCTCAAACGGCTCCGCTCCAACCTCCTTCTACGGCTTCCCCAGGATAAGGTCACCCCATGTCGTGGGATCGGTGAGTTTGCGAGTGGCAATGGTCGAGATCATGGTTTGCTGTTCTTTTTTTCCGGTGCGATCGTTATCAGAGATGGAGAACACAAACCCATAATGCCTGCCTGCAACAGGTTCCATCTCGAAAACATCCCAGGGAATCGCCGCTTCCACATTCCAGCCATCATCCACCCGCAGGGCAGCAACTTCTACCTCATCCCGGTCCCCTTCAATCGCGCGCGGGAACCACAAATAGGATTCCGGATCGTCCCCCGGTTCAGGAGAACCCGGCGAGATACCCAGTTGGAAATCATCCGGACTGAGGCTGTTCACATAGAAATCTGCCAGCAGATCAGTATCCAACAGCAATTCCAGGCTATCGCCCAGGTAGAGATCTTTACCGCCAGCATTTTGCACATAATCCTCGTCCGTGACGCGGCTTGCAATGTAGAAATGATCTTCATCCCAGCCAAACATCGCCGTCGCCGAGAGGTCTTCTTCATTATCCCACAGGTTATTCCCATAGGTTACAGCCAGAACCGAATACGAATTCAGGTTCCAATCGCCCAGCTTTCCGTCAATTTCCGGAGCATCGTCAAGATATGCAGCAGTGATGGTACTTCCCGGGCGAGCCATGGGGGTGGCGCTTGCAGGGATCGGGGTCTTGGTCGGCGTGGAAGATGGCGGGATAGATGCAATAGCAGTCTGTGTTTGGACAATCGATGTGAGCGTCGGGCCCAGTATATCCTCGGTCACACTGGGGATGAGTGTGGCGGTTTCCGTAAATGCAGGGGGAACAGGCGTATCAGTGGGCGGAGGAGGCAGCGTGGGAGGGCTTGTTGTGGGTGTGATATACAACACAGAGAAGATCGCCGTGAGTGTCAGGTCGGGCGTCGTGAAAGGCGGGGTTGGCGGTGCAGCAGTGGGTGTGCTGCATGCCAGAATGGAACACAATACAACCATCGAAACCAGGGAGAGTTTACTTTTCCTGTTCATCGTATCGCCTCCAGATAGGCCTATTATAACTTGCCATACCCGTCAAAGCGTTGTATAGTAGTCGCATGACCGCTTACACCTACGAATATCCCAGACCTGCATTGACAGTAGATATTGTTGTTTTCACCCTACAAGAAGGCTTGCTCAAAGTGCTCTTGGTACAACGTGGCGAAGAGCCCTTTGCCGGCATGTGGGCATTGCCCGGTGGATTTGTGCGTATGGAGGAATCCCTGGAGGAGGCAGCCTCGCGTGAACTGGCTGAAGAGACCGGCGTGCAACAGGCTTACCTGGAGCAGCTTTACACCTACGGCGATCCCCAGCGTGATCCGCGCGGGCGGGTGGTCACAGTGGCTTACTTTGCCCTCGTTCCCTCCGATGCCCCCATGCACGAGCAAGGCGGAACCGATGCCGCTCAGGCAGGCTGGTTCCCCATCAACGATCTGCCTGCGCTCGCTTTTGACCATTCTGAGATCGCAACCTATGCCTTGCGGCGCCTGCGCTACAAGCTGGAGTACAGCGCCGTGGGCTTTGAGCTTCTCAAAGATGAATTCACCCTCACCGAAATCCAATCCACCTACGAGATCATCCTGGGGGAAAGATTGGATAAGCGCAATTTCCGCCGCCGCATCCTGGAAGCGAATATCATCGAGCCGACCGAAAACATGCGCACTGGCGAGGGACGCCCGGCGCGCCTTTACCGCTACCGGGCAGACGCCGTTGCAGAAGTGAAAGCACGCCGCTTATTCCCCTAAACAACACAATTCCATGACAGACACATCCACTGAAAAAGAAAACCAGCCCGTGAGCCGTGGTATCCACCGCAACATCTGGATCATGGCATTTACCTCATTCCTGACAGATGTTTCCTCTGAAATGCTGGTCAACGTTCTGCCTTTATTCCTGTACAATGTTTTGGGCGTTAAGACGAACATCATCGGGCTGATCGATGGGATTGCCGAGACAACCGCCAGCCTGGTCAAAATCTACTCCGGATCGCTCTCCGACCGGCTGGGCAAACGCAAGACACTGGCAGTGATTGGTTATGGGCTTTCCACTATCGCCAAGCCATTCTTGTACTTTGCGACGACATGGGGTTGGGTTCTAGGCGTGCGCTTTGCCGACCGGGTGGGCAAAGGCATTCGCACCGCACCGCGCGACGCCCTCCTGGCAGGCAGCGCCAAGAAGGATCAGCGCGGGCTGGCCTTTGGTTTGCACCGCGCCGCCGATACTGCGGGCGCCTTCACCGGCCTCGGCATTGCCGCGCTGATCATCTGGCTTTCACAATCCGCCTCCGCGCAGCTTACCCGCTCAACTTTTCAGGTGATCGTGTTAGCCAGCATCATCCCCGCAGTGCTTGCGGTGCTCATCCTGGCGCTGGGTGCCCGCGATGTAGAAGCGGCCCCAACAGGTCAAAAGGCAACAGCGAAAATTGGGTGGAAATCCCTGGACATGAGATTCCGGGTTTTTTTGATCGTAGTTGTGTTGTTCACCCTGGGCAATTCATCCGATTCGTTCATTATCCTGCGCGGCCAGGAACGCGGCCTGAGCGTTTTACAGGTAATGGGAATGCTGCTTACCTTCAATGGAGTCTACTCGCTTCTCTCAAGTCCATTAGGCAGGCTCTCCGATCGCATCGGGCGGCGTAAGCTGATGCTGGCCGGCTGGATGATCTATGCCGCCATTTACCTGGGCTTTGGCCTGGCGCATAGCGGCGCGCAGATCTGGCTCCTCTTCGGGCTATATGGCATTTACTATGCCCTCACCGAAGGCACTGCCAAGGCGCTGGTTGCCGATATGATCCCGCAAGAGCAACGCGGCACCGCATATGGCTATTTCAATGCTGCTATCGGGTTCTCTGCATTGCCAGCCTCAGCCATCGCAGGCGTTTTGTGGCAGGGGATCGGTTCCTGGACAGGATTTGGTCCTGCAGCCCCCTTCTTCTTTGGCGCTAGCATGGCTCTCCTGGCCAGTATTTTGTTGATTGCATTCGCTAGAAAATAACAGAGCAGCCATAACATATAGATATCAGCATGGCTGCTCTGCAAGTTGAGGGGAAATTGGAAAACGAGCCTTTTAACGAACCCCACCGTGCCGTGTGCTGCTAAGTTCTGAACCTGCCTTCGCAGGTTGGTTCCCTACCCGAAGGATCCGCCTTGGCGTTAGCCTATCGCGTCACCCTCGAAAGATCGGGCCCCGGATTAAGAGTGTTGGCTCAGAACCGAAAAGCGGCAACACGTGCACAGCAGGGTACTTATCTTATACCACAAAAGGTTAGCGGTGAGTAGGTGATTTTAGATTAGAGCGACTCGGCTGGCGGCATTTCACCCATACTGGCTGCTTCGGAGGATAATCCCAGTTGGAGAAATAACAGGTAAGCTTGCCGCCACATTGCCTCACCCTGGAGCGGATCGCCGTATGCCAGCTCATAGCGCGCCCAATCGCGTAAATGATTCGCCTTCTCGCGGTCTGCTCCGGTTTCAGGCAGGCTATGTATGGCTTTCTCAAAGCAAGCAGATGGAGAGTATTTCTGTGACTCGGCTGGCACAGTAGCCATCGCCTTGCCCATCACACTCCATGCATCCGAAATCCCAGCCGGGTCGTCCAATTCCTGAGCCATATCCAGAGCTCGCTGCGCCAGCGATACGATGCTCTCACCCTGGCAAGTGATGGTCTTGTTTTGCCCCAGGCAAGCGCGCACCAGTGAACAATAGATATCAGGAAACTTCGTATCCGCCTCTTCAAGCAATGCAATCGCCTGGCACAGTTCCGGCTCCGCTACCTCATACATCCCCATGCCCACGTGGGAGATCGCGAGGTTACCCAGGTACACGATCTCACGGGAGCGGCTGCCGATTTCACGGGCAATCGCCAGTGCTTCCTGCAGCAGAGCCATCCCCTTGGCAGTATCGCCCAGCTGAGTGTACACATCGCTGAGGTTGTTCAATGTGGAAGCCATTCGCGCCCGATCCCCCACCTGCCGTAAATGGGTCAGAGCTTCTTCCATGAAAGCAATCGCACGCTCGTAGTTTCCCACCCGCCCATGCACTACCCCTAACAGCACCTTGCTGGAGGCGATCATATGTGATTCATTCAGGCGCATCGCCAGCTCCAGCGACTGCTCGCCTAATGTGATAGCAAGCTGCATCTCACCTAAGCGATGTTGAGCCCACCCCAGCCACATCAACGCATCAGCCAATTCGGGCTGCGCTTCTGCGGCACGGGCAATTTCCACCGCTTGACTGGCGTATTCCAACGAGGCGTGATATTCGCCTTGACCATCCATCACTGTAGCCAGTGCTTTCAGTGCGCGAGACTGCGCCGCGCAATCACCGGCTGCGTGTGATTCCTGCAGCATTTCCTGGTACGCTTCGACAGCCGAAGAGTAGCGCGTCTGCCAAAAGAGCATGCGTGCCATGCCTTCATAACAGGCAATCCGCAATGGGAAACAGGCTGGAGTCTGGGGCAGCAAAGCCAATGCTTTCAGATAATCATCCACGGCTGTATGGATGGCATAGGTATTCTGCGCCTGCCTGCCGGCGCGATAGTACCACTCCCCTGCCAGGACAGGTTCCTGGGCGCACTCGTAATGAAAGGCGATCAAACCGGCATTCTCACTAAAGCGCTCGCCGCCGTGGGCTACCAGCCAGCCTGCCGCGCAGGCATGTAAAGGGTTGCGGCGGCGCTTGAGGATGCTCTCGTAAGTCACGTTATGGAGCAGAGCATGTCTGAATACAAATTCTCTTTCGCCGGCAAATGCGGATCCCTGGCGCTCGACGATCAGTTCTTTCTGCTCCAGATTGGTGAGTGCCTGAGCAATCGCTACAGTGTCTAGTTGAGCATCTAGCGGAAGATCTACTTCTTGCATTTGCGCCAGGGCGCTTTCCCAAAACACCTGCCCCAGCACCGCTCCCCACTGCAGAACATGAAGCTCAGTCACAGCCAGCAGGTCTAAACGCGCCTGTAATACGCCCGCCAGCGTTTGCGGCACGTGAATAGATAGCGGCTCTTGGGCGATCAGCAGCCAGCCAGTAGCGCCATGCTGAATAACACCCTCCTCGATCAGCATTTTGAGCAACTCCTCAATATAAAACGGGTTACCCTCACTACCCTGGAAAATCAACCTGTTTAAATCAGGCGAAACACCTCCTGCTTGACCCAAGATTTGCTCAACCAGGAAAGCAGTGTCACGCGCCGAAAGCAGTTGTAGATCCAAACGGGTGCTGCATTCAACCTGCTCACTCCATTCAGGGTGTGTTTCAAAAAACTCCGGGCGGGTAAGAACCAGCAGCAGAATAGGTGCCGTCCGGCATTGGTTCAGTATCGTCTCCAGCAAAGACAGGGAAGCCTCGTCGCTCCAATGAAGGTCATCGACGAAGATCACCAGCGGCCTGGTTTGCGCATCGGCGGTGAATAATTGTGTCAGATAGTGAACCGCCCGGTCGCGGATTTGACGCACCTCCTCCAGAATCCCACTCAGGTAGGGGCTGGCGGAGAAATCCAGCCCGATGAGATGCCCAATGATATGCGCTTTTTCCTGGCTGCCCTCACCCAGAATCTGCAATATACCCGCCTCCAGCAGGTTGCGGGTCACCAGGGCGGATTGACTGGCGAGGATTTCAAAGCGCGAAAAGAGCAGATCACGCACCAGCGCATAGGGAAGGTGGCTGGCTTGCGGATCAACCCGGGCTTTGTAGAGGGAAACTGCCTGCGGTGTGTTGGCGAGGGTCGCACTGAACTCGTCGAGCAGACGCGATTTGCCTATGCCAGCCTCGCCTGTGACGATCACCCGTTCTGCCTGCCTGTTATGTACCACCCGGTTATAAGCCTGTTGCAGAAAAGCGAGCTGGGGCTGGCGGCCTACCATGGGCGTTTCCACACCCTCCACCCCGCGTGTGGGTAAGCGGAAAAAGCGCTGCTTTGCGTCGGTGATCACATAGGCAATAACCTTTTCCGATTTTCCCTTGATCGCTACCTCTTCCACCATTTGTACATCAAAAAGACCCCGCACATGGCGGTATGCCTGCTGCGACACCAGCACTTTGCCCACAGGAGCGGCCCGCTGCAGGTAGCTGGCAGTATTCACTGCATCGCCCATGGCGGTGTACTCTGCCTTCGACCCTACGCCGCCCAATCGTACTGGGCCAATATGCACGGCTATACGCATCTCAAGATGGATATTTTTCTCCTGGCGGCATTTCTCCAGCGCCTTTTGCATCTCCAAAGCAGACCGGATGGCACGTTCGGGATCGTCCTCACGAGCGATTGGCACGCCAAACAGCGCCATCACCGCGTCGCCAATGTGTTTATCGATCCAACCGCCGTGCGCCTGGATCACTGCATCCAGCCGTTCCCAAATAGCATTCATCGTGCTGGCGACATCTTCCGAATCCATCGCCTCCGCCATTGCGGTGAAACCGGAAAAATCCGCAAACAACACTGCGACCTGCTTTCGCTGTTCCGCCAGGCCTTGCTGCGTCTGTAAAGCTGCCAATTTCTCGGCCAGCGCGGCGATAGCCACATCTACAACCGTATCTCCCAAGGTTGCGCGCAGGTTCTCCTGCGCGGCGATGGCTGCCTGTAATTGCTTGATCTGTTCCTCGAAAGACATATTCCCCTATGCTGGATAAAAATTGGGGAGAGGCTGTGATTGCCCCTCCCCGTTAGAAGGATACCACTATGGATAAACGCGCTTGATCGTGCGCGGGTAGGCAATCGCCTCGCGGATGTGCTCAATCCCGCAAAGCCAGGCAACCGTGCGCTCCACGCCCAGGCCAAAGCCGCTGTGGGGCACGCTTCCAAAACGACGCAGCTCCAGGTACCATTTGAACGCCTCTTGTGGCAGGTTGTGCAGCTGCAGGCGCTCGATGAGCATGTCGTAATCCGAGATTCGCTCGCTGCCACCGATGATCTCTCCATAACCCTCAGGGGCGAGCAGATCCACGCTCTTGCATACTTCCGGGCGTCCCGGCCAGGGTTCCATGTAAAATGCTTTCACCACAGTGGGGTAACCATAGACAAAGACCGGTTTCTCGAAACGATTGGTGAGGGCCGTTTCATGGGGAGATCCAAAATCCATGCCCCACTCCATCTTGAGCAGCTCTTTTTGCTCAGCATCTTCGGTTTCGTCACGAATTTGCTCCAGCATCTTGACCGCATCATCATAAGAGATGCGCGGGAAGGGGGGCTGGATCTTCTCCAGGCGCGAGGTATCGCGCCCCAGCGACTTCAACTCCGCAGCGCGTTCCGTCAACACCCGTTTGGCAATATGGGTGATGAACTGCTCTGCCACTTCCATCAGGCCATCCAGGTCGCAAAAGGCGATCTCCGGCTCAACCATCCAGAACTCAGTCAGGTGGCGGCGAGTCTTTGATTTCTCAGCCCGGAAGGTTGGCCCAAAGCAGTACACCTTGCTGAAGGCAAAAATGTTAGCCTCGTTATATAACTGCCCGCTTTGCGCCAGGTAAGCCACGCCTTCGTCAAAGTAGGGCGTCTCGAAGAGCGTCGTAGTCCCTTCACAGGCAGCAGGGGTGAGGATGGGTGTATCCATGTTAATGAAGCCGTTCGTGTCAAGCCACTCGCGGATGGCGCTGATCACCGTGGCACGCACGCGCAGGATAGCCCACTGGCTGGGCATGCGGATCCAGGTATGGCGGTTATCCAGCGCGAAATCCACGCCATGCTCCTTGAGAGACATGGGGTAATCCTCGGCTGCCAACTGCACAATCTCCAGATCCTGGATGCCGATCTCATATCCGCCGGGGATGCCCGGCGCGCGCTGGTCGGCGCGCACCTTGCCGGTGATGACCACGGATGTTTCCTGGGGGATGCGCAGGATACGGTCGAACAGTTCGGCGTCCAGGTCGTTCTTGAACGCCACGCACTGCACAAAACCTGAGCCGTCGCGCACCAGCAGAAAAACCAGCTTGCCCTTATCGGTGCGGTTATAGACCCAACCCTGGACGGTCACCTGCTGATCAACGTAACGAGCAATCTCTTCCACACGGATCAATGAAGCCATATTTACTCCTCTACTACATTATAGATCAAGTTTGAGATGCAGTTCTTTCAATTGCGCCGATTCCGCAGGGGAAGGCGCTCCGGCCATCACATCGCGGGCAGCCTGGTTCTTGGGGAAGGCAATCACCTCGCGGATGTTCGGCTCGTCGGCGAGGATCATGCAGATACGGTCGATGCCGGGGGCAATGCCGCCATGCGGCGGCGTGCCAAACTCAAAGGCTTCGAGCATGTGCCCAAAGCGCTCGCGCGCCACTTCGGGATCCAACCCGATCAATTTGAAGATCTTCTCCTGCAGGCCGCGGTCGTGGATGCGGATCGAGCCGCCGCCCACCTCGTAGTTGTTCAACACAAGGTCATACTGCTGCCCGCGCGCCTTGCCGGGGTCGCTCTCCAGCAAGGGAATATCCTCCAGCATCGGTGAAGTGAAGAGGTGGTGGCTGGGATCCCAGCGCTGCTCTTCCTCGTTCCAGTTGACCAGGGGGAAATCAGTCACCCAGCAAAAGGCGAGCAAATCCGGGTCAGCCAGGCCCATGCGCTCGGCAAGCAGCACGCGTAAGCGACCGAGCGACTCATAGACTACGGCAGGCTGATCCGCAACAAAAAGCAGCAGATCGCCCGGCTTGGCCTGCATACGCTCGAGAACAGCCTGCAAACGCTCGGGAGCCAGGTACTTGGCAAAGGAGGAACGCGTTTCACCTTCCGGGGTGAGCGCCAGGTAAGCCAGCCCCTTGGCGCCATACTTCTTGACGAACTCGGCCAGCTCATCCAATTGCTTGCGTGAAGTTTCGCCCAGCCCGGAGGCATTGATGCCGCGCACATGACCACCCGCAGCAACGACACCCTCGAAAACGCCAAAACCGCTGCCAGGTGCAAGGTCGCTGATATCCTGCAGCTCCATGCCATAGCGCAGGTCGGGGTTATCTTTACCGAAGCGATCCATCGCCTGGCGATAGGTGAGGCGCGGCCAGGGAGAAGCCAGCAGGCGCTTGTGGGGCACTACCTCTGCCGCCAGGCGGGTGAAGAGATCCTCCGCCAGGCGCATCACGTCTTCCCGCTCTACATACGAGATTTCCATATCCAACTGGGTGAACTCTGGCTGACGGTCGCCGCGCTGATCTTCATCGCGGAAACAACGCGCAATCTGGAAATAGCGCTCGATCCCGGCGACCATCAACATCTGCTTGAGCTGCTGGGGCGATTGGGGCAGGGCGTAAAACTCGCCAGGATGGACTCGCGAAGGCACCAAATAGTCACGCGCTCCTTCCGGCGTGGTCTTGAAGAGGATGGGGGTCTCCACTTCCAGAAAGCCACGCTCATCCAGGTAATCGCGGATGAATTTCACCATCTTATGGCGCAGCACCAGGTTGCGGCGCATGCGCTCGCGGCGTAAATCGAGGTAACGGTAGCGCAGGCGGGTGTTCTCGTCGATCTCCTCATCTTTATTAATGTAAAAGGGAGGCGTACGGGCAGGGTTCAGCACGCGAACCTGGCTGGCAATCACCTCGATCTGGCCAGTGGGCAAATTGGGGTTCTGCATCCCTGCCGGGCGCTGGCTCACCGTGCCCTTCACCTGCACCACCCACTCGGCGCGGGCGCTGCTGGCAGCCTTGAGCGAATCTTCCGGAAGGTCCGGGTTGACCACCACCTGGACGATGCCGAAGCGGTCGCGCAGGTCAATGAAGATGACGCCGCCATGGTCGCGCTGGGTATGCACCCACCCCGCCAGGGTAACCTCCTGCCCGGCGTGGCTGGAGCGTAGCTCTCCGCAAGTGTGTGTCTTGTACATAGACGCCTCCGAAAGTAGGACTGGTGAAAAGATGTAAAACGCCCGCCGCTTCTGCGTCGGGCGAGTGTGTCTCAGGTTTGGGTTGACGTTCTGGCAGCCTGAATCCTCTCACCCGACGCGAGCAGCATCATTATCGTTATTATTGGATGAGAGTGCCAGAGAGTGCATCAGTGTTATCCCGTAAAGATTTCGTGCATTATACACGAGAACAGGCAGGCGGGGAAGGTTCAACATTTCGGTTACACTGATGTGGCTTGAGTGTGGAGAATGTGCTCCCAGAAGGGCAGCAATTTTCTTGAGGCAATCTCCTGGGGTGTGAAACCATTGGCTTGTACTGGTTCCAGTATACGGGCAGCTGCCACACCCAGAATCTCCAAACGCTCGCGCTGGTTGTAGGCTTCCCAATCGGGCGAGATGATGATCAGATCAATATCGCTATCCGGAAGCGCGGTTCCTCGAGCCTGCGAGCCATAGAGCATCACTTCTTCCACGCGGATGCCCATTCGGGATAACTCGCTACAGAAACGAGTTACGATACTTCTAAGCGCTCTTTCAGCCATATCATCACCTTGCGCGTCTGCGCCAGATATTCTAGCACCACCGGTTTGGGATACTCCTGGAGAGCCCGGTGCAAATCTTCAGGGTAGCGGGTTGGTATACTCGCTGTATTGATCTTGCCAACAAACTCAAGCAGATCCTGCGGCAATTCCAATCCGCACTTCCTAACCAGGTAAATCAGATCATGTGTCTTCGCCGGGAACTCCTGCGTGACCTCGGTTACATGAGCCTTCAACATCTTCTCCAATGCCAGGTGGCATAGGAAAACAACATAAAGATACCGCCCAGATTTTAGCATATGGCTGGCGGTTTCAATATCATATTCTGCAAGGGCAATCCAATTTCGTGTGTCGTCTCTCATCACTCAGGAAATTATACAATGGATTTTCCACCCAAGCACAAGAAATTTGGTAAAAATGAAAAGACCTCTCTGGCAGCCTCTGCCGGTGAGGTCTTTTCACTTGAAAAGGTGGTTTATTTGTCTTCTCACCCCTGTGAAGACTTCGATACCAGCGTACCCGAGACATATTTATGCAAGATGCTCGCCATCAAGGTTTGGTAGGGAATCCCCTCCTCCAGCGCCCGTTTTTGCAGCTCCTGTAGATCCTTGGCAGAGATGCGGATATTGACCCGGCGATCTTTGCGAAAGGTTGCGCGGGCAATTTCCTGGTAGCGTTGCTTCTCTGTTCCTGCGTCGCGCACCGAGCGCCACTCATCCGCTTCGTATGAGGCGATCAATTCGATCTCTTCAGAATCAAACTTATTTCTCTGATCCATCTTAGCCTCTATTCAAATAACGCCGGGTTGCCTTACGGCTAGGAATGATAACATAAAAAGACCCCGCAGGTTTTATAGACCTGCAGGGTCTTTCTTACAGCTCACTTTCACCCCTTAGTGAGTGATTACTCGGTCGGACAGACTTCGGACTGGTAGTTGCCGGTCGGGAAGGAGGGAACCACACCCTCCGGCAGACCGATCGTGGCATGGCTCAGGCCATTCCCGGTCTGGTTC
>JAFGBV010000247.1 GCA_016932955.1 Anaerolineales bacterium | reverse complement strand
TAATGGGCTGGGCCATGGTTCCTCCTGTAAATGAGTTGTGGTAAACCCAATTATCAGGGAAACTGTGGCCTTTTGCTATGAGATTGTAAAAAGTGCAAAACTACTGAAACAGGGTAACGCGGCGAGGCATGCTTTCGTAAAGTCCCAAAATTCCGAGCAGAGTGATGGAATGCCCCCTCACCAGCGATAATGCCGACGTGCACGTCGGACGTCGTGTCCTCTCCCCCAGCGCCATGCAACCGCCGGCTGGATTTCACCGCGCGTCCCAATGGTTAAGATTGAAATACGCATGGCGTTACTCTTGTGGAAGAAGAGCAGGGCTTGTTTGTAGCAAAATTCCCCGTCGACTCAGTTGTGCCAGCATTTTTCACCCCGGGTGGATGGTAATTGTGGCCGAGTTCCCTCAACCTTAGCATCATTTCCTCCATGCAGACCAGACAAGAAGAGCAAGGCCCAGCCCTATGCCAAACACCCAGGAGAGCACGACGCCGGCAAAGGCCAAGGGGCGCAGAAGGACAAAGAGCGCTGAGGTGACAGGGAAGACCAGCCAGAAGATCAGCGCTTCTTGCCAGGGGAATGGTGAGGGCATGCGCTCAGCAGGCACAAGCGGCGAGGAGGCTTTTTTCAGGTTCCGGTAGAGTAAGCCGCCCAACACCAGATACAACCCCCAGACGGTGAGGTGCGGCACAAACGTGCGGGGCAGCGCTTCAGGACGCATCAGGAGCCCAAGGACGAGGTAACCGAGCAAGAGCAGCCCAACCAGGACGATGATTTGCCTCGCAGAAGGCAGGAGGTCATTCATGTGGTATGAGCGCCCGCCTTTCAACCGCCGCCCCAGCCCCAAGATGAGCCAAAACACGAGACCCGCTCCAAGCGAAGTGAGCAGGGACATGGCTATATCCGGGGAATTGGTCGCCTGGGTGAGACCGCAAAAGAGGGCAAAGGCAGCCACCGCCAGCCTGCCGCCTTTTGGATGGGAGACTATCTTTTGCAGCAGAGGCGGCATGGCGGCGACCATCTCGCCTGAATCAGCAAAGAAGCGCTCGCCCAGCACCACGGGCATGATGAAAGCCATCCAGGGGTGCCAGAAGAGGATGAGCACCGCGGTCTGACCAAGGTAAATTCCTCCCGCCTGCCAGGTGAAATCGCCCCAGGTGGGATCCCAAAACACCTTGGTCATGTACGCCTCGTACATGCCAAAGAGCGCCCCCGCCAGAAACAGGGTCGCCAATGTGGGGCGACGCCAGCG
This sequence comes from Anaerolineales bacterium, assembly GCA_016932955.1. The sequence goes on along the minus strand of JAFGBV010000247.1, from coordinate 5,361 downwards.
GGCTACCACATAGAGCAAGACGAGGGTATGTAAGGTGTAGAGCGGGCAAACCACAGCCAGCCCCCAGAAATCGAAGAAGGGGAACTGGGAAGCATAGGATACAACCTCAGCCAGGATAACGGAGAGGACACCCAGGAGAAGCCAGAAGGCCAATTTGACTCGCAGGGGAGCAGATCCTGCCTCAACTGCGCTTATTGAGGATGAGGATGGATTCGGATGGCCTAAGTCACTTGGGGTGGATGTGTTCATCATGGTTTCTCCTCCAGTAATCCTATTGGCTGGTCAAAGGGCCGGAAAATGGATCGAGGGATGCCCGGGGAAGAGCAGCCCATGCAGCAGCACGACCGGGACTGCAAAAAAGATTGGCACGAGCAGCGCCAGCAGGAAATGCCAGGGGCGCGGCGGGTCTGCCCCCCGATCAGGGGGCAGACTGGAAGCCGGAAGGTAGACCATCAAACCATAGACCAGAATCCATTGCGCAAAACCCAACAACTGACCAGCGCCAAATGTAACGGCTTCAGACAGCATGCCGGTCAGCCCAAAGAGCAAGAAAACCTGAAAGGGGCTGAAAGCATAGCGCTTGAGCAACCAAGCCCAGGCGATGAACATCGGGATGAAGACGATCACGCTGTGGTGCAGGATGACATCCAGGTAGTCGGCGGAGGCAGTGATGTAAGCCTGCCCAACGGGGACGCCAAACAGGGGGGCGAGGTTGGTCATGGTGGTGGTAATCGCTTCTTCGATCAGGGCGAGCAGGGTGGCAAACAAGATGAACTTGAGTGGCCAGGGCAAGCCTATACGCTGCACCCGGGCGATCAGCAAGCGGCGCAGCCACAACATCAACACTCCGCCAGCAAAAACCCAGAGGACGACCAGCCCGCATGCCATCCCCACCACCGCGCGCGCAGTTGGATCAGGCCAATTCACTACCAGGGAGAAGGCAGTGGTGACCACCAGCCAGGCGGCAAGCAGGATTACAAAGACCAGCTTAGGTTTGTGAGCATTCATCTACAAGCATTATAAACGCCAAATTCCAAATCATCCCCAAATCACTTCTTAACAATTCCTAAATATCCTCCTGGTATCCTTAGATTGGATCGAATAGAAACGATCCCAAGACATTACCAAACCATATCATTGAAAAGGAGAAAAAACATGCAAGATCAACCTAACAAAACCCTCAAAAACCTCTTTCGCACCGCAGTCGTGATCCTGGTTGTCGGCGCGCTGGCAATGGGCTCAATGGCTTTTATTTCGCAGGCTGAAGCCAAGAGCTCTTTGCTCAATGTGGTGACGCAGACAGATGAGCCGGAAGACACCACCACCGACAACACAGAAACCACACCCCCCGATGAACTGGGCGGATTCCATCCCATTCGCCCCGGGCGCCATGGCTTTAACTTCGGTCCAGGCAGTGGTATTGAGTACGACGCCTACCTGGCTGAGGCGCTGGGCATCCCAGTTGAAGAGCTCGAGGCTGCTTATGACGCCGCAGACCAGGCTATGCTGGCTGAGGCCGTTGAGCAGGGGCTGATCACCGAGGATGAAGCGGCGATGATCAGCGCAGTGAAGGCTCTCCGGGATTATATTGACCGTGAGGCGATCACCGCTGAAGCACTTGGCATTACCGTTGAAGAGCTGCAGGCAGCCCGCGAAGAAGGAAAGTCGGTGCGCGATCTGATCGACGAGCTCGGCTTAGATGCCGATACGGTCAAGGCTGACACCCAGACCGCCTACGAAAATGCTGTACAACAGGCTGTGGATGAGGGCATCCTCACCCAGGAGCAGGCTGACCAAATCCTCAGCCATGAGCTAAGGCTGCCCAGCTTGTTCGTACCCGGCAGACCCGACGGGCGTGGTGGGCCTGGCGGCCGTGGTAGTTTCGGCCCTTGCTGCCCTCCCTGCCCTCCAACTGAGGATGCACCAGCAACCGATACAGTCCCCGACAGTGACCTTTGATCCGCTCAGACCAACTACATCACACCTTACCCTTACAAACCCGAAGGAGGTGATCCTATGAAACTGAGCCGCCCTGGAAAACTGGCCCCCGTTTATACCCGCAGTCTCCAGGGCGGCACCTCTCACTCCTCTTCTCTCCTCTGGGCGAGGGCTTCACTCCTCCTGCCCTCGCCCAATGGAAGAGAATACACATCAGGATCATCAGAATGGACCAATCAATGAAACCCCTATCCCGCATCTCAATCGTTATCCTGCTTATCCTGCTGACCATCTCCCTCTGGGCATGCAGCCCATCGCTGAAACTCATCCCCGCTGTATTCCCCGCCTCCAAAGAGGCAAATCTCCAATACCAAGCCAACGATAATACCTCCTCACTGACAGCATATTCCAGCGGACAAAACGATGCTGCCTCCCCGATGGCATATCCTGCCTCCGCAACCGGAACCACCTCTACTACAGCAGATCTAGAAGCCAGCCTCGTGGCGCTCTACCAGAAAGCGAACCCTTCCGTGGTTTATATCATCACCTCTAACGGTACCAGCGGCAGCGGATTTGTCTATGATGCAAAAGGTTACCTGGTCACCAACTACCACGTGATCACCGGAGCACGCAGCCTGGAAGTCGCCTTTGCGAGCGGGGAGCGTGTACCCGCCTCTGTCGCGGGGTATGATGTGGACAGCGACCTGGCTGTACTATGGGTTGAAGAGATGCCGCAGGGCATCCATGCTCTACCACTTGCCGCTCCTGAGTCGATCCAGGTGGGCCAGTTTGTGGCGGCAATCGGAAACCCTTATGGCGAAACCGGCTCGATGTCGTTTGGCATCATCAGCGGCCTGGGACGCAGTCTGCCTTCACAGCGCAATCTCTACAGCGGCAGCACCTATTCGCTGCCAGATGTCATCCAGACCGATGCACCAATCAACCCCGGCAACTCGGGCGGTCCACTGCTCAACATGGATGGCGGAGTCATCGGCATCACTGCAGCCATCGCCTCCGATACCGGCTCAAACACGGGCGTCGGTTTTGCCATTCCGGTGCAGGCTATCCTGGCGGTGGTACCCGACCTGATCGCAAATGGCAAGCATGACTATGCTTACATTGGCGCTGGCTTTGATGGGGAAATCACCCTCTCCGAGCAGACCACCTACGGCTTAGGGCAGACCCAAGGCGCTTACGTGATCAGCGTAACCCCAGGGAGTCCTGCCGAAAAAGCAGGGCTGATCGCAGCCAATCCTAACACTGGCCGCGGCGGAGACCTGATCATCGCTATCGATGGCATCACCGTGAATACTTTTACCGACCTCAATCGCATCCTTGTCTTCAACACGCGCGCAGGTCAAACCGTGGAACTTACCATCCTGCGCAACGGACAGACGATCAGCCTACCGCTCACCCTCGCCAGCCGGCCGTGATCGTATTTGGATAAGGGCTGGGTATCTCTAGCACCCTGCCATCATCGCTCTTTCCATCATTTCGATGTAGAATATAGCAATATGTCCAAGAAGATCCTCGTCGTTGACGATCACCAGCAAATGCGCACGATGCTGAAATCCTACCTCACCCAGGAAGGCTTCAGCATCTCCACCGCCGCCAACGGCCAGGAAGCGCTCACTATCGCCCGTCACGAGAAACCCGATCTGATCATCCTCGATCTGATGATGCCTGAGATGGATGGCTATGAATTCCTGCGCATCTACAGCCGCGAGGTCAACACGCCGGTCATCGTGCTGACAGCCAAGATCGAGGAGCCAGATAAAGTGCTGGGGCTGGAGCTAGGCGCAGATGACTACGTTACCAAACCCTTCAGCATGCGTGAACTCACCGCGCGCGTGCGCGCCATCTTGCGGCGAATGGCAAAAGCCACACCCGAACCGGAGATCCTGCGTGCCTGGGGGATAACTCTTGACCGCACAAGCCGGATCGTAACCATCGAGGACCGACCAATCGACCTCACATCCTCTGAATTCGATCTGCTTGCCGTGCTGATGGCTGCCCCCGGGCGCGCCTTCACCCGCCTCGAATTGTTAGAGCGACTGCAAGGCGTAGCCTACGAAGGCTACGAGCGTACAATCGATGTGCACATCCACAACCTGCGCGGCAAGATCGAGCCCGATCCAGCCAACCCGCGCTTTATCGAAACAGTCTACGGTGTTGGCTACCGCTTTGCAATGCCACGGGGGAAATGAGCATGCGCTCCCTGAATGCCAAGATCACCCTTGCCTTTGTCCTCGTCACCCTGGTCAGCACAGCCTTCGCTGCAATTTTCATCCAATGGCGCACCCAATCGGCCTTCAATCGATTCCTCACCGCCCAGACCCGCACAGCCCTCGCCATTTCTCTCGCAAAATACTATCAACAGAAGGGGAGTTGGGAAGGTGTTGAAGACATATTTTACGAATTTGATCTGGAAAAAACTCCAAACCTGCTCCTCGTCGATGCAAAGGGCCAGTTAATCATCGGCAAACCACCGGAGGGCGGTCTTCCCCCAATCCCCTCCAGCATGGAAAGCGGCACTGCTCTGGAAGTCAATGGGAGAGTAGTAGGCTGGCTGCTTGTGAGCAGTAGCCCGGCAGAGCGCCTCGCCCCCTGGGAGCACGACATCCCTCAAAAAGTCTTCCTGGAAAATGTTGACCGCGCTTTGCTCCTCAGCACGCTTGGCACAGTGATCCTCGCCCTCATCCTGGGAGGCTTGCTGGCGCGGTCGCTCACTCATCCGCTGCGCGAGCTCTCGGCTGCCACACGCCAGATCGCCCAGGGGAAGTTTGGCGAGCAGGTTCCTGTGCGTTCCAACGATGAGTTGGGGCAGTTGACTGATTCCTTTAACCATATGAGCACCGAGCTAGAAAAATCGGCCAGGCTGCGCAAGCAGATGACCGCTGACATCGCCCACGATCTGCGCACGCCGCTGAGCATCATCCGCGGCTATGCTGAGGCGCTCAACGATGGCAAATTACCCGGCAGCACCGAAATCTACACCAATATGCATGAGGCTGCTGCACACCTCACCCGCCTGGTGGAAGACCTGCGCACGCTCTCGCTGACCGACGCTGGCGAGTTGGCGCTCAACCGGCTGTCCATTGCGCCAGAAGCACTGCTCAAGCGCGCTCTGGATCCCTTCCAGGCGCAGGCGGCTGAAAAAGGCATCTCCCTTCGGTTGCAGGTCGCCCCCGGGCTGTCTGAAATCTCCGTCGACCCAGAGCGCATGACCCAGGTGCTGTTTAACCTGCTCAGCAACGCCCTGCGCCATACCCCCGCTGGCGGTCAGGTAACCTGCTCCGCGGAAAGCCAGCCTGGCGCGGTGCTGCTACATGTGCAGGATAATGGAAGCGGTATTGCATCAGAAGATCTGCCAAATATCTTCCAGCGCTTCTATCGGCAGGATAAATCCCGCCAGCAAGATGG
>JAFGBV010000246.1 GCA_016932955.1 Anaerolineales bacterium | reverse complement strand
TCCAGCAGTATGCCCTCGACAAGTATGAAAACGGCACCTGGACGACCCTGATCGAGAGAACCTTCAACGCGGCCATCAACGACGAAACCGGCGTCAACCGCCTGCGCGTGGAGCGCGATGGCGAGCAGATCCGCCTGTATGTCAACGGCGTCCTGTTGGACAGCATCTCTGACTCCAGTTATTTGATCGACCAGGAGGCGAGCCTGTGCAGCATCAGTGGGGCTGAAGCAAACGTGGCCGCTCGCTTCGATAATTTCACCTACAGCCAGTTGCCCTAGGCGCTGAGGGCGCACCGCTCAGGGAAGGCAATATTGAAAACTCCGGTCGGGCGAAGCCAGCCCGGCCGGAGCATTTTATGCCACCGCGCCCGCGCGGCGTGGTTGGAGGGGTAGGGGCATATGCCAGGGCTGCTCTCTCACCCCTTCACCGCCGCGCAGCCCGCCAACTGCGTAAAGCGTTGGGCCTGCGGCAGAAAAGCAGAATAGCGCTGGAAACCGCGTAGAATACCCCGCGCAGGTTGTTTTGGATGACCGTGTCTTCTGCCGAATGGCTGGTGGCCAGCAGTGTCAGCGTCGAAGTTGTTTTCAGCTTGAGAATACTTTGGGCCGCCGTACAGTGCATGGGAAAATGTGCCATGGTTGCATGCACACGCCTGCCAACAGATTGACTCATTAATCCAAAGGTGCGCTATCATCTGATTTGTGTACCCAACAAACTTACCTCTCTCACCGCTGCCCTCACCGAGAACCTCACATTGCGTGTATCCCTGTCCTTGCGGTTATTTCAATGATGTCATCAAACCCTGCACCTGCTCCTCCAGCACCGTCACCAAGTACCAGAAGCGCATCTCTGGGCCCTTGCTGGACCGCATTGACATCCACATCGAGGTGCCGCGCGTGGAGTACGACAAGCTCAGCGACAGCCGGTTTGGCGAATCTTCGGCGACCATCCAGGCGCGCGTGGAGGCGGCGCGGCAGCGCCAGCGCGAGCGTTTTGTGGGGCATGGGGCGGTGGCCTGCAATGCCGATATGCGCCCGGCGGAGGTGCGAGCGTTCTGCGACCTGGATGATACCAGCCGCAGCCTGATGAAGACGGCGATGAACCAGCTGCAGCTCAGCGCGCGGGCATATCACAGGATATTGAAGTTGGCGCGGACGATTGCGGATCTGGCCGGCAGCGAGCAGATCGGGCCGAGTCACCTGGCGGAGGCGCTGCAGTACCGTCCGCGGGGGATGATGGGGGGATAAGCCTCTTATGGGGGCAGAAATAGGGATTATGACAGGGGATGGCAGAAGAGACACCACCCTATTCCACGATAGCTGGTATTCGTTCCAGCTTTAGGGCTTCGGCTGCTCGTAAGCGATACAGGCCATCAACGAGCACATAATCTTCCCGCGCGCGGCGCACCTGGATCGGCGGCGCAATTCCCATCCGGCGAGCACGCTCGATGGCTTTGTTCAGCTTAACCGGGTCAAGAGCCAGCGCTTGATGGGAAGGATGCAAGCGGATACGTGCCAGAGGAATCTCGACAACGTTGAGATTTTGGGGGCTGGCCTGTGTTTTTGATGTTGGGGAGAGAGGCGCATTGACTACCAACCGGAAGCCGGTCTGATGGTCGAAGGCGGTCGCCAGTTTAGAGATTTCTTGTTCTTCAGGAAAGTTACTCAGGCTGACAGCAACTTCTGTTTTCTCGAGATAGATGCTGGGCCCTTTTACAATAGTCCAGCCAGCTTTATTGAGCAGAGTACGCGCCACTTCGAGAATCGCCCCCTGGTTGGGCTGCGGGTTGATGCTCAACCGCCAGCCTGCCTGCTCTTCCAATTCATTGATCTGCTCTCGATAACGCTCACCCACTTGTGATGAAATAAATGACAGTACAATCTCATCCCCTTTGAGGCTGGTGCGGTAAAGTGTGCTGCCTTCCAACGCGCTTTTGATCAGATTGTAAGCCGCGTTGATCTCCAATCGCTCACCGCGCCAGTCCACTGGAAAAACTATCGCTGCGGAAGCCGGTGAGGCGAAGGTGATGCTCAGATCATAGCCCGTCTCTGTCAGAAAACGCTGACAAACCTGCTCTTCTTGTTCCTCAGGCACCTGGCTTGCAGCCACCGTCACTGCCACGCGCTTTTGCTCACGGTGAATGGCCGGGCCTTTGATGATCTGCCAACCTCCGGGCAATACCTCTCGCACCAAAGCATTGAGGGCACTCTGGTTTGCTTCGGGTGTCACCTCCACTTCCCAGCTGGTGGCGCTTTGCAAGGCAGCGATGGCCTCGGCAAAGTTTTGGAGTGCTGCAGTGGGAAAATCAAAGGTGAGTACCAGGATGTGCTCGGCCAGGCGGTAGCCTGCTTTGCGCAGGCGCGCTTCGGGCGGAAAGTGTTGATTCGCCAAAGCCAGCGCCTGGTTCGGCTCCATAACTGTAGGAGCGGCTGAACGCGGCCGGTAGGGGGCCAGGTCGGCTTCCGTGGGCGTGGTGTCGCCCAAAACAGCCAGGATATCCTCCGGATAGGCAGCTTGTTCCAGGCCAGGGGCAACCTCTACCCACAGGTGATCGTCCTCCAACGCCAGGCAGCGCACCGGGGTTGGCGCTTCTCCTTTGAGCAGCAGCCACTTTCCGGCAGAGTTGGCAAAATCTAGCAGACGGGAGCGACGCTCACTGACTAGCTCCATTTGATGAGCGCGCAAATCCCCCGCCAATGCATCTGTCCGCATGATTTTGCGCTGATCAAATTGAAACGCTAACACTTGTCCGCTGTGTGGCAGGTGAACGATTCGCCTGCGCTCGCTGAGTGCTTTTTCCAGGCTAGCACGCGCCTCGCCATCGCCATGAACGAGGACGATGTGCTCTGGGTCAAGGGTTTCGGCCAGGCTGATGAGTTGACCCTCGTCGGCATGAGCAGAAAGGGAATAGGTTCCCAAGTGGCACTGC
>JAFGBV010000245.1 GCA_016932955.1 Anaerolineales bacterium | reverse complement strand
GATGCCTATCGCGCCGCAGATTACTTCCGTGTTGCCCATGATGTCGAATCTGAAGATGAAATCCAAGATTTGATCGATCGAGGGGATGCTCGGGCTGCACTGATCATCCCAGCAGGATATAGTCAGGCGATCCAGAATGGAGAATCAGCAGAAGTGATGTTTATTTTGGATGGCTCTGATCCTACGGTTGCATCCACATCTTATTCCGCAGCCCAATTGATCGGGCAGGCTCATGCAACCACAGTACTGGAGGCACGTCTAGCCCGTATGGGTCAGACTGCCGTGCTTACCCCGCCAGTGGAAGTACGTAGCCAGGTCTGGTACAACCCTGACCTGATCAGTGCCTATTTCATGATCCCTGGCGTGATTGGCATGATCCTGTACGCACTGACCTCGATTCTGACCGCCTCTGCCATTGTGCGCGAGCGCGAGCGCGGCACAATTGAGCAATTGATTGTGACCCCGATCCGCCCATGGGAGCTGGTGATTGGCAAACTGCTACCCTATGTGATCCTGGCTTTCTTGAATGCCATAGAAGTGCTGGCCTTTGGGCATTTTTGGTTCAAAGTGCCCATTCGAGGCGACCTGGGTTTGATCCTGGCTCTTTCAGGGCTATTCTTGCTATCCAGTTTGGGGATTGGATTGCTAGCCTCTACAATTGCGAATACGCAGCAGGAAGCCATGCTGACCGTGTGGATGCTGCTGCTGCCCAGTCTTTTTTTGGCAGGTTTTTTCTTCCCACTGGAAGCGATGCCCAAGGTGCTGCAATACATTTCATACTTGTTCCCTCTGCGTTATTACCTGGTGATCATTCGCTCATTGATGCTTAAAGGAGTGGGCGCGGCTGATGTGCAGGGGGAGATCTTGGCCTTGGCGGTATTTGGCATTGGAATCATGACCCTGGCTGCCCTGCGGTTTCGCAAGCGGCTGGATTGAATTGTATTGTATAGGATTGACTTTTCATCCTGTTTATACACTTTCGCGGGAGGCTTGAATGAACGACACACGTAAACTGATAATTCCTCTTCTTTTGATAGTTGGCTTGATTGTTGCCGGGATGTGGTATATGACCCGTGACTCGGGTGCTGGTGAAGATGATGCAGTGCTCAGTGGGTCGGGTACGGTGGAGGTTGTGAAAGTGGTGGCCTCACCTGAACTGGCGGGACGGGTAGTGGAGGTATTTGTTGCTGAGGGGGATACAGTACAAGAAGGCGATATGCTCTTTCGCCTGGATGACGAATTGTTGCAGGCGCAGCGCGTACAGGCTGAAGCCAGTTTCGAGGCTGCCCAGGCTGGCGTGGATGTAGCTAATGCTGCGCTAGCAGTCGCGCAAGCCAATCTGGATGCGGCGCAGGTGCAATACGATCTGGAAGTGTTAGCCGCCCGCCAGCAAGCCCAGCCGCTGCGCGTTGCGCAGTGGGGGCAGGATCTTCCCAGCGCATTTGATCTGCCAGGCTGGTATTTCACCAAGGAGGAGCAGGTCGCTGCCGCCCTGGCAGAGTTGGATAGCGCAACGGCTGACCTTGCTGTGGAAGAGGATAATTACGAGGCTGCCATGACTGGCGCTGGCAGCGCGGATATTCTCAAAGCCGAAGAGAGACTGGCCCAGGCGCAAGCTGCTTTTCAGGTGGCTGCCCAGGTATTGGAACTGGCTGAGAGCCAGAACAATCAGGTGATTCGTGATGCTGCCAGGAACTCTTATGATGCCGCGGAGGCAGAATTACAGGCGGCGCAGGAGGATTATGATGACCTGCTCTCTACAGATGAGGCAGATGATCTTCTTGATGCGCGCGCTGACCTGGCATTGGCGCAGGAACGTTATGAAACTGCACTGGATAGTTATAACGCGCTGTTGACTGGCGAGGACTCGCTGCGCGTCCAGGCGGCTGAAACAGCCCTGGCCCAGGCAGCAGCTAACCTCGACCAGGCAGAAACCAAGATTGCGCAGGCAGAAACCGCAGTGGTACAGGCTGAAGCACAGCTTGCTCTGCTCGATTTGCAGATTGAAAAGAGCATTGTTTATGCTGCTGTCTCGGGAGTCGTGTTGTCGCGCGGCATTGAGCCTGGCGAGGTTGTTCAAGCTGGTGCCATTGCCATGGTCATTGGGCAGTTGGATCGGCTGACGATCACGGTTTTTATCCCTGAAGATCGTTATGGAGAAATCCTTCTGGGCACAGAGGTTGCCGTCACGGTGGACTCCTTCCCGGGGACAGAATTCAAAGGAACTGTGATTCGGATTGCAGATGAGGCAGAGTTTACCCCGCGCAATGTGCAGACGGAGGAGGGACGACGTACAACTGTTTTTGCGGTCGAGATCTCTGTCGTAGATACCCTGGGAAGTCTGAAACCCGGCATGCCCGCTGATGTCACCTTTGAGGAATAAATTCGGAATTTGGATGAGGGCATGATGTCGATAGCTGTTTCCCATCTGTATAAATCGTTTGGTAAGACTATTGCCGTCCGAGACCTGAGCCTACAGGTGGGGCGAGGAGAGATTTATGGCTTGGTCGGGCCAGATGGCGCCGGGAAGACAACCACAATGCGCCTGCTGTGTGGAGCGTTACGACCAGATCCGGGTCACGACGGGGCGCAGAAGGTGATCCGCATTGCTGGCTATGATACGTTGCGCCAAGCTGATCAGGCACGCGCCCAGATTGGCTACCTGCCGCAGCGCTTCTCGATGTATGAAGATCTGACGGTGATGGAAAACCTGCGTTTTTTTGCCGAGGCGCGTGGCCTTTCGGCACGGGATTGGAAGCCACGCAGCCTGGAGATTTTGGCTTTTGTTGGCCTGGCAGAATTCGTCCAGCGGCGTGCCGGGCAGCTTTCTGGTGGAATGAAGCAGAAGCTGGGCTTGGCGGTAGCATTAGTACATCGGCCTGGTGTGCTGCTCCTGGATGAGCCAACCACAGGCGTTGACCCCGTCACGCGACAGGACTTCTGGCAGTTGATCATCCGCTTGGTGGCTGAAGAGGGGGTAGCAGTGTTGGTGAGTACACCTTATATGGATGAGGCAGCTCGCTGTGCACGGGTAGGTTTCATGCGCGATGGTAAGCTTTTGATGGAAGGACAACCTGATGCACTGCGGGCGCAACTGAATGGACGCATTCTGGAGGTGCATGGCTCCCCTCTGCCTTTGCTGCGGAATATAGCCAGTGTTGATAGTGATGTCGAAGATGCTCAGATGTTTGGTGATCGTTTACACCTTCGCATCCATCAGGGTAAGGCATCTATTATTCAATCTCGTTTAAGCAGGGCTGCTCAGCAACAAGGGGCGCAAGTGAGGCAGATACGCCCCATCTCCCCAGGCCTCGAAGATGTGTTTATATCACTTCTGGAAGTGGGCAAATGATTTATGGCTGATGTGATTGTCACCCAAGACCTTACCCGCCGTTTTGGCACCTTTACCGCGGTAGACCGGGTAAATTTTCGCGTGCAGGCGGGGGAGGTGGTCGGATACCTGGGCCCTAATGGCTCCGGAAAGACGACCACCATGCGCATGCTGCTTGGGCTACTGCGCCCTAGCGAGGGCTCAGCACAGGTGCTTGGATTTGATATTCTGCGCCAATCCGAGGCAATCCGCCAACGGGTGGGGTATATGTCTCAGAAATTTGCCCTCTACCATGATCTGACAGTGAGCGAGAATCTGTCGTTTTATGCCGGGGTGTATGGGGTGCACGATCGAAAGCGCCTGGCTGAGGTGATGGCGCTGATGGGGTTGGAAGGGCTGGTGCGAGAGCGAGTCTCAGGCCTCTCGGTTGGCTGGAGGCAGCGCCTGGCGTTGGCAACTGCCATTGTGCATCAACCCAAACTGCTCTTCCTCGATGAGCCGACCAGTGGGGTTGACCCTACAGCGCGGCGTGCCTTTTGGGATTTGATCTATGCTGTAGTGGCTGAGGGGGTAACGGCGCTGGTGACCACGCATTATATGGATGAGGCAGAATACTGTGGTCGGGTGGGAATCATGCGCGATGGTCGTTTGCTGGCGATGGATTCTCCCTCGGCGCTGAAACAACATGCGCTGCCTGGCAAGGCGTGGGATGTGTTTGCGGCGCCGTTGCTGCCGGCGCTGGCTGCTTTGGAGCGCTGCCCCCAGGTTTTGCGGGCGGGTTTGGCGAACGATCACCTGCGGGCGATCACACCACCCGGGGCGCCTGCGCGGGCGCTGAAAGAGGCGCTCCACGATGCAGAGGTGCAAGTGCAGAACATTGAGCAGGTGGAGCCGACCCTGGAAGATGTGTTCCTGGCATTGGCGCAAGGCGGGCAGAATGCCAAGTCCATGTAGGAATTTAAAAATAGCGAGAATATATCAAATTATTCAATATTTTCCTTAATAAAAACAAACTAAATATTGACTTTTTCAATATTTGTGTTACAATAAGGGCAGAACGTCGAGGTTATGCTGAAAGAACTGCCTGGAGGATTGTGATGTCTACCCCGAATCTACCCGAAAAAATGGATGTCTGCACAGATTCTGTGCATGACCTGCCTGGCGAACGGGTTGCACAAAGTCTCTCGGGGCGCGCTCTCTCCACGTTGGGGGAGGCGCTGATCCGTGCGGGACGCATGCTCAAGCAGCGTGCTCGCCAGCTTCCTGATAAAGTTTCGTCCAATAATTTCACCATCACGCTGTGAGTATGTTCATCTTAGGCGAGATTGACTGGTGAAATCCATAGATCTGAAGATCAAGAGAGGTGTTCATGAATGTTCTACCAACCAAATGCCCCTTGTGTGGCGGAGAAGTGACAGTGACCCGCATCTATTGCCAGGATTGCGATACGACGATCGAAGGCCGCTTTGGCGGGGGGGCTTTTGCCCGCCTGGCACCTGAGCAACTGGCTTTTGTGGAGCTGTTTGTGCGCTGTGAGGGCAAGATCACGCGCATGGAGGATGAGTTGGGCCTGTCGTATCCAACGATCCGTAATCGCTTGCATGAAGTGATCCGCGCCCTGGGCTACGAACCAGGCGGCGAAGAGCCTGCTGGGATGAGTGAAGCCGAACGCCAGGCGATCTTAGAAGACCTTGATCAGGGGCGCATCTCAGCAGAAGAGGCCATGCGCTTACTGAAAGAAAGCGAGAGGTAAATATGACGAGACAAATACTTTCTGCCGGTGAAGAACCCAGGGTGGTTTTGCAAATCCAGGGAGAGTTGCGCCTGAAAGGGCATGATGCTCCGGAAATTGTGGCCAAGAGCGAAACCGAAGAAGATATAACGCTGGAAGAACGCGAGGGCGCGATCTACATCACCTCCCAGAGTGATTGCTCTGTGCGCGTGCCGAAACGGGCCAGCCTGGAACTGGAAGTGGCGGGTAACGCTCACCTGAAAGCCCTGGATGGCCCCTTGACCGTGAAGTCGGCTCATGGTGAGCTGTACCTGCGCGGTGTGGGGCCGGTGCATGTAGAGGTGGTGCATGGCAATCTTGTGGCGCGCAACTTAGCCGGTGATCTTCAGATCGACGAGGTGAATGGCAATGCGACCGTGCGCGATGTGCAGGGCAACTGCACAGTGACCGGTACAATTGGCGGCAACCTGTCTCTGGACGATGTGGACAATGATGTAACTGCCAAGGCTGGAGGCAACATCCAACTGCGCCTGGATCCTGCACCTGGTCAGAATTACAGTTTCGAAGCGGGCGGGAACATCTACTGCCGCCTGGCAAAGGATGCCAGTGTGATGTTAGATGTACCGCGGGCAGCCAAGATCGTGGTGAATTGGCCTGAACTGGAGACCCCGGCGCCCCAGGTGGCTCCTGCCAGCCTGACAATCGGGGAAGGCGATGCCCGCCTGTCGCTTTCAGCAGGTGGTAATGTTGTACTGGATAGTCATGCTGTTGATTGGGATATGGTTGGTGATATCGATCTGGATATTGACGAGATCAACGGCTTGTCTGACACGATCAACGAACAGATCCAGCAGCAGGTCGAAGCGCAGCTCAGGATGGTGGAGACTCAATTGGAAGGACAAATGGCCTCCCTGTCTGCCCGCCTGGGCGCTTCCAAGCTGACGGAAGAGCAGATTCAACGCCTGGAAGAACGGACGCGCGAGGCTATGGAACGTGCCAATATGCGCGCACAGGAACGGATGCGCCGTGCGCAGGAGCGCCTGGAACGCAAGCTGGCAGAAGCGCAGCGCAAGGTGGAGCAGAAGACACGGGCAGCAGAACGCGCTGGGCGCAGCGGTCGTTCCTTTGGCGTGAATTTTCGTGTTCCTCCCATTCCGCCCATCCCGCCTGTTCCACCGATTCGTCCCCGACAAGCGGCCAGCGCCGAACCGGTGAGTGAAGAAGAGCGCTTGATGATTCTGCGTATGCTAGAACAGAAGAAGATCACCCTGGAGCAGGCTGAGGATCTGCTTGCTGCTTTGGAAGGGAAAGAGGCTTAGTGAAATCTGATGAGTGATGAAGAACGATTACAAATCTTAGAAATGATTGAGCGCGGCACAATCACTGCGGAGCAGGGGATTAACCTGCTCAATGCTCTGAGTGGTCGCACCGGGGGCGAACTGCCTGCACGGAGCAGCACGGAGCTTCCCATTGCAATGCAACAGGAACCTGATGTGCATGCTGAAACCACACCAGAGCCGCTCCCGGTATTCGAGAGCGTGCCGGAGGATGCCCCCGTAGATAAGCCGACAAGTGATAGACCGGCAGGGTTTTCCCCTGGGGCAAAACGCTGGCGGAATTGGTGGCTGATCCCCTTATGGGTCGGCGTTGGGATCACGGTGATCAGTGCACTGCTCATGTTCCTTGCTTATCAGAGTAGCGGTTTTGGATTTTGGTTCGCCTGCACCTGGTTCCCATTCTTGCTTGGAGTGTTAGTTCTGGCATTGGCTGCCAGCAGCCGCACCGCGCGCTGGCTTCACGTGCGCGTAACTCAAAAACCGGGGGAAACCCCCCAGCGAATCGCGATCAGTATGCCGCTTCCCTTGCGCCTGGGCGGGTGGTTTTTTAAAACCTTTCGGCATCGCATTCCTGGATTGGAAGAGGTGCCGAATGTTGATGAGATGCTGCGTGCTCTGGAGCATGCTTCCCCAGATCAGCCATTTTATGTAGAGGTAGATGAAGGGGACGATGGCGAACGAGTAGAAGTATATATTGGATGAGGAGAGTGGGTATGGCAACAGCCGACGAAAGAATGCGCATTTTACGTATGATCCAGGAGGGGAAGATCAATGCTGAGGAGGGTGCTAAATTGCTGGCTGCTCTGCGAGAGAGCCGCCGGGATATTCGCCCACCTACGCCCCCTGGGCGAGCGGCAAAGGGGATGCTGCGCGTGCGCGTGACGGATATGAATACTGGCAAAACAAAAGTCAGCGTTAACCTACCGATTGGGTTGGTGGACGCCGGAATGAGCATCGCCAGCCAATATGCCCCAGATGTGAATTTTGCTGAGATCGCGGAGGCAATTCGTACGGGAGGCATGGAAGGCAAAATCGTCGATGTGATCGATGAGGAAGACGGCGAGCATATCGAAGTCTTTATCGACTAGGAGGTGATCAATGTCCGAAGAAACGATTGAACGCACCTTCACGGTGTCTGGTTCAGCGCGGCTAGATTTGCGCAATGTGCGCGGCTTGGTGGTGATCCGCCCAGGCGAAGCAGAACAGGTGCAGGTGACTGCGGTCAAAATCATGGATACGGGCAGGGCGGACCGTACACAGGTGGAGGTCTCGCAGGAAGGTAACACAGTGATGGTCAAAACTTGTTACCAGGAAGGCTCTTCAGGTTGGTTTGGCAACTCAAAACCCTGCAAGGTGAATTACACTGTCAGCCTGCCACAAGGCAGCACAGTCAAGGTCAGGTGTGTCAGCAGTTCGCTGCAGATCACAGATCTGCAGGGTGAGTTTGATGCCAAGTCAGTCAGCGGCAACATGACGCTCAACGAGCTCTCTGGCCCGTTGAAACTGCATACGGTCAGTGGTGATATATCTGCCAGCAGGCTCTCGGGCACACTTTCCCTGGAAACTGTGTCGGGCGATGTGACGTTGCGTGAAAGCGATATCCCGTTTGCGGATGTGCACACGGTGAGTGGGGATATCGTGCTGGAAACGCCGCTGGGCGAAGGGCCATATAGCTTTCGCTCTGTTTCAGGCGATGTGCGCTTGCTCACTCCCGGGGATGCTCAGTGCTCGTTGCATCTGAGCACGCTGAGTGGTAGACTGCGTTCCACATTGCCAGTGCATGCCAACCAGCGCAGCAATGGCTCCCGTAAGATAGAGTTTCAGGGCAGCGGCGCTCAAGTCAGCATGAACAGTGTTTCGGGAGATCTTCGGGTAGGTCCGGTGGAGCATGTTGAGCAGGAGATTGCGGAGGTGGCAGCACCGACCCTAAGTGTTCCTCCAATCCCGTCCACTCCGCCAGCAGGTGTGGCTACCAGCAGTGTTCTGCGCCAGGTGGAACAAGGTGAGATCACCGTTGAGGAAGCTGTGCGATTGCTGCAGGGTGGTTGAACCTGGCAGCAGGCGAATCTATATCAATTTTGCGTTACCAATCCATTATTTCCTAATTTGCTGAGGAGATTCAATCCATGAGCACAGAAAAGCAGTTCTATGCAGGCGCGCAAGCTTTCATCGAAGAGTTGATGCGCGAAGCCCCCACTGCAGCAACATTCCTGGGAGATCATCGTTACGATGATCGATTGAGCGACAATACGCCTGAGTTTCTGGCAGATCAGCGCCGCCGCCTGGGGGAAGAATTGGAGAAGTTTGAAGCTTTTGACCGCAGTGATTGGTCATTGGATGCAAAGATCGATCGGCGCATCATCGTGCAGGTGATCAAAGGTTTCATTCGCAGCTTTGACAAAACGCGCGGTTTTGAGCGCTACCCGGGAAATGGTCCGGACGAGTGCCTGGGCGGCGTGTATAGCCTCATCGTGCGCGAGTTCGCGCCCCTCCCAGAGCGAATGAAGAGTATCCTGGGCCGTTTGCGGGAGACGCCTCGCGTGCTTGCTGAGACACGCGTACTGATCAAACCGCATGACGTTCCACGGTTATGGGCGGAGATGTCGATCGAATCGACACGCCAGGGGATAGGCCTGTTTGCGGGCTTTGTTCCCATGCTGGCAAATGAGACCCCCGATTTGAAGGATGAAGTGGTGGCGGCAGCTCAGGCTGCAGCGACCGCGCTGGAAGAACACGCGAAATGGATTGAGACGGAAGTGCTGCCGCATGCACAGGGGGACTATGCAGTGGGTGAGGATTTATTCAATGAATTGTTGAGCGAAGATCACATGGTGGATTATGATGCCGTGCAACTGTTGAAAACAGGGTGGCATCTTTATGAGGATACCGAGCGCCAGATGAAGGAATTGGCGGCAAGCATCGATCCCGGCAAGACGGTGATGGAGCTTCTGGAAGATTCGAAGAAGATCCATCCCACAGCAAATGGGCTGCTTGACGCATACCGGGAATGGATGGCAAAGGCGCGCCAATTTGTGATTGATAATGATATTGCTTCAATCCCTGCAGGCGAAAGCATCCGCATCATTGAAACGCCGCCTTTTCAGCGGATGTTCCTCCCCTATGCGGCCTATAATATGCCCGGCTTTTTTGAGAAAGTGCAAGAAGGATTATTCTGGGTGACGCCGGTGGAAGAGGGTGCGGACCCCGAAGCAGCAGAGAAGAAGCTGCGCGGCCATCCCTGGGCAGATATTCCGGTCACTGCACTGCATGAGGCTTATCCTGGCCACCATTTGCAGTTGGTGGTTGCAAACACCTTGCAATCAACGCCGCGTAAGCTGGGAGCCTTCCTTTCTTCATTGTTCATTGAGGGTTGGGCTTTCTATTGCGAGGAACTGATGGAGCAGTTGGGCTTCATTAATAAGCCGATTCAGAAGCTTGCTCGCCTGCAGGCGCAATTGTGGCGCGCTTCGCGCATCATTATCGATGTTTCGCTGCACACGGGTAAGATGACCGTGGAAGAGGCCGTCCAATTTCTTGTAGATCGCGCCGGGCTGGAACGCGAAGATGCCAAGGCAGAAGTGAACCGCTATACGCTTTCTCCGACCCAGCCCCAGTGCTACCTGATGGGTAAGCTGCAACTGCTAGAGATTGTGGCAGAATACAAGCGCCGCTTCCCGAAAGCTGGTCTGCGCAAGATGCATGACGATATCTTGCTCAGCGGCTCATTGCCACCGCGGCTGATGCGCCTGCGGTTGTTTGGTGAAGCATAAGAATCATAATCAACGTTCCCAAGTCTGATTGGGCGCGTGAAAAGTAGATCGTTGGGGTTCGGTGGGCAACTGCGCTGCTTGCTTGGACCCCAACGATCCATAATGGTTCGAACCAGGCGATCTGGCAAGCGAAGGTGCCGCCAGATTTGCAAGGGCGTGTTTTCTCGATCCGGCGCTTGATTGCTTGGTTTGTGAACCCGCTTTCGCAGTTGATTGCGGGGCCGTTGGCAGATTTCGTTCTTGAGCCAGCTATGCGCCAGGAGACATTTTTGAGCAACGCACTGGGCTGGCTGGTAGGTGTTGGGCCGGGGCGCGGCATGGCGCTGATGTTTGTTGTCTGTGGTTTAGCAGCGACTGTGGTTGGAGTGGGCGGCTATGCTTTCCGTCTCCTGCGCGATGTGGAGATCCTGATGCCGGATCATGATCAATTGCCTTTGGCAGAGCCAGTTGGGGAACGCCACGCCCGTTTGCAGGCATTGCTCGAGGAAAGGCAGCGCCTGTTGAGCACACCGACCACAGGGGCAAATCAGGAGGCATTGTGGCGTGTTTCGCAGCAATTGCGTCAACTGGGGCAGCAGCGCAGCGCAGTTGCAGATTAAATCAAAAAGCCGTTAGATGGGTGAGGGGGGCACCCACCTAACGGCTTTTTCATCATACCATAACCCAAAGGTTTCAGCCAGGGTGAATTTATGCCTGCGCTCTGCCCCCACCGATCTTTACACGTGGATCAACCAGGGCATATACAAAATCTAACAGGAATACAGAGATAGCAAGAAGGTACGCGAATATCACAGTCGAGCCAACGATCACAGGTGTATCGTACAGGCCAACTGCCTTGAATAGGGCGCGCCCTAGGCCTGGCCAACCGAATACGGTCTCGAAGATGGGGGCACCAGTCCACAGGCCAATCAACAGCAGAGTGAAATTGGTGATGATAGTCGGCAGAGTTGGACGCAGGATGTAACGGCGCTCGATGTCGCGTGAGCTAAGCCCTTTGGCTTTAGCCATTTCAACATAATCCTCACTGGAATATATGAGGAAAAAAGTACGGAAATTGTAAGCATTCAGAAAAATAGCACTGATGAGAATGGCGGCAACAGGCAATACCATGTGCTTGAGCAGGCTGAGGATGTAACCAACTATGTTATCAGGCGGTGGCGTATCGACCATACCGCCAAAAGGCAGTAGCCTGAAACCAGCGGCGAAGATGACGATCATAAAGATGCCATAGAACCAGCCCGGTGCCGATGAAGTAGGCGCCAGGGCAATGATAGCCTTGTCCAGAAAACTGCCGTAGCGCCGCGACAAGAATAAGCCAAGGGCAATGCAGGCAAAAAAAAGAAAGATGTTGGCAGTGCCAAACAACACCAGGGTGGAGGGTAGACGCTCAAGGATAATAAGGCG
The DNA here is from genome assembly GCA_016932955.1 of Anaerolineales bacterium. The sequence continues at coordinate 71,581 of JAFGBV010000245.1, read as the reverse complement.
TACTTCCTTTGAGCCGCTATCGCTGGTCATATTCTGGGCGCGGCCCAGGTCCAGGGAGAGGGCATTGGTGAGGTAGCGGAAGCTACGCACCAGGAAAGGTTGGTTAAGCCCCAGGCGCTGTTCTTCCAGAGCTATCAAATTCTCAAGGCGCTCCTCCTTTATATCCGGGGGTAGTTTGGAGAGCACTGGGTCGGCTATTACGCGTAACGACATTGTTTCGCGGATCTCGCCGCGGCGGATCTCATCTACATACCCCCCCATGTTGGCGATGAGGATGGTCAGGTATACACCAATGATTACTGTGAACAGCAATGTAACCAAACGGACGGCCGTGAAACGCGCCATGCGCGCCAATGCGCCTGATGCGGTGCTTTTATTTGCCCGAGAAGCTGAACGGGGCAAGATTAAACCAGTTTCGGCGGTCATTTCTCCTCCTTACACAAAAAACAAATGAAGGACGCTGATGGATAGATTGTATTCCTGAGATTAATACTATTATGATTCCCAAAAGGTTGTGTGACGAATGCAAGCTTGAGCCAGGTGAGGGGCATTTTTAACGGAGGGTGGAAAAATCCGGCAGACTGATGCCAATCTGCCGGATTTGGTGGTTGTTAGGATAATTTACGGTACGATGAACTCGAAGGTCACAAAGGTTGGGCTGCTCACTGCCGACACCACAACGATTGCTTCCAGTTTGTAGCCTCCTGATGCTAACCCTCCAGTCATATCAGCATCCAGGGTGATTTGATACTGACCGTCTGTGATGGGATCTGCAGAACCAGACCCTATGAGCAATCCGGCGGAGTCGAAAACCAGATATTTGACCTCCGCGATCCCAGATGCCGGGTAAGGAGCATCATTGTAGGTGATATACACATCAAAAGCAGACTCGCTTCCGGCCTCAACCTGACCAGGCCCGTCCACTTCGGCATCGGCAATCATCGGTGCGCCAAAGCGATCCCACCTGTTGGCTAAGTCGGGGTAATCCTCGTTGCGCTGCAGGATGAGTGTACCCTCGATGGGGAATACATCGTACAGATAGAATGGGCCGGTGCCAAGCCAGAAGTGGCCGCGTAGCTCGTACCAGGCCTGAAGATTAGCCCAGCGGGTAGCCGCCTCTTCTGCAGAGATATATTCACCCAGGGTGGGGGCAAAGGGAATGTAACCCTCGGCTGCCGCCTGATCCATAAAGCCCTTGAGGATCTCAAGCGATGGGCCGCTGATGAGGCTCATCCACTCCACCTCTAATTGATCAGCTTTATCTACTGAGAAAGCCAATTGCTCATTTTCCTCTGCCAGGGCGCCGACAGCAATGTTATGCCAGGCACCTGGGCCATAGGTGTATTCAGGCCACCAGGTGGTCACAGCCAGCTCAGCATCCAGCGCATACAGATCGTCATAGGTTTCGATGATCAGCGGGTCGGTGGAAGTGATGCGAACGCCTTTGAAGTGTGCCAGGAAGGCTTCAACGCCAGATGCCTGGGCCTCGTCATAGAGCGGGCTTTCTTCCTTGCCAGGATCGAGGTTCATGATGATGAAGTAGACGAAGTCTGCGATCGTCAGTGGGCTGCCATCGTGCCATTTGATGGTCTCAAACAGATCGGCCGGATAGTAAACGGTGGTCTTGGATGCGGTGGTGAGGCCATCGGGGAATTTCTCACCCGCGGTGATGAAGCGTTGATTGGTTGCATCCCAGTCGACCCAGGCGTCTTCGGGAACCTGAATCTCGGGGGCAAATTGCAGGTCAACCCAATCGAGAGTTTTGGCGACGGGCAGTCCCTCGGTAACAACAACTTCAGCACGCTCAATGCGCTTTGGCCACACCAGACCCGTGTAAGGGTCATAGATCACACCTGCATCGGATGTGCCACGGATGGGCATCATATCATCCACCCAGTTGCTCCCTGCTATGGGGTTCCAGGGATTGACCATGATGCCTGATTGAGCAATACGAACGGTGCCACCTTCCTGACCTTCCCAGCGCATGGTGATAGGCCATAGACGTGAACCTGCGACACCCCCGGCCATGTCATAGGCAGTGATAAGGTTAGCGTTGCGAGGGGAGAAGCTAGCATTATCGATCACCCAAACACGCATTGATTCCTGCAAAGCCAGGGGCAGCGCGGCGCGGAACAACTCGTCACGTTCTTCCATGGTGGTAAAGTCATTGTTGCGCAGGCGTAGAGCAAGCTCATCAAACTCTGCGGAGGGTGCGTAGGCTTGCCATAGAGCGATGGGATAGTCTCGTGAAGTGTAGTAAAAGCTGAAGTTGCTAGCCTGGTCGCGGTTGACCGCGGTAGTAATCCAGCCGCCAGTATAGAGGGTCCATAGCCCCTCGGCAGGATCGCTCTGTACCCACAAGGGGGAGGCTTCTGTGCGGGTCTTGTACAGGCGTTCGACAGTGAAACCAATCGCCTCAAACTGGTTAGAGAGATAGTCGCCAATCTGTGTGCGCTCATCCTCGGTGCGGATAACAAATTTCAAAACGATTTGCTCGCCATTATAGGTCCACTTGCCCTCCACCAGGCTTGCACCCATGCCTTCCATTTCAGCGGTGATGACCTCGGCGGCTTTTTCAGGGTTGTAGGCATAATAGGCTTCCAGTTCTCGGCAGGTATCTACATAGCGTGTGTAGTCGGGAAAAGCTGCGCTGATGGGAAAGAAACGTGCGATTCCCAAACCGCCGACGATCTCTTGCACAATGTAATTTCGATCGATCAGCCAGTTCACTGCCTCACGGATTTTCTTATTGGAGAAAGGATTTAGCCGCCCATCCAGAAATTCGGGACCAGCAACATTGAAGGTGATGTCATCTGTTCCGCCTATGGCCTGTGAGTACGCCAGGCTGGGCTCGGCCTGCACAGAGCGGAACACATCTGGTTTGTTTACACCAACGGCGTAGATATCGATGTTGCCGCTTTGGATCTGCACAACGGCTGGCTCGGGGGCTTCGATAGCAGTGAAGATCACTGTATCCAGCCAGGCGCCTGTGCGTGTAGTCGGCTGGGGGGTTTGGGTGATCTGCACTTCAACGGTGCGCTCTACCTCTACGATCTCCGTTTTGACTACCTCGACGGTAGTTTCAACTTCAACCGTTTTTTCAACTTCAACAGTCTTCACGACTTCGACTGTTTCGGTGCAGGCTGCTAGCGCTATGCTGAAGATCATCAGCAAACTAAGCAATATATTTAATTTACGGAACATTCTCTTTTTCTCCTCTTGTTTGAATTTAGGCTTTGATTCGTGGTAGATTTTCTGATGCTTGGCTCGATTTTGATCACCTCCTCATCAAGATAATCCTGGCGCCTTTCGTGGCTCAGGGATGTGGGGGAATAGTAAAAAGCTTTCTTCTGCTGCTTGCATTCATACATACTTTGTATGATTTTCATAGGGCTTGTTCTTTCTAGGGCGGTCGAACCGGTGTCCCGGGTGTTCTCTGCTGGCATCCGCTTCCAACAGTTCCGGGACTTCCCTGGAGGAGAAGACAAAAGTCGGTCGTCCGGGACACCTGATTCGGACCTGCTGCACGACGATGGGATTGTGAGCCTGCGCATTTCGTGCCTGTGGATATAGGATACCAACCCAGACCCAAGAAAGCACGAGACCAGAAAATGGTTTTTCCTCATCCTTGTGAGGGAGACTTAAGCCCCTGCTTGAGAGTGACTTCCTCCCTCTGCAGAGGGGTCTGGATAGATTATGAAACCCTACTGGAGTATTAATGGGAAATTGTTCTTTGGGTTCAAGCGAATGGGATGAAAATCTAATATACTGGAAGGGATATGATAAGATTTATGCGGAGGTCTGGGGAGTCAAATGTTCAGGCACCCATCCCATGCTAGCGCGCAGATAATGATCTGGATGCTGCTATTAACCAGTTTGTTGAGCCTGACTGGCTGTAGGGGGAGAACACCACCAGGAACGCTTGATGCCCTGGTGGGTCAGGATACATCCGCGACCCTTTCTCGGAATTTGGGGCAGCCATCTGAAATCATCCCTCCCGATATGCTGCGGTTTGTGCATTTGACCAGTGAAGATGGTTTATCAGAAAGCAAAGTGACTGCTATCCTGCAGGATACGCTGGGGCTGATGTGGTTTGGTACGCAGGATGGATTGAGCGTTTACGATGGTCGTGATTTTACGATCATCAAGCATGATCCCGCTGATTCAACCAGCCTCAGCCAGAATTCGATTACTGCCCTGTATGAGGATAGCCGGGGCATGATCTGGGTTGGAACATTTACTGGCGGCCTGAACAAATATGATCGAAGCAACGGAGCCTTTACTCGCTACCAGCACGATGAAGGTGAGCCGGACAGTCTGAGCGGGAATCAGATCAATGCGATCTTTGAAGATGCAGAGGGAAATTTGTGGATTGGAACAGATGGGGCCGGGTTATCCCGCATGCTCCCCGAGTCGGTAACTTTTGTGAATTATCGTAACCTACCAGATGACCCAACGAGCCTCAGTCATGATAAGGTGTTCTCGGTTTATCAGGATCGTCAGGGAAGGCTATGGGTTGGCACTGCTGTGGGGCTGGACTTGCTCGATTTGAAGACAGGGCATTTCACGCATTATCAGAATCGGCCAAACGATCCTACTTCTCTGCCCCCATTTAACGTCCGGGTGATTTTTCAAGATAGCCGCGGAAAGATCTGGGTAGGCACGGATGGTGGGCTGAGCCAGTTTGATCCAGATACTGGTCAGGCTGTGCGCTACCTGCCCATTGCAGATGAGCCCTATGAAGTGAGCAGTAGCCTGATTCGATCGATTGTTGAAGATCGGGCAGGTGCAGTATGGGTTGCCACCTATGGAGGTGGTTTGAGCCGTTATGATCCTCGATCTGGTATATTTTACGCTTGCCAGCAAGATGTATTTATCCCCAATAGCCTGAATGACAACCGGATTCTGGTTTTATACGTGGATCGTTCTGGAATATTGTGGGTGGGTACAAATGGCGGGGGGGTCAACCGCCTGGATGCGAGTTACAAATACTTTTATCACTATTTTTATAACCCTGGCGACCCTTTCAGCCTCAGTTATAACATCATCACTGCGATCGCCATGGATCAGTCGGACGGTGTTTGGGTAGGAACAGATGGCGGCAGCTTGAATCGCTTGGATTTCTCGACAGGCAGAGCGACACACTATCTGGGGTCTTCAGATCGAGATGGCGTTCTGAGTGATAATCAAATCAAGGCCTTGTATGTTTCTGAAGATGGCATTGTGTGGGTGGGTACTACGGCTGGCTTGAATAGTTTTATGCCGCCTTCTAGCTGGTTTACACATTATCCTATCAAGGTGGACGATGCTGGGAGACCCATCTATGCCAGTATTACATCCATTGCTGGCGACGCAGAGGGGAACTTGTGGTTGGGTACAGAGGGAAGCGGGTTGCTGAAATTTGATCGTCGGGTTGGGGAAGTGGTTGGGTACTACAATCATGTATCGAATGATCCCGATTCACTGAGCTCCAATACGGTGCTTACGGTCTTTGTCGATTCGTTTGCCCAGGTTTGGGTAGGAACTGCATTCGGTTTGGATCGTCTTGATCGTGTCAGTGGTCGGTTCACGCACTATACAAATCAGCCCGACGATCCTCAAACACTCAATGATAATACGGTGTTTTCAATCTATGAAGACCGCTCCGGCGTGATATGGGTGGGGTCAGCAGGCGGGTTAAGTAAGTTGGACACCGCTAGCGGAATATTTACACAATACCGTGAAAAGGACGGTCTCCCAAATGAGTATGTTTGTGCAATCCTGGAGGATGATCGGGGTTATCTGTGGATGAGCACCAATCGTGGCCTGGCGCGCTTTAACCCTCGCTCAGAAATGTTCCGTAATTATGATATGGGGGATGGGTTACAGGGGAACGAGTTCATGCCTGGTGCTGCTTACCAGGACGAAAGTGGGCAGATGTTTTTTGGCGGGATCAATGGTCTCACAGTTTTTTACCCTGATGAAATTCGAGATAATCCTTATGTGCCATCTGTGGCTTTGATAGGGTTGAGTCAGGGCGATACAACATATCTCACTCCGACCACAGCCGGCACTGTGCAGGAGTTGACCTTGCGCTGGCCGGAAAACGGTTTTGAATTTTCCTTTGCCGCGTTGAGCTATTCGCGCCCCGAACTTAATCAGCAGGCTTACCTTTTAGAAGGTTTCGATAGCGCTTGGAATAATTTAGGCACGCGACGAAGCGCCCAATATACCAATCTGCCTGGTGGTACTTATACGCTTTGGCTCAAGGGCGCAAATAATGATGGCGTTTGGAGTCCTGGCACATCAGCATTACGGGTAACGGTAATTCCTCCCTTTTGGTCAACTTGGTGGTTCATAGGTTTGCTGGTTATGGTGACCGGCGCGGCAGTGGGTGGTGGGGTCTGGTTACGAGTGCGCGGGGTGGAAAGTCACAGCCGGGAGTTAGAGGCCTTGGTGAATCAGAGGGCGCGAGAGATCGAGAGTTTGTTTGAGCAGACCAAAGACCTGGCTGTAGTGGAAGAGCGCAACCGCTTGGCGCGTGACTTGCATGATAGCGCCAAGCAAAAGGCTTTTGCTGCCCTGGCTCAAATTGGCACCGCGCGAGAAATTGTGCGAAAATCTCCTGTAATGGCCAAAGATCACCTGGATGAAGCGGAAAACCTGGTATATGAAGTAATCCAGGAGTTGACTTTTCTGATTCAAGAGATGTACCCAATTACCTTGCAAGAGAAGGGTTTGGTAAATGCTCTGCGCGAATATATCTTTGAATGGGAGGGGCGCACGGGTATTCCTGCAAGTCTGGACGTGGAAGGGGAGCATCGGTTGCCTTTACAGATGGAGCAGGCTTTTTACCGTATTGTCCAGGAGGCGCTTGCCAACACCGCTCGTCACAGTCATGCTACCCAGGTGCAGCTTGCTTTACGCTATCGGATGAATTCCGTTGAAGTGACCATTGTCGATAATGGATGTGGTTTTGATATTAACCAGAAGCCTGGCGGGGTGGGTTTACGGTCGATGCGTGAGCGGGCAGCCATGATCCATGGGGGAATCCGCATTGAAGCAGCGCCTGGTCGTGGAACACATGTGATTGCCTGGGCCCCCATACAGGAGCAAGATAAGAAGGATGCAGCAACATGGATGGAGGTGCTATAAATGACGACTCCAATTACGGTGATTCTGGTGGATGATCATGAGGTTGTACGGCGCGGTGTGAGTGGATTCCTCTCTGCCCTGGAGGAATTCCAGGTGCTTGGCGAGGCGGTTTCAGGTGAAGAGGCGGTTGAATTGGTGAAGGAATATATCCCGGATGTGGTGTTGATGGATTTGATTATGCCTGGGATGGATGGCGTGGAAACAACCAGGCGGATCAAAAAGATCAGCCCACGCACGCAAGTGGTGGTGCTGACTTCCTACCACGAGGATGCTCATATTTTCCCGGCGTTACGCGCAGGGGCGATTTCTTATGTGCTCAAAGATATGCGCATGGAGGATTTGGCTAAGGTAGTATATCGAGCGGCAAAGGGCGAGGTTACATTGCACCCTCGTGTGGCAGAGCGTGTTCTACAGAACCTGCGCGGCGATGTTACGGATGATGAGCGCCTGTTCACAGATCTGACCGAGCGCGAGCAAGCAGTATTGCGGCTGATTGCCAACGGGCTGACCAATAATCAGATCGCCGAAAAACTCGTCATTAGTGAAAATACTGTAAAAGGCCATGTGAGTAATATCCTGAGCAAGCTCCACCTGGCAGACCGCACACAGGCAGCGGTGTATGCCTGGCAACAAGGGTTGGTGCGTCGCGATGATACTGCTTGATCGCTAAGCGAACCTTATTAGCAATCATAGAGTAAAATATGCGATGATGCTCACACCACGCAAACGCAGGGTGATCTTCTTGCTTGGCCTGGCAATAGCTGCGATGGCGTTGCTGGCAATGGGTCTTTCGGGGATCTTGTTGCAAGGCGGCGGAGTTTTGGGGGCGTTTGCCACTCAAGACCCATCTCTAAATCTGGCGCCAGGTATTTCTACCCCTGATCTGCAAGGTATCTTTTACCTGTTCATTTTCCTGTATGTGCTTGCTTTTTTCTCGATCTTCCTAACGAAGGAAGGCCGAATCCGCTTGGTTGCCATGATTCTGCTCTTCGCATTGATCTACTTCTGTGCCCACACGCTGTATGATCGTGTCGTTGAGGATCCAATGCCTATCCCGGAGACTACGTATATGGAATCCGATGGGCTTGAGCCGGAACTGACTTATACCGAAGAACCAGCGGTGATGCCAGATATCCAACTCACCCCTAACTCTTGGGCGGTCACAGCTGTGGGGGTTGTAATCGCTGCGGCAGGTGCAACTGCCATTGCTGCCTTTTTATGGCTGTTAATTCGCCGCAGGTTATATCCATCAATAGCTGAAGCAATAGCAGAAGAAGCACAGGCCGCGGTTGATGTATTGGAAAGTGGCGGCGAACTAAAAGATGCAGTGATTCGCTGTTATGCCCAGATGAGCCAGGTGTTGCAAACGCAGCTCGCGCTAACGCGTGAACCAGCAATGACTCCCCGCGAATTTGAGCGCGTATTGGGTAAGATGGGTTTTCCTCAGGATGCCGTACACACGTTGACCCAATTGTTTGAGCAGGTACGTTATGGGAGCATCCCTGCGGGCGAAAGCGGTGTGGAACAAGCCTTGTCCAGCCTGCGGGCGATCATTGCGCATTGCGAATCATTGAAACAGTGAGATTGTAATGAAGAAACGCGCATTTTGGATTTACCTGGCAATTGTTTTCATCGCCTCGTTGCTCATCCTTTCTCTAGTTTTTCGGGATGAGGTGACAGTCTGGCTGGTTGTGCCTGCATTGCGAGCATATGATAACATTCGCCGTGTCGTGCACAGTAACTCCCAAGAAATCTGGGGATTGTTCATTGCGCTTCTGTATTTCTTGATCTTGATGTCTCTCCCACAGCAACAAAATATGCTGCGCTCGATCCTCAGGGCTGATGGCAAAGGTCGTAGTTACATGCCTCCTGGGATGACCAGTTACCGCGTAGAAGCAGAAAGCGGTCGCCTGACCTTCTGGCATCATGAGGTGCGTCGGCTGCATCATCAGCCCTTCTTAACGCGTTTTTCGGTAGTCGAGCTGCGCAAGCTGGTTCTCGATACGGTGGCGTTTCGTGAAGGGTGCAGCCGGCATGAGGCAGAGTTGTGGCTGGAGGAAAACGAGAAGGCAGTGCCAGAAGCAGTTATGATGCTGCTGCATATCCAGCCTGGTAGTCAGCTGCGCCTGACGGCTGATCCTTTGAGCAGGCTGTGGCGCATGATCCGGGAATTCCTGCTTGGGGTGAGAACTGAAACGACTGGGCTTACCAATCAACAAAAAATAGATCAGATCATCCAGTTTCTGGAGATCCAAAAGGAGATTGTGCATGATGATCGCATTATCTGAAGTCGCAGAACTATCGAAGGCTGTAATTGATGAGGTGGAGAAGGCGGTCGTTGGGAAAAGAATCATCCTGGAAAAGATCATGGCTGCATTGCTGTCGCCCGGTGGCCATGTGTTGCTGGAGGATTATCCCGGCCTAGCCAAAACCCTGATCGCTAATAGTTTTGCCACTGCGTTGGGAATGTCATTCAAGCGCATCCAGTTCACCCCTGACCTGCTGCCTGGCGACATCACTGGGGGGTATGTGTACGACCGAGAGCAGAATCAGTTTACCCTGCGCAAGGGGCCAGTCTTTGCCAATGTCATCCTGGCCGATGAAATCAATCGCGCCTCCCCCCGCACCCAATCGGCTTTGCTGGAGGCAATGCAGGAATATCAGGTGACCATTGAAGGGGAGACAATGAAGCTCGATGAACCCTTCATTGTAATAGCCACGCAGAACCCTATTGAGTATGAAGGCACATTTCCCTTGCCAGAAGCACAACTGGATCGCTTTATCATGAAACTCGCCATCGGTTATCCGAGTGTAGAAGAAGAGCACGAGATCCTGCGCCGGCGTAGAGCACGTAAGAGTGATGCCTTTGATTTACGTGCTGTAACGAATGCAGAGGGCCTGATCGCCATGCGCCAGGCTGTAGAGGAAGTGCATGTCGAATTTGACATTGAACGTTATATTGTTAATTTGGTGACTAAAACAAGACAAAGCCGACAGGTAGCAGTTGGCTCCAGCCCGCGCGGTACATTGGCGCTGTTGAAATTGGTGCGCGCCAACGCTGCCATGCAAGGTCGTACTTATGTGATTCCAGATGATGTAAAACGCTTTGCTGAGCCTGTGCTCATTCACCGCCTGATCCTCGAGCCAGATCTGTGGGCAGTTCGCAAAGCGGCCGAAGATGTGATCAAAGAAATCATCAATACGGTATCGGTTCCGGTGATCAACAATATCTGATCCTCTTATGAGCACGCGTTTCTGGATCCTGCAAATCAGCCTGTTTGGGATTTTCCTGTTTGGGCTGATGTTCCTCAGTGGAGAGGCAATAGCGTTAGCTATCCCGTTGCTGGTTTACCTGGGCGCAGCGATGCTATATGCTCCGGGCAAAGCACAGTTGCGTGCAAAACGGGTAATCAGTGCAGATGTGGTTGAGCAAGGCTTGCCTGTGAATGTAGCTCTAACGCTGACGAACGATGGCTCGGCTGTGGATGAAGCATACTTTGAGGATGTTCTGCCGCGGGAATTAGCGTGCAGTGAAGGCGATACGCGTAAATTTGTATCCCTGAAGGAGGGTGAAACGCTATCTTATGAATACACGGTGCACTGCACCCGAGGAAAACATTCTTTCAAGGGTCTGATGGTGTTATCGAGTGATCATTTTGGACTGTTCGAGCAGTGGATCAACCTGGCCTCGCCGGGGGAGTTTCAGTCGGTGCCGGAAGTGCCACGCCTGAGCCGCATCCCGATTCGACCACAACAAACTCGTGGCTTTGCTGGGCCGATCCCAGCCCGGGCAGGGGGATCTGGAATGAGCTTTTGGGGCGTGCGCGAATATCAGATGGGTGACTCGCTGCGCCGTATCAACTGGAAGGTTTCTGCGCGCAATTCGCCTGGATTATTTACCAACCAGTTTGAGCAAGAGCGTATCGCAGATGTAGGGTTGATTTTGGATGCTCGTCAACAGACTAATCTGACCCTTGGGGAAAAAAACCTATTTGAATATTCTGTGCTTGCTACAGCAGCGTTAGCTGATACGTTTCTCCAAGATGGACACCGTGTCTCGTTGCTGATTTACGGTTATGGGATGGAAAGGGTGTTCCCAGGCTATGGCAAAATCCAGCGTCAGCTGATCTTAAGGGCTTTGGTGAAAGCCGAAGTGGGCAGTAATTTTGCGCTGGATAGCCTAAATTATCTGCCCACTCGCTTGTTCCCAGCCCGTTCGCAGTTGGTTATGATCAGCCCATTGGGTGTGCAGGATTATCCGGTCTATGCACGCTTGCGAAAAGATGGTTATGAGGTAATGTTGGTCAGCCCGGATCCGGTGGATTTTGAACGGCAGGCATACAGCGATTTCCCTGAGGTGCAACAAGCCCTGCGGTTAGCGCAATTGGAGCGCTCCTTGCTCTTCCGCAGATTATCCCGTTTGGGTGTGCAGATTGTGGACTGGCAGGTGGAGAAGCCGTTTGAGCAGGTGATCCGCGCTTCCATTGGGCAGCACTCCTTTTTCCATCGCAATCTGAGGATTAATGTAGAATGAATAGAGTTGCTCGCTTACGCCTGATCGGTTTGCTGCTGGCTGCGGGTGCACTGGCTCTGGGCTATGGGCTTGGCGAGGCCTGGATTGGTACGGCCTTGTTTGGATTGCTCGGTGTTTCAGGATGGCTGGGATTGCGCAAGGTGTCAAATCTCGGTTCGCTGCTTTATCTGATACTGATGGCGGGATCGGTCTACGGCATGTTCCTGGGTTTATCCCGGCTGGTAATGCTGATAGCGCTGGTGGCAGCGCTGGCTTTTTGGGATCTAGATGCTTTCTATGTCAGGTTGAAATGGGTCAATGGCAATACTCATTCACAACCTTTGGTGCGAGGGCATCTCAGGCGTTTGGGTTGGGTGCTTGGCTTGGGATTTGTGTTGGGCCTGGTGGGGATTTCCTTTGAGATCAATCTGACGACAGAATGGGGGATTGTGCTGGGCATTATTACGGTGGTCGTTATTCTGATTGCGCTGCGGCCGTATCAGCAAGGTCGGCAGTCTTAATTTCTTCCCTACCAGATTCTCTTTTTTGCGGGGCGCAAGCTCCTTCCCCTCTGGTTTATGGTCTCAGGTATAATTGTGCTTTAGATGTTACTTCCCGTTCCAGGAGAAACTGATGTCTGACGAACTATTTGGGAAAATGAAGCAAAGCATCATTGACGGTGAAGCAGATATGGCTGCAGAACTGGCCCAACAGGCAATTGCTGATGGGATTGACCCATTGGAGGCCATTGCGAAAGGTTTTGTGGTGGGGGTGAACCAGGTGGGAGATAGCTTTGCCTGTGGTGATGCATTTTTGCCTGATCTGGTGATGGCTGGCGAAGCCATGAAGGCAGCAATCGCCATTCTGGAACCAGAAATGCAGAAGCGTGGCACCCAACGCCAGGTTTACGGCAAAGTCGTGCTTGCTACCGTTGAAGGGGATATTCATGAAATTGGCAAAACATTGGTGGGAACTATGCTTTCCTCCTCTGGATTCCAGGTTTACGATCTGGGCGTGGATGTTTCAACAGAGAAAATTATTCGCAAAGCCCGCGAGGTGGATGCAGATATCATTGGCCTGAGTGCTTTGTTGACCACCACTATGGTCAAGCAACGCGAAGTGATCGAAACCCTGAAAGCTGAGGGGCTGCGCGATAAGGTCAAGGTGATGGTAGGTGGGGCGCCGGTAACGCGGGACTGGGTGCAGAGGATCGAGGCAGATGGCTACTCGGAAGATGCCATTGGCGCAGTGCATGAGGCTAAGAAGCTGCTGGGCATTTAAGTGCCTGTATCTCCTCGCCGTTTTGCCTTAACAGCAAGCCACTGCATTTACCATCCTCGAAAGTGAACTGAAGCCCAGCATTGATTTGAGTGAAAAAAACGGCCTGGAAGCGCGTCTCGGTGGTGACCGGGTGAGCCTGACCGGCTTCCAGGATGCCGAATCCTATTGCTTCCACAATCTCACCCCCATCGACCACAGCCACGCTGGCACCCGGGATGCTTTTTTCTGCCATATAGGTCAGAATATCCACATCCTGCCAGCCTTGGGCTCTTAGCGGGGCAGCGCGGCGAATTGTTTGACAAACAGAGTTGCTTATCATCGATGTTCTGCTCCCTGGATGGGATCGTGCAGATACCGCCCGTGATCAATTTTGTATAAAGATTGAGTCAACAATGCCAACAATGACGGAGATCACACAGGCGTCAGGATTCTTCAGTGCTTGGCGGGCGCCATTTCCTTCCCGATTCACCAGAACCGTATCGCCAATGCCAGCCTGCGTGTTATCCAGGGCGATGAAATCCTCGTCGGGGGCTTCTCTGTCCAGGGTTAAAGGTTGCACTACCAGAAGCCGCCGGTTCTTGTAATCGCGGTGGCTGATGGTGGTCACCACAGTTCCAATCACTTTACCTAGAATCACGGCTGCGCCTCAAGTGTACTGGTTCCAACCCTGCCGCATGGTCAGATCATATGTTCCATCTGGTTGGACAGCCAGTTCGTCCACAATTCCTATCAGTGCCAGGTCGACTGGCACAAATTTGACATCGGTCATTGCAAGGGCTGCCTCGCGCGAGCGCACCATCACGCACAGATCGCCGATGCCAGCCTGCACCACATCGGCTGCTACCTGCAACGCGCCGATGGGCTCCAGTCTCTTGTTGAGTGGTTGGACAATCAATAGTTTCACCCCCTCTGTTCCAGGATATTTGATCGTGCAGATGGCGGTGCCTTTCACCCTGCCGAACAGCATGATGTTTATTTCACTCCTGTGTTGTCGAGCACGCGTTGGATGATCACATCCAACAGATCGGAATCGATCTGGTTCCCCAAACGGTTGAGGACGGCATTACGGATGCGCTGGTGGAGGTCCTGGTCGTTCGTCTGGGGAGCTGCGATAGGGGCTGGCTCCTGCTGGGTTTGGCTTGACGGGCTGGGTTCTGGCCCGGTATGGGGCTGGTTCCATTTTTGGGAAAGGTATGGCCGGGACGGAGCAGCAGGAGGGTTTTCTGGCCTATCACTCACCAGCCTCATCCCTAAGCGGCGGGCTTTTTCATAAGCCAGGTCTGTCAGCACAACATTTTCATTAACGTCTAGAGACATAATGCCGCGCTTGACCAGATCCTCGATATCTTTTTCGGTATAAAATTCTTTTGGCATAGCTTGCTCCATTTTCGCGCCGTCTTATGCGCCTTCTTGCCCACCCAGACTTTCCAGAGCCTGAATGGCGGCTGCGCGGGCGGTCAGGATTTCAGCCTCTGAGCCAGAAAGCCACATGCGGCCAAACCGCCCCACAGAAGAGACATGCACGATTTTTATGCTGGCTTTCTTCTCTGCCTCGTTGGTGGCGTAGTTAATATAGGCCGCCGGGGCGCACTCCAGAACCAGCATGGTTTCACCAGGGACAAGCATGCTGCCTCGGCGAAAACGGTTCAGCAGTTGCGCCTGATATGGATCGATACGGGTGATCACCTGGGTGGAGACTACCTGGGGGCGGATGCGATCCTCAACATGCAAACCAAGGCGAGCAAGGACTACATCTCCTGCCTCTAAGACCGCTGCTTGGCTCAAGGAATGTACTTCAAACATGCCGAACTCGCGTTCAACGATCTGCGCACCGGGCCTGGCCTCGGTGGCCTTCACGGCAATATCAACCACGCGGAAAACCTCATTGCCGGGCGCCATTTCTACGTAAAGAGCTGCCATCCCCTCAGTGGGTAGGTCACCCTGCGTGACGGTACCCACAAAGGCGGCGTATTGCGGTTGCATTCGATCTAGGTAACAATAACAGCGCAATGAAAAAGCCTCACTCATGAATTGTTCTCCCAATATAGATTGCATCTCATCATTGGGCCGGATCATGTAGAGCCAGCCCCAGCGGCGTAACAAACAGGGGATTGCACACCACCTGGGTGGGGATGCCAAGATAATCCTGCACAACATCTGCCATTCCTAAGAAAGCAGAACTTCCGCCAACCATGGTGATCATGCTGATCTTCCTGCCGCGGATGTGCCGTTCAATGATGCTGGCAACTTTCTCCATTACCGGTCGCACCACCGGCAGCAAACGGGGTTGCTCACTGAGTGTTGTTTTGAGCGCTTCGGCTTCTGAAAAGCTGATATCCAGTGCGCCAGCAATCACCAGCGAGAAATGTGTACCGCCCGTTGGCTCATCAGCAGAGTAAATAACCTGCCCCTTATGCAGAATAGCAATTCCGGTTGTGCCACCGCCCACATCAACAATCGCGCCTTCACGCAGCAAGAGTACATTATTGGCCGCGGTCGGTTCATCGATCAGCCCCGAGCATTCCATTCCAGTAGCCTCGATCACGTGTGCAGTTGCCCGTACTTCTATCTGTGGCACACCAGGAGGATATCCACTGGCCGCGTGGGTCAGTTCTCTTCCAATCCGCCGCTCGAGCCTGTCTTTCATGCCGCGTAAGAGATCTGTGGCACCAATGAAGTCGACCACCAGGCCATCCCGCACCACCTCGGCAAACTGCCATTCGCCTGCCAACACGGCGCCATTCTCGTTGGTCACTGCGAGCACCAGGTAGGCTGTTCCCAGATCCACTCCCACCCGTAGCTTCTCATCTGCCGCAATATTCACTGGTTGTGATTGCTCAGAAAGATGCCTGGGCAGGATCGCCGCTTCAGCTTGGGCGAGGTATTCGGCGAGGTTCAGGCGGGTCTGCGACTGCTTACTCCTTCCTGCAGTCTGGGGCATGCGCTATTTTGCTTTCGCTTCTGCCGCTGATGTTCTGCCGCCAAAGCCACCTTTGGTATGCTGTGGCAGGATCATCTCAACCTCTGAATGCGGTCGTGGAATCACGTGCACCGAAACCACCTCGCTAACCCGTTTGGCAGCCGCTGCACCGGCATCTGTGGCAGCCTTGACGGCGCCGACATCGCCGCGCACCATCACGGTGACGTAACCACCGCCCACATATTCTGAGCCAATCAGCACAACATTCGCAGCCTTGACCATTGCGTCGGCTGCTTCGATTGCGCCGACCAACCCGCGAGTTTCAACCATTCCCAGAGCGATCAATGCAGTATCTAGAGCCATGTTTTATCCTTTCTTTTCACTTTGTAGTATGTCGTTGATAACCTGCTTCACCATGCGTTCGATTTCCTCGGGCGATGGACCGGCAGGGGATTCGCCAGGATGAAATGCCTCCAGCGGCGGTGCAATCTTCTCGTAAGCCAGCCGCTTGAGGTTGATCAGGTGATAAGCGGTGACATTATCACCGGTGATGGAGCCGCCCACTGCGCCCGATCCCAAAGTGAGCGAAGGCATCACGCCGGTGGTCAGGCCAATCGCGCCAAGTGTTCCCATGGTGTTGACCAGGATACGGAAAACTGGCTTTTCTAAGCCAAAGGCCATGATCACGCGCTCATCGTTGGCGTAGATGATCTGGGTATGCCCGCGCCCGCCCGTGTTGATCAGAGCCAATGAGATCTCGCAGCCTTCTTCCCAATTATGCGCCTCATACCAGCTCAGCACAGTGGTCAGCTTTTCATGCGAGAGGGGCTCTTGCTTACCGACCTTTGTGAGCGGAGTCACCAGGATGCGTGTGGCTAGCGGGACTTGAAAGCCTGCATAACTTGCAACGTAAGCTGCAGATTTTGCCACCACGGCTGTGTTGATGCTGCCATCTGCATGGAAGACAATCCGGCGCAACGCATCCGTCTCTGCAGGGTTGGTGAAATATGCCCCCTCCGCCTGCATCCGATCAGCCAACTGGCGCGCGATCGGCCGATCGGCAATCACAGCCTGTTCGGTGGCGCAAATCGTGGAATAATCAAATGCCTTCGATGCCACAATGTACCGTGCGGCGCGCTCGATATCTGCGCTGCGATCGACATAAACAGGCACATTTCCAGGCCCTACCCCATAGGCAGGTTTACCGGTGGAATGGGCTGCTCTGACCATCCCTGAGCCACCTGTTGCAAGGATAAGGGCGGTATGCTTATGGGTCATCAGTTCCTGCGTGCCCGGCATCGAGATCTGCTGCATGCAGCTGAGCAAACCGACTGGAGCACCAGCGCTTTCTGCTGCCGCTGCCATCGTTTGGACAGCATCGTAGGTGCAGCGTGCCGCGGAGGGATGGGGGGAGAAGACGATCCCATTGCGTGACTTGACGGAAATAAGCGCCTTATCAAGGGTTGTGGAGGTCGGATTTGTGGAAGGAACCAGCCCTGCGATCACACCCATTGGCCAGGCAATTTCATACAGGCGGTGCTCGGGGTCGTGGCGGATCACGCCAACGGTCTTTACATCGCGGATACTCTCCCAGACCACACGGGTGGCAAATTCATTCTTGAGCTTCTTGTGGGCAGCAACACCAAAACCGGTCTCTTCCTGGGCGCTGCGCCCTAAACGCTCCGCTGCATGATGCCCCGCCTCAGCCATAGCGCTGCAGACCCGATCAACCTCGGCCTGTGAGGCATGACTCCAGATCTGCCAGGCTTCGTGCGCCTTCGTGATCAGATCACGAGCTTCTTGAATGGAAGAAAGATCCTTATCCAATTCTTTGCACCAGTTCTTGTATTCCTATCCTGACAATCACGACTTGCGGAACACAACCTCTCCATCTACCTCCAACGAATCGATGATCGACATAACCACTGCATCCACCGGTGAATCTTTGGTGATCGAGGTTTGGCGGGCAGAGGAACCTGCAGCGGTCAGCACCAGATCTCCAATACCTGCGTCAACGGTATCAACTGCCACGTAGGGCTTTCCGAATGGATTGCCGGTCTCATCTGTTTGGCGAAGGATGAGCAGTTTCCTGCCAATTAATTTTTCATCCTTGATCGTCGATACTGTCGTTCCAATCACCTTGGCGATCAACATGGCTGCTCTCCTCTAATAGCTTTTCCCAGCCGCGGCGGGTGCGGAGGCGGGCTTTTTATCAGAATTGCTGGCTTCCTTGGTGGCGGGGCCCTGGATGATCTTGACCCCGGCGCTGGCGCCGATACGCGTTGCCCCAGCCTTAATCATATTCTCGGCGTCCTCGTAAGTGCGAATTCCGCCAGATGCTTTTACACCCATTTCAGGTCCCACAGCCCTGCGCATCAGGGTAACATCGTGCGTGGTCGCACCGCCACCAGCAAAACCGGTGGATGTTTTTACAAAATCTGCTCCTGCCTCTTTGGAAAGCAGGCAGGCTATTGTTTTCTCCTCATCGGTCAGTAAGGCTGTCTCCAAAATTACCTTGACAAGCACTTTGCGCGCGTGCGCCACTGCTACCACGCTGCGGATATCTTGCGCCACCAGTTCCAGTTCGCGTGCCTTGAGCGCGCCGATATTGATCACCATGTCAATCTCTGTGGCGCCCTGGTCGATGGCATTGCTGGTCTCAAATGTTTTCACTTCGCTGGCCGTTGCGCCGAGAGGGAAACCGATCACGGTGCAAACCTTCACCGATGATCCCTCCAGGAGTTGAGCGCAGAGCTTCACCCAGGCAGGGTTAACACAAACCGAAGCGAAATTATACCTGCGCGCTTCGAAGCATAGTTGCGCAATCTGATCTGGCGTTGCATCGGGCTTGAGCAATGTGTGATCAATGGTGCTAGCTAGGCGCGCATCTTGCGGGATGACGCCTAGCGTGGAGGATAACCTTTCCGCTCCTGCGTCGATCACTTGCCCGGCTTGATCAAAGCAGGTATGAACGCAAATCCCTTCTGCACAGCTCAGCGCGCATTGGGCATCTTCTTGAAGTGAGCCTTGTTGTTGGCGCTCAGCAATGGCAATCAGCACCTCGCGGGTGATGATTTCGACAAGCTGCTCAATTGTTTTCCGGTCTGGGTTCATAAATACCCTCAGTTGCTCACCATCTCTATCGTGCATGAACAGGCAGCCGATGATCCTGGGAACCGCAATCTAATCTTGCTCCAAGAGATGCACCCATTTGGTGTACAGTTTATCAATGGCAATGATCTTGTTCACACGGCGCTCGTGCCGCCCCCCCGCAAAAGCTGTTGATAACCAAACGGTCATGATCTGCCGGGCAAGATTGACCCCGATCAGCCCAGCGCCCAGGGTGAGTACGTTCGTGTCATTATGCTCACGGCTGTTGACCGCCGATGAGTAGTCATAAGCCATGCCGGCACGCACCCCAGGCACTTTGTTGGCGACGATGCAAGAGCCGATCCCCGCGCCATCAATGGCGATTCCTCGCCAGGCTTTCCCCACGCTGACCAGGCGGGCTACCTCGTGCGCAAAATCTGGATAATCTACCGCATCTTTGCTGTTTGTGCCAACATCGATCACCTCGTAGCCCAGCGTAGATAGGTCTGCCTTGAGCAATTCTTTCAACTCAAAGCCGCCATGATCTGCACCAATCGCTACTACTTTGCGGTCAATCGGCTGACTCCCAATCTGGGGATCCGGTTTGGATGGTTCTGAAGGACTGACAGAGGAAATACCCTGCTGTGTTTCCCCAGTAAGCCGGGTGAGCACTTGTTGCACTATGGATCGGATTTCTTCCTCAGATATGCTGCTCATCATCAGCTCGCGGAGTTATCAAAAAGGCAAAAATTAGCAGACCCACGGTTGCTTTAGCATGATCGAGGGATACTGCTTGTTCAATTATCAACCTTTTCGCCCCCTTCGTCAAGTCACCCCTGACGCCCCTCATTTTTCAAAATGCCGGAACGGATCCGCCTCACCCCGGCAATTCCTAGAGAATCCACAAAGCCTTGGTGTTGTTGAGCATAGATGATGGTATGATACTCATTGGTTTTGGGTTATCTCATCCCGCTGAAGGAGATTGATTGACATGGAACCACCACAACTTTACCGTGATCCATCCCAGCCTGTGGAAACGCGTCTTGCTGATCTGCTCTCGCGCATGAACCTGACCGAAAAGTGCGCCCAGGTGATTGCTCCAGTGAGAATGGGCGGAATTGGTGAGCAATTCTCACTCGATTTTGCCCGCCAGCATTTCAAGGATGGCATTTCCTACGTTAATACGCATCACCGCCAGGATAACACCCGCCAGACGGTGGCTTTTCTGAATGCGGTGCAGAGATTCCTGCGCGATGAAACGCGCCTTGGCATTCCCGCGCTGGGATTTGGCGAAGGGCTGCATGGCTACATGGCAAATGAGGCGACCAGTTTTCCGCAGGCGATTGGGCTGGCAAGCGCATGGGATCCGGATTTGCACGAGCGAGTGTTTGGTGTGGTGGCGCGTGAGATGCGGGCGCGTGGAGCACACTACGTACTTTCGCCAGTGTTGGACCTGGCGCGCGAACCACGTTGGGGGCGCACCGAGGAGACCTATGGCGAGGATCCATTCCTGGTCTCGCGGCTTGGGGTGGCAGCGGTGCGCGGCTTGCAGGGCGAACGATTTTCCGCTGATCCGGCGCATGTGCTGGCAACGGCCAAGCATTTCGCTGCCCATGGCCAGCCAGAAGCGGGAACGAATTGCGGCCCGGCCAATTATGCCGAGCGGATTCTGCGTGAGGAGTTATTTGCCCCGTTTGAAGCGGTGGTGCGTGAGGGTTTCATTGGTTCCGTGATGGCTTCCTATAACGAGATCAACGGTGTTCCCTCGCATGTCAATACCTGGTTGCTGAAGGATTTATTGCGTGGTGAATGGGGTTTCGAGGGTTTCGTCGTCTCAGATGGCTGGGGGGTAGATGATCTGTACCGTTTGCATTTTGTCGCTGCCGGGGAAGCGGACGCAGCAGAAAAAGCCTTTTCCAGCGGCGTGGAGGTGGAGCTGGGGCGATGTTTCCGCCACCTGGAGCAGTCTGTTCAGGCGGGTCGCATTTCCGAAGCAGCGTTGGATGCGGCAGTGGCGAAGATGCTCAGGCTCAAATTCCAATTGGGGTTATTTGAGAATCCCTATGTGGACGAAGATAATGCTGTTGCCGTCACCAACTGTGCAGAGCACAAGGCTCTGGCTTTGGAGGCAGCGCACAAATCCATCATCCTGCTCAAGAACGAGGGCGGGCTTCTGCCGCTGGACAAATCTGAAATCCATTCCCTGGCTGTGATCGGTCCCAACGCTGCCCCAATCCGCCTGGGTGGGTATAGCGGCAACCCAGGCTGTGGTGTTTCGGTGCTGGCGGGCATCCGCCAGAAGGTGGGCGCTGTGGTGGGTGTGCTTTCTGCGCAGGGCTGTGGATTGACCCAGTCCACCAACGATGCTGGGCAGATGTGGCATGACGACGAGGTGCTGCTCCCCGATCCGGCTCAAGATGCTGCGCTGATTGCCGAAGCGGTGGAGATTGCCAAACGTGCAGATGTTGTTTTGCTGGTGTTGGGCGACAACGAGCAGACCTGCCGCGAAGGCTGGTCAACCAATCACCTGGGCGACCGCGATAGCCTTGATTTGCCAGGCCGGCAGGAAGAATTGCTGCGCGCGGTCGTTACCACGGGGAAACCGGTGATTCTCCTGCTGATCCAGGGACGCCCGGCGAGCATCAATTTCGCTGCAGAGCATGTCCCGGCGATCCTCGAAGGCTGGTATCTTGGCCAGGCGGCAGGGACAGCGGTGGCGGATGTCCTATTTGGTGAGGTCAACCCGGGTGGGAAACTGCCGATCACCTTCCCGCGTTCCGTTGGCCAGCTCCCCGCATATTACTATCATAAGCCGTCAGCGCGGCGGGGGTATCTATTCACCAGTAAAGAGCCGCTGTTCCCCTTTGGCTATGGCTTGAGTTACACGACCTTTATGTATAGTAACCTTCGCCTGAGCACCGAAGAGATTCGTGCAGACGAGATAGCCATGCTTTCGGTGGAGGTGACCAACACAGGGGAGCGCGTTGGAGACGAGGTGGTGCAGCTCTATGTGCACGACCTCCTGAGCGAGTGGGTCACTCGCCCGGTGAAATTACTCAAAGGATTTCAGCGGATTACACTCGCGCCGGGCGAAACGCGCCGCGTGACCTTCCCGGTAGGCAGGGAACAACTTCAATTCCTGGATGAATCCATGCACATGACGGTGGAGCCAGGGCAATTCGAGCTGCTGGTGGGCGGCAGCTCACAGGCGGTGAACAAGGTTGTGCTGACGGTCGCGCCGTGACTGGATAGTAGCACAGGCACACCAACAAGAAGCCTGCCGCTTCATGGAGTGGCAGGCTTCTTTGATTGATTGTGATGGCTTACGCCGCAGCGCTGCGCACTCTGGGGGGGGCAGAGGGGAGCAGCAGGCGGCTGCCTTAGTCTCCACCCCGCCAGACAAGCGGCAGGTGGAGACGCCAGCCCCCTCTGCCCAGGCGCTGGCCGAAGATCTCGATCTCGCCCTCCACCAGAGGTGCGGTATTGTCGTCACCGAACCAGACCACCAGGTATTCGTTGTCCATCGAGTTGTGGGCCAGCGCCGGGAATATAGCGCTATAGATGGGGTCTCCGTCTGGGCCCATGTCGCTCAGGCGAAAGTCGTTCACGCCGATCTCAGCCCCGTTATCCCCGTTCAGCCGTTGGCCAAAGATCTCGAATTCCGAGTTTACCAGCGGCGGGGTGCCGTCGTCGCCGTACCACACGACCAGGTATTCGTTGACCGGGGAGTTGTAGGCCACGGATGTACAAACACCGCCATAGGCAGCATCCCCATCGGACCCCATATCGCTCAGGCGAAAGTCATTCACCCCAATCTCGGCACCGGTGGCCCCGTCCAGCCGCTGGCCGTAGACCTCGAATTCTTCATCTGCCAGCGGTGGGGTGTTATCATCGCCGTGCCAGGTCACCAGGTACTCGTTGGCATTGCTGTTGTATGCGACGGCAGGAAGGTGTGCGTCATAGTCCGCATTCCCATCCGGGCCCGTATCGCTCAGGCGCAAGTCGGTGCCGATCTGCACCCCGGTGCTTGCCTCGATCCGTTGGCCGTAGATCTCATCTTCCCCCTTTACCAGCGTTCCAGTATCGTCATCGCCGTGCCACACCACTAGGTACTCGCCTTCGACACTGTTGTAGGCCACGGCCGGGTACCTGGCGACGTAACTTGTGTCACCGTCCGGGCCCATGTCGCTCAGGCGAAAGCCATCAGGCCCCAATCGGCCTCCGTCGGCGTACAGCAGTTGGCCAAAGATTTCGAACTCATCCTCCACCAGCGGCGGCGTGTTATCCTCGCCCTCCCAGATCACCAGGTACTGGTTATCTATGCTATTGTAGGCTACACCCGGCCTCCAAGCGATATAGTCGGCGTCCCCAAGCGGTCCCATGGAGCTGATCAGAAAGTCGTTTGCCCCCACCTCGACTCCGGTGGCGGCATCCAACCGCTGGCCATAGATCTCAGTCTCGTTTAGCGCCATCCCCGCCAGGTCGTCGACGCCGTACCAAACGACCAGGTACTCGTTATCGGCGCTGTTGTAGGCTACCGCGGGGGAGCCAGCGCCATATTCCTGATCTCCGTCTGGGCCCATCCCGCTGATGCGAAAATCGTTCGCCCCCACCTCGGCTCCGCTAGCTGCATCCACCCGCTGGCAGTAAATCTCCATCTCCGGCGTCATCAACGGCGGGGCGTTGTCAGAGCCTCCCCATACCACCAGGTACTCATTGTTGGCGCTGTTGTAAGCCACTGCGGGTTCAAACCAGGCTTTATAGGTTGTTTCCTCGTCAGATCTGACGTGGCTCAAGCGCTGGTCAGCGCCCAGCTCGGCGCCGGTAGCCCCGTCCACGCGCTGGCCGTGGATCTCATACTCCTTATCCACCAGCGGTGGCGTATTGTCATCCCCCTCCCAGATCACCAGGTACTGGCTGCCGGTGCTGTTGTAGGCCAAGGCCGGATCGTTTGCGGCATAGTCCGGGTCGCCATCCGGTCCCATGTCGCTTAGGCGGAAATCGTTTGTTCCTACCTCAGTCCCCTTGGCGTTCACCCGCTGGCCAAAGACCTCCTCTTCCCCTTCCACCAGCGGCGTGGTGTTGTCATCACCGTACCAGGCCACCAGATACTCGTTGTCTTGGCTGTTGTAGACCACAGCAGGTTGATCGGCACCATAGCTCTGGCTGCCATCTGAGCCCATGTCACTCAGGCGAAAATCGTTGGTTCCAACCTCAGTACCGGTGGCCGCGTCCACCAGTTGGCCGTAGATTTCGAGTTCATCATCGGCCAACCATCCAGTGTCATCGTCGCCCGTCCAGACTATCAGGTACTCGTTCTCGGCGCTATTGTAAGCGATATCTGGGAAACCGCCGCTATAATCCGGGTCGCCGTCCGGCCCCATATCGCTCAGGCGCACATCATCGTACCCAACCTGGTTCCCCGCGGCATCCAGCCGCTGGCCATAAACTTCAAATTCGTCGTCCACCAGCGGCGGTTTCTTGTCGTCAGCATGCCAAACCACCAGGTACTCGTTACCCGTGTTGTTATAGGTCACAGCCGGCATGATGGCCTCATAGGTGGCAATCCCGTTGGGGCCCATAGCACTGATCTGAAAATCCACCCCGATCTCAACCCCGGTGGTGGCGTTCACCCGCTGGCCAAAGATCTCAAGCTCGTCATCCACCAGCGGCGCAGTGTTGTCGTCGCCATGCCAGACCACCAGGTACTCGTTTTCCGTGCTGTTATAGGCCACTGCGGGAACCCAGGCATCATAGGCCGGGTCGCTGTTGGGTCCCATGTCGCTCAGGCGCAGGTCAGAACCGATCTCTGCCCCGGTGTTCGCTTCGACTCGCTGGCCAAAGATCTCGTATTCCTCGTCTACCAGCAGCGCGGTGTTATCGTCGCCGTGCCAGACCACCAGGTACTCGTTGTCTACGCTATTGTAAGCCACGGCGGGGCTGTAGGCATCGTACGCCGCATCCCCGTCCGGCCCCAGGTCGCTCAGGCGCAGCTCGGCGCTGATCTCAGCTCCGCTGGCGGCGTCCACGCGTTGGGCGTAGATCTCGTACTCGCCGTTCGCCGGGGTGTCATTGTAGAAATTGTCGCCATACCAGACCACTAAGTATTCGTTGTCAGTACTGTTGTAGGCTATAGCCGGTCTGTAGGCGTCGTAGGTGGTGTCTTGCCCCATGTCGCTGAGGCGGAAATCGTTGGCCCCCACCTCCATATCGCTTGTTGCCGCGATGATAGCCTGCTCTGGGGTCAGGCGGGCTGCTTCGGCTGGCTCGCTCGAGCGGGCTTGCCCCACCGCAGGCGATGGGAAGAGCAGCGTTATCAATACCAGCAAGCTCCATATGGAGTAGATCCGGATGTGCATCATGATGACCTCCGTATTTGAGTTGAACAAAACTGTGGCCGACAATGCGCCTGACGATTTAAAATTTGAGATGCATTGCTATATCAAAGCCATCTCTTGCAAGCACACCTGATAACATTGTACATCCATAAAGGCAGTCAACGCAAGCGGAAAATTCCAATCGTGCTTTAGCGCACTGCGCACACCAAAACATCCCCAAAGCCCCTTATCCCGACTCACGTTATAATATGAATAGTGAATGCCATGTCTGAATTGGTCCATTTTCTTTGATTACCCGCCAGGCTTGATCTTTGGCGCTCTGATCCCCAAGGGACGTTATGCCAATATCTCGCTGCTGGGGCGGCGGCTGAGGCCAGGAGCTGTGGAGAAGTTCATTGTCGGAAAAGAATAAATGCGTTTGATCATCTAGGTCAAACACCCTCCGGACCAAACCTGATCCGGAGGGTGTATTGACATGATCTATTGTGCGCTTACGCCGCCGCGCCCACCACTGCGGGCCTAAATTTATCCCCGTACTTTTATACGATCCGCGCGCGCTCAGAATCTCGATCTCCTGATACCCAGACACCTTCAGCAGGTGTTTATCTCCACTCACGATCAGCCTGATCTCGCTTGCCAGCGCACAGGCAAGAAACTTGTCGTCGTCGGGATCTTCGCAAACGGCCTCAGGCAAGGATGGCGCGGCATAGATTTCTGCCTGGCGGATGACAAAATCGAGCACGGGCTTCAGGTCGATGCCTGGGTGATCTTGGGCCAGGATCTGATAAGGCGGCCCGCTGAAGAAGACACCCGAAACAAATACATTGGTGTCGAGGACGATTCTCACTTGCGCCCTCGCGCTTGCGCAATTGCCTGATCAATATCAGAGGGGGTCAACCCTGCCGCTTCAGCCTGCTGGCGCGCCTGTTGGATGAGCGCGTCGAAGGTGCGCATGCTGGGTGCGGAGATGGCTTTCAGGATGACAACGTCTCCTTGATGAGAATCTGGCGCAGAGCGATTTGTGGATCACGCTTGCTCATAGGCGGTCACTGCCTCAGCGAGAGCCGACTGGCGGATTTCGGGGCTGAGGAACTGGGTGGTTTGCAGATCTACCTTGCGCCCTAACAAGCGGGACAACTCGGCTTCGATCAGAAAGAAATCGTAGCCGGGGATATAGCCGGTCTCAAACTCAACCAGCACATCCACATCACTGTGCGGGCCAAAATCATCCCGCACCACCGAGCCGAAAAAGGCCAGGCTGCGAATATGATGCTTCTGGCAAAATGCCTTGATCTGCTCTGGGCTGAGCCCAATCACGTGCATATCCATACATTGATTATTGCATAGGCTGTCAAGCAAACTAGCCTGCCACCCGGCAGGCTAGTTGCATTGGTTTCGTCAGGGCTTACGCCGTTGCGCCCGTCAGAGCCGGACGGAATTTATACCCATATACCAAAATCCCGCGCTCATCGCCATCCTGGCGCAGGCGACGGGTGACCATTTCCACTGGCATGCCGATCTCCACTGGCTGGTCGCCAAGGTCGGTAAGCTGGGCAGTGACCATTGGGCCTTCCATCAGTTTAACGATGGCAACCGTATATGGTGCCATTACCTCGTAGCCGGCCGGGGCATCGTAGATGGTAGTATAGGAATACACTTCGCCAAGCCCGCTGAAAGCATATTCATGGCGAGCTTCTGCACCGCAGTGTGGGCAAATATCGCGGGGAGGAAAGAGTTTGGCATCGCAGTGCGGGCAAACTTCACCAACCAGGCTATAGCGCTGTTTCTTCAATCGCCAGTGGCGAGGAATTTCCATAGGAGTCTCCTTGTGTTGCGTTCACAATTTTTACAAAATGGAGTATAGAGAGAATGTGCTATCAGGAACTATCAGGTTTCCAAAATATGCGTTACAGCAGTTGAAGCCGGGCCTCCCAGGGCTTGAATCAGCGCCCGCCGTGCGCCTGGCACCTGGTTTTCTCCTGCCTGCCCGCGCAGTTGAATGGTAGCCTCTACGGCCTGGTAAACACCAGTTGCTCCGCCAGGATTTCCTCGTGCTTTCAGGCCGCCAAAGGTGGCAATAGGCAGGCTGCCTTGGAGGCTGAGGACAGATGGCTGGGTGCTGTTTTCGGCCAGTTTGCAGCCCTCGCCGCGTGGGGCAAAACCAGCGGCCTCTAAGGATAAGGCAGCGATCACCGAATAGGAATCATATAGTTCAAACAGATTAATGTCCTGCGCTGAAATACCTGCTTGTCGGTAAGCCTTCTCAGCAGAAGCCCGCGCAGCCTCAAAGGCCAGCGGGTCTGATCGATCGTGAAGCGCCAGGCGGTCGGTCGCCATGCTTGAAGCTGAGATGCGCACCAGTTTGTGCGAAAAGGTATGCGGCAGCAGCTCAGTGCGGGTGAGAAGAATGGCTGCCGCGCCATCCGCAACAGGTGCCACATCAAAGATATTCAATGGGTCGCTGACTATCTCAGCCCTTGCATAGGTTTCAGGGCTGAGTGTTGAACGGAACATTGCATTCGGATTGTGGTTGCCATTCGCATGGGCGATGATGGGGAAAGCCGCAAATGCCTGGCGAGGAACCTGGTATTCATGTATGTAACGGCGCATGAGCAATGCAGCCTGTGCGTTAGGTGTAAGTCCTTGCACCGCTTCATAGTCGCTGTCTGTTCCGAGCATCTGGTTGGCTTCTGCTGTGGGGCCGAGCTGGTCGGTGACCTTCTCCACGCCCACCACCAGGGCTACCTCTGCCTCGCCAGAAGCGACAGCAAAATAGCCCATGCGCAGGGCTGCTGCGCCTGATGCTCCGCCCGCCTCCACAACGGAGGCCTCGATGCCGACCATCCCTACATAGTCGGCGATCAGCGCACCCAGGTGGGCCTGACGTGAGGCGATTGGGGCGATCATGTTCCCGACGAAAAGCACGTCGGGGCGCAGCCTTGCGGAGTCTTTCAGCGCTGCCTCGATGGCTAGAAGTGCCAGGTCACGCAGGGAGATATCGTAGTGCTCGCCAACTTCTGTTTGCCCAATCCCGGCAATGATAATTTCAGACATGGGTAATCTCCTAGGGCTTGGTTGTTGGCTACTTGACCGCCAGCTTGCCTCGCATACGCACGTAGGTGCCATAATCGATTTCGGTACGGCGGGCGATGTAATCTTGGGTTTTGGTAGCGCGGTCGCGGCGCTCACGTATGGCTTCGGTAACGTGGATGTCGAAGGCATCTGAGCCAGCGCCAGAGCCAAAGGAGACCATCAGAATCCGGTCGCCTGGTTCTGCAATATCCAGGATGCTGGTCAGGCCCAGGATAGCTGCCCCGGCGTAAGTGTTGCCTATTACGGGCACGAGCAAGCCCGGGGCGATCTGCTCCTTACTGAATCCTAATTGCGAAGCCACGCGTTGAGGGAATTTGGCGTTGGGCTGGTGAAAAACAGCCCACTGGTAATCTGACGCAGTCGTGCCGGAAGCCGACATCATGGTTTGAGCGGCTTCGGTGATATGCTTGAAATAGGCCGGCTCACCGGTGAATCGCTGCCCGTGCTCGGGGTACTTTTGATATTCACGCCGCCAGAAGTCAGGTGTATCCGTCACATAGGAGTAAGTGCTCTCAATGACCGCCAGGGATTCTTCCGCCGGCCCGAAGAGGTATGCAGCACCGCCCGCGCCGGCGGTGTATTCCAGGGCGTCACCGGGTCGACCCTGAGCAGTGTCCATACCAATCGCAAGGGCATAATCTGCCATGCTTGAACCTACAAAACCAATTGCTGCCACCATCGCTTCGGTGCCGGCCTTGCAAGCAAACTCCCAATCCGCAGCCTGGACGTGTGGCACGGCCCCGATAGCTTCCGCTACAATTGTAGAAGTCGGTTTGACCGCATAGGGATGTGACTCCGACCCTACCCACACAGCGCGGATCTGGGTAGGAGAGATACTCGCGCGCGCCAAAGCGTTCCGTGCTGCCTCTATTGACATGGTGACCACATCCTCATCCAGACCGGGGACTGCTTTCTCTTTGATCGGCAGCGCTGCCTGGCCGTCCGTCCAGATGCGCGCCACCTCTTTGGCGGGCAGGCGGTAGCGGGGGATGTAAGCTCCATAACCAACAATGCCGACTTTACGGGATGGTTTGAGAAGTTTGATGTTCTGTGGAAGTTGGTCACTCATCATGTACCTGCTTTCTTTATTTCTTTCAGAATTTCCTCGGCCCGGTCAATGCGAATCGTTTTCTCTGCAACAAGTTGTGCCGCCAGGTGTTCGATTTCATCGCCCCGCGCGCCAGCCGCAGCAGCCACCTGGCGGGCGTGTAGGCTCATATGTCCTCGCTGGATGCCTTCGGTGGCCAGTGCGCGCAGGGCAGCCAGGTTTTGAGCCAAGCCGACAGAGACGATGACCTCCGCCAGTTCGGCTGCGCTACTAATTTGCATCATTTTTAATGCTGCGCGTGCGGTGGGGTGTACTTTTGTGGCTCCGCCGACGATACCAACCGCCATCGGCATTTCCAAAGTGCCCACCAGGTTTCCTTGGGCGTCTTTTCCCCAGGTGCTGAGGGATGTGTATTGCCCGTAACGCGCCGCGTAAGCATGCGCCCCGGCCTCGATCGCGCGCCAGTCGTTGCCGGTGGCGATGACCACTGCGTCCACACCGTTCATGATGCCCTTATTGTGTGTGGCAGCGCGGTAAGGATCTGCTGCGGCAAAAGCCCAGGCTGTGATAATGCCATCGCACACATCTTCCGCACGGTAATCATCAAAAGCCAATTCGGCTAGAGGGATGGTGCAGCGTGCTCGCGCCAGGCGGCGGTCGGCCAGGTTGGAGAGAATGCGCAGATGGACGCGCCCTCCGCTGATCGCTTCAATGCGGGGAGAGAGGCGCTCTACGGCCGTGTTGATGGCATTGGCGCCCATTGCATCGCGCACATCGTAGATCAGGTGGATCACCAGGAATGGACCGATTGGTGAATCGGTAATGACGCGTACTTCCAGGTCGCGCGGACCGCCTCCCAGGCGTTTCAACACCGGATCGATCTCAGCAGCCTCTGCCAGGAGGGCCTGGCGCTGCTCCAGCAATGCCAGCCTGGCTGCGGGAAGATCGGGAACATCCAAGAGCTGGATTTGCCCGATCATCTCTGGCGGGGTGGTGTGTGCAAAGAAGCCGCCCCCTGCACGAGCAAGGCGCGCCATGAAGGATGCTCCGGCTACAACCGATGGCTCCTCAATTGCCATGGGCACCAGTACCTCGCGCCCATTGACAACAAAATTCAATCCCACTCCCAACGGCAGGGCATGGAAGCCAATGGCATTCTCGATCATGTGGTCGGCTTGTTCGGCTGATAGCCCTGCTTCACCGCTCAGCGCGGCTAATTCCTCTTCGTTGATTCCTGTTGCCTGGGCAATTTTGCTTTGCCGGTCTTGCAGTGGCAAATTGTAAAAGCCAGGAATGCGCGAGCTTTTTGCATCAGGAGACATGAGATATCCTTGTTTGGTGAATATGATGCACCACAGAGCTTTGCTGGAGGCACGTTTCGCGGCGGCCTCTATAGAGTCTATGCCTTTGAACTGGCAAAAACTATCAAGAAACCCAGCCTTCTGCTGCGGTGCAGTCGGCGGCAAAACCCAGGTCAGCGGCTTGCATGGGGTGAATTTGTGCATTTGGGTGCATGATCGATCCTGAGGGTTCGGGTAGGTGGTTGCGATGCTCCAATTCTAACACTTGCCCATTATTTCCGCTGTATGGCATCGCCGCATGCCGTACGCTGCAAATATTAATGAATTGTAATCCATTGGATTATGTCCGAATTGGAATAAATTCGCCAATTAAGGTAAAATATATTCGAGGTGAGGAAACCTGAATGGCGTTCTTAACTCGAGAGCAAATCGAAGCTCGGCTTGTGGCATTGCACCGGGCGAGTCTCGAATTGGTTGGTGAGCTATCCCTGGACACGGTGCTGGAGCGCATTGTCCACTTGGCGCGCGAACAAGCTGGCGCCCGTTATGCCGCGCTGGGTGTCCTGGGCGAGAAAGGCGATCTTGAACGCTTCATCCCGGTAGGAATGACACCCGAAGAAATCCATCAGATGCCTCATCCACCGCTAGGCAAAGGCCTGATTGGAGCGATCCAGGAAGAGCAACGCACGATCCGCGTGGCGGACATCACGTCTGATCCGCGCAGTGTGGGTTTCCCTGTTCAGCATCCTGCGATGCGTTCTTTTCTGGGTGTGCCGATTATGTTGGGAAACACCCTTTTGGGTCAAATCTACCTGACCGAAAAAGAAGGCTACCACGAGTTCACCCAAGATGATGAGCAGGTGATTGAGACATTGGCTGCCTATGCAGCGGTTGCGATCCACAACGCTCGCCTGTATGCTGATCTTGTAGGGCGCGACGAGATTCTCGTTCTCCGCAATGCCGACCTGGCATTGCTGAATGATATTGCGTCGACCCTGGCGAATTCTCAGGAGATCGAAGAAATTCTAGACCAGACCCTGAGCAGGGTTATGTCGTACCTTGGAGTGGAGGCGGGCGAGGTTTTTCTGCTGGAAGAGGATGAGCAGTCCCTGCGCTTGGCGCTGCACCGCGGCGAAGCAGCAGATGCTTTTTGGACCAAGGAGCGCTTTGAGATTGGAGAGGGCTTTGTGGGGATTGTCGCTGAGACGGGGAAACCGCTGGTCACAGTGGCACCCAAGGCAGATATCCGCTTTCTGCGACGGGCAGTTGTGGATGCCGGTTTCCGTTGTATTGCCTGCATCCCCCTCATGGCGCGCGGCAGGGTCATTGGTGTATTGGGGGTTGCCACCCGACAGGAATGCTACATGGAGCAGCGCGAGCTGGGGTTGCTGCAAGCCATTGGTGGCTGGACGGCGATAACGGTTGAGAATATTCGCCTGGCGCAGCAGGCGCGCCGTGTGGCTGTGCTGGAAGAGCGCGAGCGGATTGGTATGGATCTGCATGATGGGATCATCCAATCGATCTATGCGGTTGGTTTGGCGCTGGATTACGCCCGTATGGCAATCGATGATGATCCTTCTCTGGCGCAGGCGAAAATTGAACAAGCAATTGAAGGGCTGAACGTCACCATACGAGATATCCGTTCTTATATCCTTGATTTGCGACCGCGCCAATTTCGCGGTGAGGATCTAATGGATGGTTTGCGACGGCTGGCAGAGGAGTTCACCAATAACACGAGTGTGAGAACAGATATCAGTGGGCCAGATGATGGGCAAGTCGTGTTACCTACTGCTCACGCTACCGCCTTGTTCCATATTTGCCAGGAAGCGCTGGCAAATGTTACCAAACATGCTCAGGCGCAGCATGCTAACGTGGAGTTGTGGACCGCCCCCGGGCGGGTATTGCTGGAAATCTCTGATGATGGACAGGGCTTTGATCTGCGCAAGATGAGCGTTACACTTGGGCACGGGTTATCCAATATGCACACACGCGCCCGTAAGGTGGGGGGAGACCTAGAGATCAACTCAGAGCCGGGCAAAGGCACATCGGTGCTTGCCTGGGTGCCCACACGTCGCAATGACATTCCTGACCAGCCGCAGTAACCCCAAGCTGAAGCAAATCCGGCTGCTGCAGCAGCGCAAACAGCGATCTGCTAGCGGCTTATTTGTTGTTGAGGGCATTCGCCATGTGGGCGAAGCCTGCGAAGCTGGTGCGCAATTGGAGTACCTGTGTTATGCTCCGGACCTGCTGAGCAGTGACTATGCAAACAATCTGATCCAGGAGCAAAGTGAGCGCGGGGTACCGTGCTTGGCGGTTGCAGAAGATGTGTTTGCCAGTCTGGCAGAGAAAGAGAACCCGGCTGGTATCCTGGCGGTGGTACGCCAGCCGAACACACGCTTAACGGACTTGACCCCGCAAAACTTCACCTGGGGGGTGGCGCTGGTAGCACCACAGGATCCCGGCAATATTGGCACCATCTTGCGCACCATCGACGCCGTCGGGGCGAGCGGATTGCTGCTGCTGGATCAGGCAGTGGATGGGTACCATCCCAATGCAGTGCGCGCCAGCATGGGTGCGCTGTTCTGGTACCCGATGGTGACCAGTACATTTGCTGAATTCTTGATCTGGGCAAACCGGCTGGAATATGTGATTTATGGTACTTCAGCGCGTGGGGGCCAGGATTATCGCCAGGTAACGCACTACCAAATGCCGGCTATTCTGCTGATGGGCAGCGAGCGGGAAGGGCTCAGCCCCGAACAATTGACAGCTTGTTCGCACACGCTGCGCATTCCAATGCGCGGGCGAGCCACATCGCTGAACCTGGCGATTGCTACGGGGGTGATGTTATACGATATGCTCAGCAAGCAGTGAGCAGCCATTGATCTACTGGGCTGTATTTCCCCCATCGATGACCAGTACTGTGCCGGTCATAAAGCTGGAATCGTCGCTAGCCAGGAAAAGCACAGCCTGGGCGATCTCGCTGGCTTCTGCCACACGGCCAATCGGCAGCTCACTCTGGCGGGCTTCATCTTCAGTAACCGCGCCTGAAAAACGATAGTAGCCATTATGGAGCCAGCGCTCGACGAAGGTATCGCCGGGGCAGACGGCGTTGATGCGAATGTGCTCGCGGGCGTGGTCAAGCGCCATGGCGCGCGTCATCTGGATCACCGCACCTTTGGATGTGCAGTAAGCCACCACGCTCGGCGCACCGACCAATCCCCAATCGGATGCATTATTGATGATCACCCCGCTTCCCTGGCGGCGCATGATCGGGATAACCAGGCGTGACATGCGCCAAACGGCGGTGACGTTCAGTGCGAGTGTGTCGTTCCAATCTTGTTCGCTGGTGGTTTCTGCTGTGCCTCCTACCACGATCCCGGCGTTGTTGAAGAGGATGTCGATCCGCCCAAAGGCTTTCAGGGTTTGATCGACAGCGCGCTGACAGTCGTCTGCCAAGGTGTGATCTGCCTGGATGTATGTTGCACCGGTTTTCTCTGCCAGGGATTGGCCGCGCTCAATACGCCTCCCGGTGAAAGCTGCCCGGGCGCCTTGTTGTGTAAATAATTCTACCGTCGCTTGCCCAATCCCAGAGGTTCCTCCGGTGATGAGAGCAACTTTATCTTTCAACCGCATAGGGGTTACTTGGTCTTAAAGACATGCGACCATCCAGCACCATTGCACACTTTGCAGCGGTCCTGAAATTCGCCAGAAATCATAACTCCAGACCCTTTGCAGTGCGGGCATTTATGTGCCGGTTGCGCAACAAGCACGCTGCCCTGTCCATTGCAAACCAGGCACAGATCATTATATTCCCCATATTTCCCGGTCCCATTGCACCAGGCGCAGGTTTCTGGGGCGTATTGCATCACGGGCATCACCATGAGGCACCTCCTGCAGGTATTATATACCCTTCTCAGAGAAGGAAAGGGGAGAAATGAGATTGCGTTTGTAAGGACACTGGCAGGTTGGCTCAGGTAAGCGGCTTGTAATTGACTATAAAGAATACTTAATACTTTATCAATAAATTCAAAAATAAATCCAAAATATATATGAAAATTATTGACAGGTTTGCGAAAATTATATATAATCGGATTATCAAGTCGGTTGACGGAGTATGCGATGAACGGACAAAATTCTCTTGCTACCTCTGACCGCTGGGCGCTGCGCTTTTTCTCCATCTGGACGGCGCAGGCTTTTTCATTGCTCGGTAGCCAGTTGGTGCAATTTGCGCTCATCTGGTGGCTGACCCAGACCACCGGTTCGGCAACGGTGCTGGCGACAGCAACGTTGGTGGGTATAGTGCCGCAAGTGGTGTTAGGCCCCTTTATGGGAACTTTGGTGGATCGCTGGAACCGGCGTGTGACGATGATCGTGGCGGATGGCATCAGCGCGTTGGCTATTGTAGCGCTAGCGGCTTTGTACGCCCTGAACCTGGCGCAGGTGTGGCATATCTATGTGTTGATGTTCATTCGCTCGGTAGCAGGTGGCTTTCATTGGCCGGCGATGCAGGCTTCTACCTCGTTGATGGTGCCTCAGCAGCACCTATCGCGAATCCAGGGGCTTAACCAGATGCTATACGGCGGGCTGAGCATCGCCTCGGCGCCGCTGGGCGCGCTGCTGCTGGCCTGGCTGCCGATGCAAGGTATCCTGGCGATTGATGTAGTCACTGCCTTGGTTGCCATTACGCCGCTCTTCTTTGTGGCTATTCCCCAGCCCGAACGGGTCGCCAATGGTGAAGCCGCTGAACAGAAAACAACGTTTTGGGAAGATTTCTGCCAGGGCTTCAGATATGTGGCTGGCTGGCCTGGGCTGGTTCTCATCGTGGTGATGGCAACGGTAATCAACTTCTTGCTGAATCCAGCCTTTGCTTTAATGCCGATCTTGGTAACCAAGCATTTCAATGGTCAGGCCATCCAACTGGCAACGATGGAGTCGTTTTCGGGGGTTGGCATGATCCTTGGTGGGTTATTGCTCGGCGCATGGGGGGGATTCAAACGGCGCATTGTGACCACCCTGCTGGGCTTGGTCGGATTGGGAGTGGGCTGTTTGACAATGGGACTTTTACCACCATCGGCATTTGTTGTCGCTGTGGGCACGATGTTCTTCCTGGGTTTTGTCGACCCAATAGTGAATGGCCCTCTGATGGCGGCTATACAGGCCGCAGTGGCGCCGGAAATGCAGGGGCGCGTGTTTACGCTGATCAGCAGCGTTGCAGGAGCAATGGCCCCTATCGGTTTGCTCATCGCGGGACCCGTGGCTGACCGCCTGGGCGCACAGACCTGGTTCCTGATTGGCGGTGTGGTGACGATCCTGATGGGAGTTGTGGCGCGAATGGTTCCGGCGGTGATGCAGTTCGAGGATGGTCATGGTGGTGTTCCCCCTTCACCTGAAAGACCGGACTCCCCTATGATCGAGGCTATGCTTGTAGACAACGATTAAATAGGCTTGTTTCATGCTATAGAATCACGAGAGCCGGGTACGCCATGCCCGGCTCTCTTACAAGGAGGAGAAGAAGCGTCTGAACCTGTCTTATTTATAGCACAGGTGGTTTGATCTTGCTTGACGCTTCCCCAACAACTCCTCTACGATTGTCCAACGATTACCACAATCCGCGCACAACCAATAGCAGGCCAATCACTGCCAGGGGAATGCCCACAATTGCACCAACGACGGTGATGGTGAGGATTACCCCTGCGATCATTAGTATCAAGCCTAGGATCACTGCTACCAGCCGCCCGGTGAGCGAGAGGATATACGCCACTAGATTCCAAATCCAGGCAAAGGGCCATAGCAGCCAGTGAATCTTCTTCGTTTCGATCATCGATGCCTCGCTTTCTCTCTATGTGGATCTACGCAATTTGGGGATTAAAGTTCCAACGTTAATAATCTTGTAATAATCTCTTGCTATAATTCTGATCTGATTGATCAGAATAAAGGATATGATGAATTATTGGTGGAGGTAACAATGGAAAAGATACCGTCTTCAGAGATCACACCGGAGCATATTTACCGGGCTTATAGCCAGCAACGTAAATTAACCCGCCGATCGTTTCTGCGCCTGGGCGCTCTGGCAGCGGGTGCAGCCGCCCTGGCCGCCTGCGCTCCCAAAGCTACAGAATCAACAAGTTCACCGCCGCAGTCGTTACCACAGGGCAGTGATTCAACAGCCTTGGGTGATAAATTGGACGAGTTGGGTGACCCGGCGAATACATTCGAGGAGGTCACCAATTTCAATAACTTTTATGAGTTCACCATTGATAAGGAAGATGTAGCGCGACTGGCAATGGATTTCATTACCTCGCCCTGGCAGGTACAGGTGGGCGGGCTCGTCCACTATCCGAAGACCTTCGATATCGATGACCTGCGCAGGTTTCAGCAGGAAGAACGGATCTACCGCATGCGCTGTGTGGAAGGTTGGTCGATGGTGATTCCCTGGTGGGGCTTTCCCCTCTCCCGCCTGCTTAATGAGGTTGAACCGACCTCGGATGCCCAATATGTACGCTTTGAGTCTCTCTACGACCCGCAGCAGATGCCTGGACAGAAGAGCAACTGGTTGAAATGGCCTTATGTGGAAGGATTGCGGCTGGATGAGGCGATGAATGATCTGACCCTCCTTGCCACAGGTTTGTATGGCCAGGATCTGCTTCCCCAAAACGGCGCGCCGCTGCGACTGGTGGTGCCCTGGAAATACGGCTTCAAATCAATCAAATCCATCGTCAAGATTGATCTAGTGGATACAGAGCCCTTCTCATTGTGGATGGCAGCTGCCCCGAACGAATATGGCTTCTATGCCAATGTGAATCCAGAGGTTGATCATCCGCGCTGGTCACAGGCCAATGAACGGCGTATTGGGGATGTGGGCCGCCGTCCCACGCTGTTGTTCAATGGTTATGCCGAGCAGGTCGCCAGTCTCTACGAGGGGCTGGATTTGCGTCAGAATTATTAGCAAGATGCAATACACGGGTGAGGAGGATATGGTAAA
Source organism: Anaerolineales bacterium (assembly GCA_016932955.1). The sequence continues at coordinate 33,881 of JAFGBV010000245.1, read as the reverse complement.
TCGCAGGAGGCATGGTTTGGCTGGGTTGGTGGATAGGCATATCCGCCTGATTGCGCACCTGGGTGCTCTGGCTCCTCTGGCGCTGCTGGTTGTTGATGCACTTCGCGACGATCTGACGGTTAATCCCATCCAGGAGGCTACGCTGCGCACGGGAAAACCAGCCCTGGTGCTCCTGGTTCTCTCCTTGGCCTGTACGCCGCTTTCCAGTGTGTTCGATTTCAAAGCTGTGCTTAAGGTGCGGCGTGCCCTGGGATTGTATGCTTTCCTATACGCCAGCATCCATTTTGCTATCTTTGTCGCCCTGGATTATGGTTTTAATCTCCAATACCTGCGCGAGGCGGTTTTTGAGAAACGCTATGCACTGGTGGGTTTTGCCTCCGGATTGGTTTTGTTAGCTCTGGCAATCACCTCTTTCCGCTGGTGGCAGAAGCGCCTGGGCAAGAATTGGAAACGCCTGCACCGCCTGGCTTACCTGGCGGGGATATTGGCGATTGTGCACTATATCTGGTTGGTCAAAACGGATATTCGCCAGCCGCTCGCCTGGGGTGCTATACTGCTGTTGTTGTTCATCCTGCGCTTGAGGGGGGTGAGGCAAATTGCGGCACGGTTGCGATCGCGCCTGGCTACTGGAGAAGTAGACAGAAACCGCGCTTCCCTTTGACGAGAGTGCCTGCCTCGACTATACTTAGGCTCAGAAAAGGGTTTCCTGTAGATGGCACGAAACAGAATCATGATTGAGGAGGATTACGATGGCCGAAGGTTTTAAGCTGACATATTCAACAATGTTCAACCCCCCCGAGGAACTGCATGTGCGCTTTGAGGAGGCGCTGGGTAAGGTGACTGCTGGGTTGGGCAAAGAATATGGCATGTTCATTAACGGTAAAGATGTATTTTCCGCTGATAAGTTCGAGAAACGTTCGCCAGCCAATACAGATTGGGTGTTGGGCGTATTCCAAAAGGGTGGTACGCAGGAGGCCCTGGATGCTCTAAGCGCCGCGCGCAAGGCTTTCCCGCTGTGGAGCCGGATGAAGTGGCAGGATCGTGTGGCGCTGCTGCGCAAGGCGGCTGACCTGGTGGACCAGCGTATCTTTGAGATCGCGGCTGCGCTGGCCCTGGAAGTGGGCAAGAATCGCATGGAGTCGTTGGGCGATGTGGCTGAGACAGCTGATCTGATCCGTTATTCTTGCTACCAGATGGAGAAGAATGACGGATACTTTGTGGAGATGAACCGTGATCCCCTGGTGGGATATTCCTCTACCAACTATTCCATCCTACGCCCCTATGGCGTGTGGCTGGTGATCAGCCCGTTTAATTTCCCTGCCTCACTAACGAGTGGGCCGGTAGGCGCAGCCCTGGCGACAGGCAATACCGTGGTAGCCAAACCTGCCACGGATACGCCCTGGGTCGTGCGCCTGCTTTCGGAATGTTTTCGCGATGCCGGTATTCCGGATGGCGTCTACAATTATGTCACTGGACCTGGACGAACCTTGGGCCAGGCGTTGATAACTTGCCAGGAGGTGGACGGCATCACTTTCACCGGTTCGTATGATGTAGGAATGGGCATCTTCCGCGATTTCTCCGATTGCCGCTGGGTGCGCCCGATCATCCTGGAATTGGGAGGCAAGAATCCTGCGATTGTCTCACGCCATGCTGACCTGGAGCGCGCAGCGATTGGTATTGTTCGCTCAGCTTTTGGCTTGCAAGGGCAGAAATGCTCGGCTTGCTCGCGCGTTTTTATTGAAGAACCTCTCTACGAATCGCTGGTGAGTCGCCTAGTGGAGTTAACCAATCGCTTAACTGTGGGCAATCCAACCGACCGCAATGTATATATGGGCCCCGTAATCAATCGCTCGGCCCTGGCGGATTACCAGAATTATGTTACTGAGCTGGCGCAGGCGGGCAGGATCCTGACCGGTGGCAAGGTGCTCGACGAAGGGATTTATGCTAAAGGCTATTACGTTACACCCACCCTGGCCGTGGATGTCCCGTTGACCCACCACTTGTGGAAAGATGAAATGTTCCTGCCGATCACCACAATTGCATCGGTGAAGGATCTGGAACAGGCGATGCAACTGGCGAACGATGTCAATTATGGCCTGACGGCTGGCTTCTATGGCACGGTGGATGAGGCGGCATGGTTTTATGATCGTATTGAAGCCGGTGTGACTTATGCAAACCGCCCCCAGGGCTCAACCACGGGGGCGTGGCCTGGCTTCCAACCTTTTGGCGGCTGGAAAGGTTCTGGCTCCTCGGGCAAGAATGCCGGTGGGCATTACTATCTACCGCTGTACATGCACGAGCAGATCCGCACCCTGGTAGAGTAAGTTTCAGGAGGATCAGAGGCTAAGCATCTGATCCTCCTATTTGTAAAACTGCCTGATGAGATATGTCGATCGATAAAGGGCGCATTGGTGTATTCTTCTTGATGATTGGCCTGGTTCTGCTGGTGATCTTCTTCACCACAGATCAGGCGCAGCACCCTGCGTATGGATTTTTCTTCATCGGCGCAGCCCTGACATTTCTGGGAGGATACCTGATCTGGCGGAACCGTAAACCTCCTGCTCCAACGGAGCGCTTTCGAACCTTGCGCAAGATGCGCCAGAAGCAGGCTGAACGGCGAGAGAAGAAAAAACAACACTAACTCGCGCTTACCGAATCATCTAAGGATGCCAGTTTTTATGTCTAAACTTTGTTTGCTCTCAGAGGCTATCCAACAAAATGTACGAGATGGTGATGTTGTTTACGCTGCGGGATTTACACACCTGATCCCATTTGCTGCTGGGCATGAAATGATCCGACAGAAGCGGCGCGACCTGGTTCTGTCTCGCGCTACGCCGGATCTGATCTATGATCAGATGATTGCGGCTGGTTGTGCCCGAAAAGTGATCTTCTCCTATATGGGCAATCCTGGTGTAGGCTCCTTGCGCATTATGCGGGCAGAAATCGAGGCAGGGAGGCTTGAATGGGAGGAATATTCCCATTTTGGCATGATCTCACGCTTGCAGGCTGGGGCATCCGGCTTGCCGTTTATGCCCATGAACCCCACAGTTGCCAGAGATCTGGAGCGCGCCAACCCAAACTACAAATCTGTTACAGACCCCTACTCCGGCAGAGATATCCCTGTGGTCCCGCCGCTTAAGCCAGATGTTGCGATCGTACATGTTCAGCGTGCGGATGCTGATGGGAACGCGCAAATATGGGGTATCATTGGCGAGCAAAAAGAGGCCGCTTTCGCTTCCGAGCGGGTCATATTGACTGCTGAAGAGATCGTGGATCAGGCTGTGATCCGCTCAGATCCCAACCGTACCCTGATCCCGGGGTTCATTGTCGATGCAGTATGCCATGTGCCCTATTGTGCGCATCCTTCCTACACGCAGGGATATTACGACCGGGATAATACTTTCTACATTGAATGGGATAAAATCAGTAGTGACCCAGCAGCGACGCGATCCTACCTGGATGAGTGGGTCTACGGCGTTATAGATCGAGCAGAATACTGGGATAAATTAGGCAGCGATGTGCACAAACGCTTGAAGATCGGCTCTTGTCCCAGCGTGCCGGTTGATTATGGGCAATATTAAACGCAGGATAATATGAGTGTTCCATCGAACTATACATCCTCTGAGCTACTGACCATCAATGCTGCCCGGCTCTTGCGGGATGGCGATACGGTTTTCGTAGGGGTTGGGCTGCCCAACCTGGCCTGTAACCTGGCGCGGCGCACACATGCCCCCAATCTCCTGATGATCTACGAGGCAGGCGTGATCGGCGCCCAACCGGCGCGATTACCGCTTTCGATTGGCGATCCAACGCTGGTCAGCGGGGCACTGGCGGTGTGCAGTATGTACGATATTTTTGCCTTTTACTTGCAGCGCGGCAATGTGGATGTGGGCTTTATGGGCGGAGCGCAGATCGACCGCTTTGGCAATATTAATGCCACGGTGATCGGCGATTATGAACATCCAAAAGTGCGCCTTCCTGGCTCTGGTGGCTCGATGGAAATCGCTGCTTGGGCCAATCGCTGCTATTTGCTCACCCCGCATTCGAAACGGCGATTCCCGGAAAAGTTGGATTTTTGCACTTCGGCGGGATTTTTGGGCGGGCGTGAAGATCGCACTGCCGCCGGCTTGCGCGAGGGCGGGATGCTGGCAGTAGTCACCGACCTGGGCGTATTGGAGCCGGACGAGAGCGGCGAACTGGTGCTGACCGCATTGCATCCTGGTGTAACAGTGGAACTGGTGCGCGCAGAAACCGGCTGGACGCTCAAGGTGGCAGGCAGTGTAAGCATCACTGAGCCGCCCAGACCAGAGGAGCTACGCATCCTACGAGAAGAGCTTGACCCTGAAGGTATCTATTTAAAGGGAGGCGCATGAGCTTATGAGTACACGTTTAAGGCAAATGCTGTGGAGTGTGGTGACTTGGGGATTGTTTTGGGCGATCTATGGTGTGTTGCGAGGGGGGGTCCGCCTGCTGGCGGGTGGGACCTGGTTTGAATTCTTGTGGAACCTGGGAAGCGGGATGATCGCCGGGGCTTTCTTTGGCGCCATCTTTGGCTTTTTTGGCATGACCGGGGATAAACCGGCGATCTATTTGTTGCTGCCCAAACTGCCCGGCGTGATTCTGGGCGGGCTGCTGTTTGGCTTGCTGGCTTTCCAGTTCAAGTGGTGGCAATGGGTTGGCCCACTCATCGTAGTTGGTATGTTCCTTGGTGCATATCTGTGGGACAAGGCTTTTTCCTTGCGGCGTCCAAGCCATGAAGCAACAGCAGAGCCTAAAGCCAAGGGAAAGAAGAAGTAACCGGTTCAAGCGGGTAGTGGAGAAGATCAATGTCCCATACTGATCCTGCAATCAACCAGGTCCGCCTTGCGGAGCGCGCGCAGGATGACGCCTGGATCCGATCCTATTTACAAAAGGCGCAATTTGGCATGCTGGCAACTGAGTGGCAAGGCCAGCCTTTCTTAAAACCGACGCTTTTTGCCTATGAGCCTGAGACCCATGCGATCTACTTCCATGGTGCATTGGAGGGGCGCATGCGCCAGAATATCGCGGCCAACCCGCGTGTTTGTTTCAGCACGGCGGAAATGGGGCGCCTGGTACCGGGGGATACGGCGATGGAGTTTGGGGTTGAATATGCCAGTGTTGTTGTTTTTGGCACTGTGCATGTTATTGATGACCCTGTGGAGGCAAGGCGCGCTTTGCAGATGTTGCTGGATCGGTATTTTCCGACTCTCAGGCCGGGAATTGACTACCGCGAGATTGTTGCGGAGGAGCTTGCTGTCACAGCGGTCTATCGTCTGGATATTTCGCTGTGGAGTGGTAAAGAAGCACCTGCAGCAGAAAATCCATAGGGAGTGTGATCAAGGCGAGATGGGGAAATGTTAGCTTTGCTGCTCCCGGCGGCCTTTGCCGCCATCTATTTTTTGCTGGAATCCAGGAGTCCGCAAACAGGTCGCCGCGGATTGTTCCTGCGGGCGGCAGTAGTGTGGGGCAGCTACCTGACCTTTTCCACAGAGTTGCTTAGTATCATTCGCGGCGTAACGCGCCTGGGCTTATCCATTGCCTGGCTGATCCCAATTGCCCTGGCAGTTTACCAATTGTTGCACCGCGCAAAGCGTGGAAAATTTCTCTTTAGCAGGCCAACGCTTAAGTTCCCTAAACCGAACCTTGATTGGAGCCTGTGGGTTCCATTGCTATTTGTGCTGGGTGTGACAGCATTGGTTGCCTGGTTGGCTCCACCGCAAACCTGGGATTCATTAACCTATCACATGTCTCGCGTCGCCCACTGGGCGCAGGCAAGGCAGGTCTGGCATTATCCTACGGGGATGGAAATCCAGAACAGTATGCCCCCCGGTGCCGAGATGATTGTTCTGCACACCTATGTGCTGGCAAATGGGGACCGGCTGGTGAATTTTGTGCAGTGGACGGCAATGCTCATCTGCCTGGTGGGGGTCGCGCGCATTGCCAAGCAATTAGGCGTTCCACCGTCAGGGCAGTTGCTGGCAGCTGTGCTTGTTGCGGCGCTCCCGATGGGGATTGTGCAAGCCTCCAGCACGATGACGGACTATGTGCTGTCTTGCTGGTTGATCTGCGCGGGATCAGAAGTGCTCAATCTGAGGGACAAAGAGCAGCGATTGGGGCAGGCGATTGTGTTTGCAAACCTGGCGGCCGGGTTGGCGCTGCTCACCAAACCGATTGCTGTTCCCTATTTATTGCCCCTGGCAGGGTTGGCGCTTGTTCTGCTGCTACGTCGTATGCGCCCGCTTCAGTTGGTGGGCTGGTCTGCTCTTTCGCTGGCGCTTGTACTGGCTCTCAGTGCTGGTCATCTGCTCCGTAACATCATCACCTATGGCAACCCGATCAGCAACCAGGAGCGGATCGATATGCAGGGCAATCAGCTCAGGACGATTCCGGGCATGCTCTCAAACGCGCTGCGCAATGCGGGTTTGCACTTGGGAACCCCTAAGCAGGCAGTTAACGAATGGATTTACAACTGCGTGCTGGATATTCACCAATGGATGAATGTCGATATAAACGATCCGCGCACCACCCTTCACGGCGAGTACAATCCCATTGGCGGCTTTGCCACGCATGAAGATGTCGTCGGCAATCTGCTGCATACCGCCTTGATTGGGCTTACTTTCTGCGCGGTGCTGGCTGGCGGTAAGCGCCTGGGAGGAATGGCGGTAGTGTATATGCTGTTGGTCATTGCTGGCTTCTTCCTGTTCAGTATGATCTTCAAGTGGCAGATCTTCGGCACGCGCTACCATACGCCATTTTTTGTGCTGTTTGCGCCGCTGATTGCATACGCTGCCGTCCGTTCTCTGCCGGCAAATGCCGCCCGGGCTTTGGGGATGATTACGGTGGCTGCAGCGTGGCTGTGGCTGTTCTCAATCAACTCGCGGCCGCTGGTGCCAATCGAGGGGCGCTCTTACGTGGGCAGCATTTTACATACACCTCGGCAGGAATTGTATTTTGCCAATGCTTCCCACCTGGAGGCCCCCTTCACGCAGATGAGCAAAATCATCCAGGAGGCTGATTGTAGAAAAGTAGGTATCATGCTATCGGGCTCGAATGCTGAATATCTCCTGTGGGCGTTGATGGGCGCGCCGCGGCATTCTTTGCAGATTGAATGGATCGTGGCAGGGACCCCTTCGGAACGGTATGAAGATGAAAATTTCCAGCCCTGTGCCATCATCTGTCAAAAATGTGCGCCGGACCAAGAGTCGATCAGAGGCCTGCCCATGATTTATAATCGCAATAACTACCAGCTCTACATGGCGCCTGTGCCCTGAATGCAGTGATCGTTATCCTGCCAGGGTGCATCCCGGAAAATAACAAAGCGATGTTGTGAGGTAGCGATATGGATATACGAGCGGCTTTTCGAGAACGATTTGGATGCGAGCCTAAAGTTTGGACGCGCGCTCCGGGGCGGGTCAACTTGCTGGGTGAGCACGTGGATTATAACGAGGGGGTGGTGCTGCCAGCGGCGATTGACCGGGCAGTATACTTGGCGGCGACACCTTTACAAGACCAGCGGGTGGAATTATATGCCCTGGATCTGAACAAAAATGTGGCTTTTTCTCTGGATCAACTGAAAGAGCGGATCGATGTGGTGGGCAAGACACTGCCCAACTGGGGCCGCTACCCGGCTGGAGTGGCATGGGCTTTGCAGGGAGCGGGTTTGCAGGTCAGTGGGTTGAAGGCTGTGTATACTTCAGATGTTCCCATTGGGGCTGGCTTGAGCTCCTCAGCGGCAGTGGAGGTGGCATTTGCCGCAACCTGGCGGCTGCTGGGCGGATGGGATGCGAACTGCTTGGAGATTGCGCGCCTGTGCCAGAAAGCGGAGAATGGCTATGTCGGTGTAAACTGTGGGTTAATGGACCAATTTGCCAGCGCCTGTGGTTTGGAGGGGCATGCGTTATACTTTGACACGCGTAGCCTGGAGTATCGCCCCGTGAGGTTGCCGGTGGGCACGGCGATTGTGATAGCCGATTCCGGTGTGCGGCGCAGCCTGGCTGGTTCGGCTTACAACGAGCGCCGCGCAGCCTGTGAGAAGGCGGTTGAGCTTTTGCAGGCATATAAGCCGGGTATCCATTCACTCCGTGATATCTCTACTGTTGAATTCGCCGCCTACAGTTTATACCTGCCGGAAGAGGTCAGCCAGCGTGCTGAGCATGTGGTGAAGGAGATTCATCGGGTTGGCCAGGCGGTGAATGCTCTGAAGGCTGAAGATGCGCAGTTGTTTGGCGGTCTGATGTTTGCCGGGCACAAGAGCCTGCGCGACCTGTATGAAGTGAGCATTCCTGAATTGGATGCTTTGGTGGAAATTGCGCGTGGCTTACCGGGTATTTATGGGGCTCGCCTGAGCGGGGCCGGTTTTGGCGGTTGCACGGTGAACCTGATCGAGGAAGTTCATGCGGAGGAATTTATCTGGGGTTTGAAAGATGGCTATCGCCAAAAAACCGGGCACGAAGCGCAGGTTTATCTCTGCCACGCCTCAGCAGGCGTGCAGTCAAAGTACCTGTAGAATTGCAGGTTCCTTTGCTATAATTCTGGGGAGAATTTTGTTAGATTTGAGTGTCTGGAGGGTATTCGATGCCTATTTTCCCTATTCTCAGCCGCCCCCCTACCGGGCTGGAACGATTGCGCAAGTACGATCTTTCTGCAACCGAGCTGGACCATCTCAAGCGCTATATCAGCCGGGCTGCTGACCGCGAGCTCTATAAGGCTAACCCGCGTTACCTGGCCCAGATCCTGGGATGGGATCAGCCGCGCGCGCTGGATATTTTAACCCTGGCAGCCGCTGAGAACCTGATGCACATTGAATGGGATACGTTCTGCCCTGCTTGCTCTGGCGGTCTGCAGCATACACACACACTGGGTGAGATCAGGTCTCACCAATCTTGCGACTGCGGTTGGGAAGGGGAGATCGTGCTTGACCAGGCCGTGGCGGTGCAGACCAGCCTGGATGAGAGTGTTCGTCATTTGCGCCCTGCGAAAGATGATCCGCAATTCCGCCAGGATGTGGACAGCCGCCTGGGTCGCCTGATGGCGCTCAGCCTGGTGAACCGCCGCTTGTTTCGCGATGTGCTTGGTGAACAAACTCTACCCGGCAACCAATCGTTAGGTGTGCAGCACCTGGCGGTCTTTTTTTCTGATCTAAAAGGCTCAACGGCGCTTTACCAACGCCTGGGTGACGCCAGCGCTTACCAGTTAGTAAGAGAACATTTCAATGTCCTCTTTAAGGCAGTGGAACGGGCCGGCGGGTCGGCGGTGAAGACGATTGGCGATGGGGTGATGGGTACCTTTTTTGATAATGCATCGGCGATCCGCGGGGTGACAGAGAGTGTGAAGGGCTTAGAAGATTTAAACCGTCAGGCAGGCTTACATGGTGATGCCCGCCTGCGCTTGAAGGCTGGTCTGCATGCCGGACCGTGCATCGTGGTCACACTGAACCATCGCCTGGATTACTTCGGCAGCACTGTCAATATTGCTTCGCGCCTGAGCAATCTTGCAGAGGGGGATGATTTGATACTCAGCCAGGATGTGCTGAACGAGCCTGCTGCACTGGAACAGGCGCAGATGCTGGGCAAAATCCAGGAAGTCGATACGGTGCTGCGCGGTGTGCAGCAGATGGTTCAGGTGCGCCGCCTGGCTTATTGACAATAGAATACGCTATCTCATGAACGCCTCGCAAATCACCCGGGCGCTCTATATTGGAACCACGCCCTCCGCGCAAGATTATGATTCTTTGCGTGAGATGGGTGTGCGCCTGGTGATCAATTTGCGGGTCGAACATCCCCCCCCGGCTGATCGGAATCAGTTGCCATTGAAAATCTTGTGGTTGCCGGTGTTTGATACACCTTTGCTGCCCATACCGATGAATATGCTGCGGCGGGGAGTGCGCGCCGCGCTGCAAACCCTGAGTGAAGGAGGGGCTGTGTACGCGCATTGTGCGGCTGGCGTTCATCGCGCCCCGGCGATGGGGGCGGCTATTCTGATTGCCCAGGGTTATGCGCTGGAGGAGGCATTACGGCTGGTGAAGCAGCAACGCCCTATCGCCGATCCTTATGCCTGGTATATCCGGCGACGCATTGAGCGTTTTGCGAAGATCTGGGATGGTGGGGGAGCGCAGTCAGAGGCGTAATTTTATGGCTTGCCGGGCCACAGGTGAAGTGCAGCATCCAGGCCTCCGGAAGCCAGCCAAAGCCCATCTGGACTGAATGCCAGGCCGGAGATGGCGCGGGAGTGCGCCTGGGCTGACCAGACCGTATCGCTGCTGCTCATATCCCAGACGGCTATCCCGCCGTCGCTGCTTCCAACGGCAAGCAGGCTGCCATCTGGATTGAAGGCGATACTCCAGATAAATGCATCGGACTGTCTCAGCGGCACAAATGTGGAAATCTGATCGCCGCTTTGCACATCCCAAAGCCGGGCGGTGTTACCTGTTTCGGCGGCAGCGAGCACACCACCATCGGGGCGAAACGCCAGGCTGAACATGGGCTGATCGGCTTGCAAGATGCGCACCAATCGCTGACTGGTTGGTTCGCGCAGGTAGATCGATCGCTGCTCGATGGAGGCGAGCAGAGCGCCATCCGGACTGAAGGCGGCATCTGGTATAGCAAATGCTCCACCAATGATCTCGGCAAACAAAGGCGGCGGGCAGACACCATCGGCAAGGTCCGTGGTATCCCACAGGCGCAAGATTGAATCGTTTCCCGCGGTAGCGAGCATCTGCCCATCCGGCTGGAAGGCGAGGCTGTTTGCACCGCCTTTGTGCGCCTGGAACTGGCAGGCCAGAGATACGCTTTGGAGATCCCACACCTGGAGCCAGCCATCTGCTAACACCATTGCTAAGAGTGTGGCTGCCGGATGAAATGCCAGGTCCAAGGACCAGACGCCTGGGTTGAGGGTGCTTGTTTCTGCCCAGTCGTTTGATTGGTAAATGTGTACGCTATCCCCGGCTGCGACGGCCAGCCAGCGCCCATCTGGCGACCAGGCCAGGCTGTGCACCAGCGCCCAGGCAGGGTAAGTGACCGTCCAGTTGGGAAAGGTTTCATCTGCTTCGCTGTTTTCCTGTGCGGGCGGGGTCACCTGTGGCGGCGGTGTGGAGGGATTATTTGCAGCGCTGAGTGTCCCGGTGACGGTGTTGGTTGCGACTGGCGCGGGAGAAGGAGAGACTGCCTCAACGGTGCCTGGTTGGATGGTTGGACTCTCTGTTGGGGTGAGAATGATCACCTCGCTGCTGGTCACTGCAGGTGGTGCTGAGGTGTCTCTGCCCGTACAGGCTGAAAAGATGATCAGTAGGAGCTGGATGGCGGCCAGGCGAGAAGTTTGCATGGAAAGATTATACCCGCGGCTGCATCTTCAGCAAGCCTGGCGCTGGATGGTGGAAAGGATCGAGGGTCATGCTCAATATGTGCGGATGATAGCGGAATGGCGGAGGGGGAGACCGCACATAACCCGGCTGTTGGGGCATTAAAAAGAGGAACGAATGAAACGACGAGGAACGACTACCGCTCAAAATACAAAATTTTTTAACCAGAATTCCTCTATGGGGTGGATACAGACACAACAAACACGATTCGCCCCGGAAAGGTAAATCCGGGGCGAATCGTGTATATCACGTGAATTCCAACACACGGCTGGTTAGCGAGAGATGCCTCAGGTGCTGCCGGTGCTGCAGGAGGATGCAGCGCTGCTGCTGAGAGAAAAGGCACTGCCCCCGCTTACCTTGGATGCAAAAGTTGAGACTTTCTTGCGCACTTCGCTGCTGTGGCATTTTGGGCAGGTCACATCTCCAATGGCGCTGGCACTGCGCACGAGCTCCTCGAAAGGATTTCCACAGTTGCTGCAAACAAATTCGAATAGCGGCATAATCGTTCCTCCACGCTATTGGATGCGGCATGGGCAAAAAGGTTACACACCCTGTAGTTACTCGAATCTCAGGGCGGCAACCACATCCATGTGCGATGCCTGGCGGGCGGGAATCACTGCGGCCAATGCGCCAAAGATCAGGCTGGCGACGATGGCGATGATGACCCACGAGCCGGGGAACAGGTATTGCAGCGGGAACCCCGCGACGCTTAGCGCCTGCACGGCCAGGTAGCCCAGGTAGAGGCCAGCAGCCACGCCGAAGGATGCGCCAATCGCAGCCAGGATGAGCGCCTCAGCCAGCACCAGGGTGCGGATCTGCTTGCGTGTGGAGCCCACGGCACGCAGCATGCCGATCTCGCGGGTGCGCTCGATCACACCAATGGCGAGGGTGTTGACCATGGCGATGATGGATGGCACTGACAGGAAGATCAATAACACGTACATGCCGATGAAAATAGAATCGAACAATTTCATGTTCTGTTCCAGGTAGGCTTTGCCGGAGATCAGTGTGAACTGCGGGTAAGGCTCGAGCAGCGCTCGGATTGCCGGTTCTACTGCCTGGCGATCCGCTCCCTCCTTCAGGTTCACCTGCAACATCACATCTTCAGCCCGGCCAAAATCGGCGGCGATGTTAGCCTGCGAGATGTAGATGCCCATGATCTTGGCATTCAGGTAATCCATGCCCACGCCCACTACATGGTAAGTTTGCTCGCCCTCTGCCGTGACGATGCGTATCTCGTCGCCCACATCCAGCCCGGCAGTCATGGCGAGGGCGGCGTTGGCGATCACGTTGCGACCAACGGCCATCTGGGCCAGGGCTTGTTCCTGTTCGCCTTTAACGAACTGCAAGCCGCTGACCAGTTCGAAGTTCAGCGGATCGATCCCCAAGAGGGAGACAGGGATGTTCCCCGTATCCTGGATCAGCTCAGACGAGGCGAAGCGCAGGGTGCTGACAGCGTCCACGCCATCCAGGGCGCGCAGATCTTCTGCCAGTTGCGGGCTGGCGCCCATGTTGGTTCCCCATACCATTACAGAGGGCGGGATGATCAGGTAATCACTGCCAAGGGTTTTCTTGAGCACGCCGATAAAGCCTTTCGAAAGGCTGGTGGTGAGGCTGGTCGCCATTAAGATGACAGCCAATCCGATCATGGTGGCGCTGGCGGTGACAGCAGTACGAGCCGGCTGGCGAGTCAGGTTGCTGGCGGCAAGGCTCCCAGTGCCCTGGCGGGCAAAGATGATCTCTGCCAGGCGGGCAAATGCACCCGTAATGGGGTTTACGAGCCCTGGCGAGGCCAACAGGAGGCCGAAGAAGAATAACACGCCGCCCAGTCCCGTCAGGGCGATGTTTTTCGCCAGCAGCGTTGCAAGTGCGGCCCCGATCATGACCACCCCTGCCCAAAAGGCGGTGCCTGTCAGGCGTTTGGTGTGCGACTGGGGTTCGGGCGGGCGCAGCGCCTCAAGCGGCGTGATCCTCCTGGCTTGCAGGGCAGGAATCAACCCGGCGATGACGGTAAATCCGATGCCGAGGAGAATGGAGCCGACCAGCACGCCGAATGAGATCACCGGTGCTCCGAGGTTCAGGTTGAAAAAGGATTTGAGCATGGGCTCGATGCCCATAAGAACAGACCAGGCCAACAGATAGCCCAGGATGAGACCAGCGGCTGTGCCGATGACGCCCTGCAGTAGCGTTTCGCTCAGGATCAACCCCAAGATTGTTTTCCGGTTGGCGCCCACAGCGCGCAGCATGCCAATATCCCTGCGCCGTTCCGTGATGATGGTGCGAAACGTGTTGAAGATGATGAAGCCACCCATGAAGAGCGCCAGGATGCCTAATATATTGAGCACACTCTGGCCGAGACGAATATTCACCAGAAGCTCATCGCCGGAGGTCAACCCGCCCAGCTCAAAGTTGGCGCCGATCTTCTGCTGGATGGTGGTTAGGATTTCTTCGCGCTGCTCATCTTCCATCGTATCGAAATTTGCATCGATGGCGTTGATCTGATCCTGCATTTGTAAGGCTTGCTGTGCCTGGGGTAGGGTGATATATACTTCCTCGTTGCCAGGGACGACCTTGCTGGGCAGAATGCCCACGATGGTGAGATCCAAAGCGCCGGATACGGAGGGGATGGAGAGCGTATCACCCAAACCCAGCCCGGCAGTGTCTGCAAAGGATTGGCGGATGACGGCGGCTGAGAGATCGTCTTGCGCCAGGAAGCGGCCTTCTGACACGGGATAAGCGCGCACACCCTGGAGGAACTCCGGCCTCACACCGATCAGGGATAGGGCGGTGATGCGGTCCGGTGTTTGGGGATTGCTATCTATATAGTCCGCTGGTAAGTTGATCGTGCGGTTTAGCGTGCCGGTGGCAGCGCGCACACCCCGGATGGCTTGCACCTGGGCAACGGTGGATTCTAGAAAAGGAGCGCCGGTTTTGTGGGTGATGACGACATCTACTTGCCCGGCGACGGCCATCATGCCAGCCTGAAAAGACTCTACAAACGCCGGCAGGATGGAGTTGATGCCAAAGACCACCAGCACACCAAAGACAATGGCGAGCGTGGTCAGAAGGGTGCGTAATTTGCGTCCGCTGAGGTAGCGGAGTGCGAGGGTGAGTTGCATGTTCATAGCTGTTACCTTGCTTTCGTTCTACGAGCCGGACGGTTCTGGTTGGTCATCCAGCGCCTTCATGCGCTGCTCCACCACGCGGGCATTCTTGCCATTCTTGCGCTCCAGCAGCGTATCGTCGACTACTTTGCCATCTTTTAGGAAGATGATGCGATCGGCATAAGCAGCAATGCGCGGGTCATGTGTAACCATGATCACGGTGCGCCCAAATTGTTTGGCTACTTCGCACAGTAAGCTGGCGATCTCATCGCCCGCGCGCGTATCCAGGTTGCCGGTGGGCTCATCGGCAAGTATCAGGGTCGGGTCGGCAGAGAGGGCACGCGCAATGGCGACGCGCTGCTGCTGCCCTCCAGAGAGCTGGTCAGGCCGGCTGGTGAGGCGATCTCCCAGCCCAAAGCGCTCCAACCACTGAGCTGCTTTGGCCTTCGCCTGGGCGGGCTTGACGCCGTCCAGGGTGACCGGCAGAGCGGCGTTCTCTACGGCGCTTAAGACAGGGATCAGGTTGAAGAACTGGAAAACGAAGCCGATCTTGCGGCGGCGCAGCTCGGTGAGCTGGTCATCGGGCATCTCAGCGATGGGAGTGCCCTCGATCAATACCTTGCCATTGGTCGGCCGGTCGAGCCCACCGATCAGGTGCAGCAGGGTAGATTTACCACATCCGCTAGGGCCCATCACGGCTACCATTTGGCCTGATTCCACCTGGAATGAAACATTCTCCAGAGCGGTGACAGCCGTGGCGCCAGAGCCGTAGATTTTGGTCAGGTTTTGAGTCTCGACTATCAACATGGGATTATCCTCCGAATGACTTCATAGAACAGCGGTTTCGGTATAAAACCGCGTTGAATGGTTAGTGATGGGTTATTTCAAAGGGGGCATTTTTTTACCCCGGCGGCGGGTATGTGGAACCCGTATCGCCTTTGCGCGGCCTTCCGCGAGGACGAGTCTGCGGCTCGGGCAGGGGTTGGCTGGCGATCTCATCCAGGCGGGCCTCAACCATTTCAAGCCAGCGCAGGTCGGCTTCCACACGCAGAATGGCCTGATCCATGAGCAAGATATAGGCCAATTTGCTTCTAGGATCGGCATCCGTGCGTTGGGTGGTCAGCTCATGCAGCTCCTGGAAAAGGCTGGTGCGCTGAGACGAGATGATCTTGCGCGGCTGGCCGATTTCAGTGGCCAGGCAGAGCAACAATTTGACGAAAACCTCGTCGCGCTGGTGTTCTTTCTTGACCGGCTCTGCCAGCCAGGTATTGAGCTCCTCCAGCCCTTGCTGGGTGATGGCGTAGATGATCTTCTCTGGGCCGCCCTCTTGCTCGATTGCTTCTTGCGCCACCAGGCCGCTTTTTTCTAGCCTGGAGAGGGTTGTGTACACCTGAGCAGGTTTGATATCCCAATTCTGCTCGCCGCCGACCATGGCTTCGAAAGCATCATGCAGTTCATAGCCATGCCGGGGGCGTTGGGCGAGTAAGCCAAGGAGAGCGTTGCGGACAGACATTTTCGTAAAATAGAAAACAAGTTTATAGTATTATCTATAAATATAAAACAAGTTAATAGTTTTGTCAAGGGTCATTTTGGGCACAGTTGGTGCTTGATGATAGAACTTGTGTTCTGTTATAATAATCGTGGGAGCTTCATTTGCTTTGCTGTTAGTGGTACGATGAACTTGTTGCTACGCCTGCTGCGCGCCGTGCGTTCCAGCGGGCCTGCTCAGAGGCTATTCCACTTTGATAATGATTTGGTGGAGTCACTGCAGGCGCTGGCAGAACGCGAGCAGCGCACCGAAGAGGAAGTTGCGGCAGACCTGCTTTCTACCGCATTGGCCCAGCGCGATGCCGCCGAGGCATGCATCCGAGTCTGGCGCGAACTTTCGGTGCGTGAGCAGCAGGTGACCGCTTTCACCTGCCTGAATTACACCAATCGCCAGATGGCAGCGCGTTTGCACATTTCTCCTGAGACGGTCAAGACCCACATGCGCAATGCGCTGCGCAAATATGGCGCGCGCAGCAAAGCCGAGCTGCGCAGGCTGCTGGCAGATTGGGATTTCAGCGAATGGCGCTGAACGGGTTAGCCTCCCCCCTTTTTCACCCCTGATTTCCCCCGCGCGTGGGATTGAAACGCAGCGCAGTTTTGCGCTACAGTGTGGGCATGGAATTCCTGCCTGAGATCTCGCCTCCTCATTTACATCTGGTGTTGGCCCCGCGCCCGGTGGGTTGCCGTCTGATGACTGCCCTGACCGCCCACCTGGCGCAATCGGGTCATGTGCATGTGCTGGATGGCGGCAATTCGTTCGATGGTTATGGGCTTGCGCGCCAACTGCGCCACAACCAGGCGGATGTTTGGGCCGCGCTGGGGCGTGTGGCAGTGGCGCGCGGTTTCACCTGCTACCAGATGATCACGTTGCTGCGCGGTGTATCCCAGTTGCGCCATGAGGGGCAGCGGCAGCCCACACTGGTGTTGAATCTGCTGGATGCGTTCTATGATGAGAATGTGCTGCTAGAAGAGCGGCGGCGTTTGCTGGTGAATGGACTGGAATTCTTGTGCGCCCTGAGCAGGCGGGCGCCGGTGGCGGTGAGCGCTTCGCCGCCCGCTCCTGGGCGCACCGGCGAGCTGATCGACCTGCTGGCACATGCAGCGGGGCAGGTGTGGGAGTTTGAGCTGCTACCTCCCCCGGCGGCGGCGCTGCGCCTGTTCGAGGATGGGTGAGATGGGGCGCACACTGCCTTCGATCACACAGGCTTTCTTGCAGGAGCAGGAATCTTTCCGCCGCTTCCGCAGGGCCTTGCGACGCAGCGACCAACTGGCGCTGGATGATCTTTTTGCGGCCGCGCAGCAGCACCTGGCGGCAGCGGCTTATGCGGCGCATGCCTTGCCGTTTGAAGTGTTCTTGCTGGCAATGCTGCTGGAAGAGCATAAGCAGGTGATGCGCCTGCGCGTTTTGGTAGATGGGGATGTGGATCACCCGGGCATCCCGCAATAGTGCGAAAGGCAAGCCTGTATGCACACAACGCTCTCTGGCTGGCTGTTGGATATTTATGCTGATGAGGCTGGGGCGGTGGTGTGGCTGCTGGGCGAGGATGGGCAGCGCTATCACTTGCGCCAGGATTTCCCGGCCACTTTTTATGTCGGCGGCGAGGGGCGGCGTTTGCGCGCGGCCTGGCGTTTTTTGCAATCGCAACCAGAGAAGCCCTTGCTCAAACGGACTGAACGGCGCGATCTCTTCGAGCAACAGCCTGTGGCAGTTTTGGCTGCACAGTTGCCCAATCCTACTGCGCAGACCAGCCTGTTTCGCCGGCTGGCGCAGGCCTTTCCTGATTTGGACTACTATGATGTCGATTTGCCTCTGGCGCTGCGCCATGCGGCATCTTATGGCACTTTCCCGCTGGCGCGTTGCCGGGTGGATGCTACAGAAGAGGGTAATATCTGTGCTCTGGTCGTGCTGGATACGCCCTGGGAATTGGATGTAGACCCTCCACCATTGCGCATGCTGCATCTCGAGCCGGATATCGACCCGATGCACAGCGAGCCGCGCTCGCTGCTGGTGCGCGCGGCGCAAAATGGAAAGCGGCGCGGCTTTTGCCGGCTGAGCCTGTCGAACCCCCGCCCCTTGCTGCTAACCCTGGCAGGGCTGCTGCAGCAGTATGACCCCGATCTGCTGCTGACCACCTGGGGCGATACCTGGTTGCTGCCGCGCCTGCTGGACCTGGCGCGGCAGTGGCACGTCGCTTTACCGCTCAATCGTGATGCCAGGCGCGGGGTGGCGCGGCGGGCGGCGCGTACCTATGTTGCATATGGGCAGGTGATCCACCGCGGCCAGCAGGTGCTGCTTCATGGGCGCTGGCACATCGATGGCTGTAATGCAATGCTCTTCCATGATTATGGGCTGGAGGGGATAATGGAGATGGCGCGGGTTACAGGGCTTCCGCTGCAACTGGCGGCGCGGCTTTCACCCGGCAGCGGCATCTCGGCGATGCAAATGATCACCGCCCTGCGCCAGGAGGTGCTGGTTCCCTGGCACAAGCAGCAGGCGGAGGCTTTTAAGCCGGCGAGCGATCTGCTCTATGCCGACCAGGGCGGCCTGGTCTATCATCCCATACCCGGCTTGCATGCCGGGGTGGCAGAGATAGACTTTGTCTCGATGTACCCCAGCATCATGGCGCGCTTCAACATCTCGCCAGAGACGACGGGTCCGCACGTGGAGGGTGAAGCGGTGCCAGGATTGGGCCTGGCGGTGGACTGTTCCCGACCGGGGCTGATTCCGCAGACCCTGGCTCCCCTGCTGGAGAAGCGGCTGGCGCTCAAGCGGCGTTTGATGGAATTGCCTGCCTGGGATCCGCGGCGAGAGTCGGCGCAGGCATGCGCCAGCGCTCACAAGTGGCTGCTGGTGACCTGCTTCGGCTACCTGGGCTATCAGAACGCTCGTTTTGGGCGCATTGAGGCGCACCAGGCGGTGACGGCTTACGGGCGGGAGGCGCTGCTGCGTGCCAAAGAGGCGGCTGAGGAGATGGGCTTTACGGTGCTGCACCTGTATGTGGATGGATTGTGGGTACACCGGCCTGGCGCGCAGAGCCCAGCCACGCTCCAGCCGTTGCTGGAGGAGATTACCACGCGCAGCGGATTGCCGATTGCGCTGGAAGGCATTTATCGTTGGGTGGCATTCCTGCCCTCGCGCGGCAACGGGCATGTGGCGGTGGCCAATCGCTATTTTGGTGTTTTTCAGGATGGCCGCTTGAAGATACGCGGCATTGAAGCACGGCGCGGTGACACGCCGCCTTGGATTGCAGAGGTGCAGATGGTGCTGGTGGAATGCCTGGCGCAGGCAGGGGATGAGGGCGATTTGCCGGTGCGTCTCTCACAAGCGCTGCGTCGCCTGCGAGCGGCGTTGGATGATTTGCGCGGGGGGCGTGTGGCGATGGAAGGATTGATTGTCTCGCAGAAGCTGAGCCGAGAACTGGCACTTTACCGCGTTCCGTCGCCGGCGGCGCAGGCGGCGGAACAACTGGCAGCCTGCGGAAAACCACTGCGCCCGGGGCAGAGGGTGCGCTTCCTGTACACGCTGGGAAAGCCGGGTGTGCATGCCTGGGACTTGCCCAACCCCTGCGCGCAGCACAGGCTGGATCTGGCGCGCTACCGTACCCTGCTGCTGCGCGCGGCGGGGACGGTTTTGCAGCCTTTTGGCATGGATGAACAGGCGCTGTGCACCTGGGCTGATAGCGCTGCCTTGACGCCGCTGTTATGGGGAACGCCAGCCAGGCTTACTGAAAGTGCAAGGATATCCTAAAACCTGCCCTCTAGGGTAAAATTAGCCCATCGGAGGTGCTCTATGAAGCTCGAAGTAGGCCAAATGGCCCCTGATTTTAACCTCAAATCTCACCTGGATACAATCGTTTCTCTGAGCGATTATCGCGGTAAGAATGTGGTGCTGGTATTTTATCCGCTAGCCTGGACGCCCGTCTGAACGGGCCAGATCCCGTCGTACGAGGCGGATTACGCCCGTTTCGCGGGATTAGATGCTCAGGTTCTGGGCATAAGTGTTGACCACGTTCCTTGCATCAAAGCCTGGGCGGAGAGCCTGGGTGGGATCAATTATCCATTATTGAGCGATTTCTGGCCCCATGGGGCAGTGTGCGATCGGTATGGCGTCTTTCGCTGGGCAGATGGGCACTCAGAGCGGGCGATCATTGTGATCGATAAATTGGGTGTGATTCGCTATATCGATATTCATGATATTGATAAACAGCCTGAAAACGATGTGGTTCTGGATGTGCTGCGGCGCATCGACCCGCAGGCGGCTTTGCGCTCGCCGAAGCCGCCGGAGCCGAAGGCGGAGGAGATCAACCTGCCGAAGGGTGGGATTGTGATGTACTGCACGCGCTGGTGCCCGGCTTGCCGGCGGGCGCGGGCATGGTTCGAGGCGCGCGGCCTGGATTATAGGGAAGTAGATATCGATGCCGTGCCCGGCGCGGCAGACCAGGTGCGCAAATGGGCCAACGGCACACGTTCTACGCCCACCTTTGATATCGATGGCACGATCATCGTGAACTTTGACGAGCGCAAATTGGTGGAGGCGCTGAAGGACCGGCTGCCCAAGACACCGTTTGGCGGATGAGCATCATTGTTCTGAATAGAGACGCCGAGGCGCTTCAAGGTTTTGCCAACGGCGTCTCTATCATTTACCCGGCGACCTGAGCAGCGGAAACGCCCGCCCCTGGGCTGAAAGCATACCCGCATTGTTTGAGGGCGGTCTCAATGGCTGCCATTGTTGCAATCACATCACCGATATGCGTGGCGCCCATATGGCCGATGCGGAAGTATTCATTTTTGATCTGTGGATGCAGCCCGCCAGCCAACACGGCTCCTGCCTGTGCCACCCTGGGCAAGAACTCAGCCGGATTTACACCGGGCGGATAGCGGGGGGCGGTGAGGGTATGGGCAGCAAATTCTGCACGCAGCGGCACCTGACCTAATCCCAGGGCGGCAATACCGGCCTGGCAGGCGCGGCCTAACACAAGGTGGCGTGCAAAGCGCGCTTCGATGCCCTCCGCCAGGATCTGCCCCAGGCTGACATTCAGGGCGAAGATCAGGTTCACCGGTGGAGTGCCAAAGTAGGCGGGCTTGCGCGCTTCGTAGGCCTGCATGATGGACAGCCAGTTGCTCCAGTCAGCGTAGTAGTTGGATACCGGTGTTTTACGCTTGTGAAAGGCCGCCATGGCGCGCTGGCTGGCAACCAGCAGCGCCAGCCCGGGCGGTACGCCGATGGCCTTCTGCGAGGCGGTGAGGGCTACGTCAATGCCCCATTCGCTCATGCGCAACTCTTCTCCAGCCACAGAGCATACGCCATCGACGATCACCAGCGCCCCGTACTGGCGCGCTAGCGCGGCGATGCCTTTGACATCGGCAATGACCGCGGTGGAGGTGTCGACATGGGTGATGGTGACGAGCTTGTAGTCAGCGGTTTTCAGGGCGGCCTCGACCTCGTCCAGATTGGGGCAGCCCCCGACTGGCGCTTTTACCTGAGTCACCTGCGCGCCATAACGCTCGAGCAGCGCTGCGAAGCGGTCGCTAAAGTAGCCGGTGTGCACCACGAGGGCGCGGTCGCCCGGTTCAACCAGGTTGGCCCCAGCCAGGTCCATCGCCAGCGTACCAGAACCAGCCAGCACAAAAGGCTGCCCATCTTGGCTGAGGAAGACCTGGCGCATGCGTTCCAGCGCCTGCCCGAAGGCCTCGATGAAGTTCGGCGCCAGGTGGCTGGTGGTGGGGGCACCCAAGGCGGATAGCACGGCTGGCTCGAATTCGATCGGGCCAGGAATCATGAGCAGGGTTCTGTCTTTCATCTCTATATCCTTAGAACATGATGCCGCAATCGTAGGGGACCAATTCTTCCCATTGCACATCACGGATGGTGTGCGGGAAATTGCGGTTGATGGTAAAGGTGGCGCGGTAGAAGCCGCCCCAATTGGAGAAGGTGATGATCTTTACGGTGACTGTATCCGTGCCAATCTCGATCACAGGCTGGAGATCAAGGCGGAGTGCCTGGGCGCGGGCATCTGCTGGGATGGGGTTCCCAAAGTCGCCAGAGCCGCTCAGGATGGCCTCCAGCGCGTCGCTGTCGGAGACGATGCGCGTATCGTTGTAGTTGGCATGCCAGTGCAGGTAGAATTGGCTGCCCATGATATCAAGCAGGGCAAGCTCAAAGTAACCTTCGGGCGTGCCATCAGCCTGGACATGGTCCAGGTATGGATCGCTGTGTGGGCTGGCGTAAAACTCCTCTGCGTTTTGGTAAGAGGGCTGGTCGGTGGGGCGGGCATACAGGACGGGAAAGCCGCCCATGAAGTCATAGATGTAGATGTAATCGAGGGTGTAGCCGGGCTCCATGCTCAAGTGTTTTAGCACAGTAAAATACTGGTTGGGGTCGAATTCGCCACCAACTTTTTGCGGCGTTTCGCTGAGCAAGTTATCGGGGATCTGCAAGCCAGATGTCAGCGCGGCCATTGCATCGACGGTATCCTGCAGGGGAGAGTCAATGTGGTGGGGCGCAGGGAAGATGACACTAATCAGGAGCGATCCAAAAATGCCCGCAATCAGGAAGGTCAGAATCAGTCGGATCATGTTACATCTCCATAGGCGTAGTATAACAAAGATTTCGAAAAAACAGTTTGCCCAACTATAAGATCGATTACAATACTTGCTATGCAGAAGATCATCACCAACATTCTGGAATCCAGGCAGCCTTTGATGATGGTGTTGCGCCTTATCATTCTTGGTTTTATCGCTGCCATAGGAGTAGTGCGCTTACGAGTCATCATCCTGGCTTTTGAATACTTCCCGTCATCTGCAAAAGACGTGATACAGGAATACTTACTGACCAGAGCTATGGTAGCGGGTGTAAATCCTTACCTGCCTCTAGATGAGTTGGCAGCCAGGTTGGTCAGCCCGATCACCTGGTCCCATTACTACGTGATGTTAGTGATCTCTCTGGTTGTGCTGCTGCGCAGCCTGGCAAGGCAGGGTTTCCCGATCTGGCAGACGATCCTGGCAGGCCTGATCTTGCTGATGATGTTCCTGGTGAATGAGCACATCCAGACATTTGTGACGGAATTAAGCGGAGGGGATGCCTTGCTCAAGGCCAATGGAAGCCGGATCTCCTTTGCCGCCAGCTTGCTTACCTGGCTGCCGATCTTGCAGGTGATTGGCCTGGTGGCGCTGCTTGCTCGCCTGGGCGCTAAATCCCCGGTTGGCTTGCCGACAGAGCAGGCTGTTGGAGGAGAATAGCCCTGTGAGTGGGAACACTGCTGCGGAGCGGATCGTGCGGGTGGGCTGCCCGGCGCATAACTGCGGGGGGCGCTGCCTGTTGGTGGCGCACATCAAGGATGGGGTAATCACCCATTTGGAGACGGACGATCGTCCCGACAGTCCGGCGGACCCGCAACTGCGCGCATGCACGCGCGGGCGGGC
This sequence comes from Anaerolineales bacterium, assembly GCA_016932955.1. The sequence continues at coordinate 10,430 of JAFGBV010000245.1, read as the reverse complement.
TTACCTGCGCCGCCAGTACCACCCCGACCGGCTGATGCACCCTCTGAAGCGCAGCGGGCAGCGCGGCGAGGGGAGGTTCGAGCGCATCTCGTGGGATGAAGCGCTGGATTTGCTGGCAGGCGAGATCTGCCGGGTGAAGGATACCTATGGCAACAGCGCCCTCTTTGTTCCTTACGGCACGGGATCTTATAACCAGATCAACGGCTCGCAGACGGCGCGGCGCTTGTTCAATCTATATGGGGGGTGCCTGGGAATCTGGAATAGCTATTCATGGGCAGCAATCAATGTTGCCACGCCGACGGTGTACGGCACGCTGCAAACCGGCAACCAGCGCCAGGATTGGCTCAACTCTAAATATATCCTGATGTGGGGCTGGAACCCGGCTGAGATGCGCGATGGCACCAATTCGGATTTCTTCATCAAGCTGGCGCGGCAGAATGGGGCGCGGGTGGTGTGCATCGACCCGCGCATGAGCATGAGCGCGGTCAGCCTGGCAGATGAGTGGGTGCCGATCCGCCCGGGAACCGATACGGCGATGATGAGCGCTATGGCTTATGTGATGATTACCGAGCAGTTGTACGATGCAGCGTTCGTGCGCACACACTGCCTGGGCTTTGACCAGACGCAGATGCCGGATGGTGCTCAAGACGCCGAAAGTTACTGTGATTATATTCTGGGGGCGCGGGATGGCATCCCGAAAACGCCTGAATGGGCTGAGGCGATCACTGCCGTGCCACGGCAGACGATCTTGCGTATTGCACGCGAGTATGCTACGCTCAAGCCGGGGGTGCTCTACCAGGGTTATGGCATGCAGCGGCGGGCCTACGGCGAGCAGGTGGTGCGCGCGGGCTGTGTGCTCGCTGCGATCAGCGGCAATGTGGGCGTTTCGGGCGGCTGGGCAAGCGGCCTGGCTTTGCCGGAGCCGGACGGCGGGGGAAAGTGGAGCGTGCTGCCAGTGGGTGAGAACTCCGTGCGGGCGGCAATCCCGGTCTTCTTGTGGACGGAAGCGGTGCTGAACGGGAAAGCGATGGGGCCAGAGCAGGGCGTGATCGGGGCTGAGCGGCTGGATAACAACATCAAGCTGATCTACGCCGTGGCGAGCAACGCCTTGATCAACCAGCACGCCAATATCCACCGCAGCGCGCGCATCCTGCAGGATGAATCGCTGGTGGAGTTCCTGGCGGTGCAGGATAATTTTCTGACCTCCACTGCGCGCTTCGCCGACCTGGTGCTGCCAGCCTGCACGCAGTTCGAGACCTGGGGGATCGAGGATGGCTGGAAGTACGGGGATGAGGTGATCTTGATGCCCCCCTTGGTCGAGCCGCCGGGAGTGTGCAAGAGCGACTATCGCATTTGTGCAGAGGTCGCTGAACGGCTGGGGATCGGGGAGGCTTATACGGAGGGCCGCGATGAGCGCGGCTGGGTGGATTGGGCGATCGAGAATGTCTATCGCAAGCGCTTCCCGCAGATGCCCGCTCTGGATGAATTCGAGGCTTCCAACGGGGGCGTGTTTAGCCGCCCGGTGCATAAGCCAGCGGTGGCTTTTGCGGATTTTCGCCGTGATCCGCAGGCGCATCCACTGAACACCCCATCGGGGAAAATCGAGATCTTCTCCCCGGCGCTGCATGCGATGGGTCGCCCGGAGGAGATCCCCGCAGTGCCGAAGTATATCCAGGAGTGGGAGTCGCCCTTTGGCCCAGAAGCGGCTCAATATCCACTGCAGGCGATGGGTCATCACTACATGCCGCGTGTGCATTCCACCCATGACAACAATGATTGGCTGGCAGAGGCTTTCCCACAGCGCGCGTTCCTCAACCCGCTGGATGCGAAACAACGTGGGATTGAGGATGGCGACCTGGTGAAAGTGTATAACGAGCGCGGCGCAACGATCCTGCCGTGCCGGGTGACGCCGCGCATCCTGCCGGGGGTGGTGGATATCCCCCAGGGGGCCTGGTGGCAGCCTGGCGAAGACGGGGTGGATCGGGGCGGCTCGGTGAATGTGCTGACCTCGGAGCGCTGGACACCGCTGGCCCAGGGCACCGCGCAGCACACGATCATGGTCGAGGTGAGGAAGTATTCACAGGATACAAGGATATAAGGATGATTTAGGTTGTGGACCTGAGTCATCTGGCGCTATAGGCTGGAAACAGAGGAGAGATGGAAATAACCAGGTTTCAACATGAAAACTTAACAGCCCGGATCATTGAGGCTTGTTTTGAGGTAAGTAACGAGCTGGGCTCTGGATTTTTGGAGTCGGTGTACCAGAACAGTCTACAAATGGCTTTGCAGCAAAAAGGGCTGAATGTTCAGGAGCAAGTATATCTTTCAGTAACCTTCAGGGGAAATATCGTTGGTGAGTTCGTTGCGGATATGGTTGTGGAAAATCTGGTATTGCTGGAGCTAAAAGCTGTGGCCGGCCTGCTGCCTGAGCACAAGGCTCAAACCATCAATTACCTCAAGGCGGGTGGCTATGATGTAGGATTGTTGGTGAATTTTGGTAAACCAAGATTGGAGTTTCATCGCCTGTATCGACCAGGAGCGACGTTGCCATGATCCATTTTCATCTGAAAAATCCTTGTATCCTTATATCCTGTTCCTTTGGTTGTGTATGATACAGTACACGTTTTATTTCGACTCGGCAGCCTGTTCGGGATGTAAGGCCTGCCAGATCGCTTGCAAGGATAAGCATGGCTTGCAGGTGGGGCTCTTGTGGCGGCGCGTGTACGAGGTGGTGGGCGGGGATTGGCTGCCAGTGGGCAAGGCATGGCAAAACACGGTGTTCGCTTACAACGTCTCGCTGGCATGCAATCACTGTGAAAAGCCCATCTGCCTGGAGGTGTGCCCGACCGGGGCAATCTACAAACGTCCGGATGGGATTGTTCTGATTGAGGCAGAGAAGTGTGTCGGCTGCCGCTATTGCGCCTGGGCGTGTCCATATGGCGCGCCGCAGTATGATGACCAGGCTGGGAAGATGACGAAGTGCACGTTCTGCTACGACCTGATTGACCAGGGGAAGCCGCCAGCCTGCGTGGCAGCCTGCCCGCTGCGCGCCCTGGATTTTGGTGAACGGACCGAGCTGGAAGCGCGCTACGGGCCGCTGGCAGAGATCTACCCGCTGCCAGAGACAAGCCTGACTGAGCCAGCACTGGCGCTGACGCCGCACAAAGATGCCGCCCGCGCTGGGCAGGGCGGGGCCTGGATCGGGAATCGAGAGGAAGTGACGCCGCGGTGAACATCCAGAAGGCGCGAATGCCGTTGAGCAGTTTGCATTCTCGGGCGAGGAATGTGTTTGGGTTCCTGTATCGTGAGCAGAGGATTCGGCTGTTAGTTGCGGGTTTGCTGCAGGGCTTGATGAAGGGCAAACCGCGCAGCCTGCTGCTCTTTGGGGCGCTGCCATTCTTCCGCCCAGAGCTGGCGCTGCTCACTGTGTTGGCGCTGGGGTATGCCTGGCTGGCGCGAAGGGCATCTTGGAAGGTTTTGGGCACAGTTTTGCTGGGCGCAGCGCCGTTCGTGCTTTATAACCTGCTCTTTTTCGGCGGGCTACTGCCGAACACCGTTCAGGCAAAGTCCGCAGTTTACGAGATTGGGATGGCAGATGCGCTGGCGCAGTACATTGCCCGCATCATTGATGATGTGCTTATCTTCAAGCATATGTATTCCTTTCCGTTCGCGCACCAATTGGGGTATGCTTTCTTTATGTTGGTGCTGATCTCTGGTAGTGTGGCGGTTTATCTGTACCGCCAGTTGCGGCTGCTTGGAAAGCGGGCGGGCGGGGATTTGGATGCAGAGGGGCTCTTGTTTGCGCTGTGGGGGATGGGCACATTGGGCGCTTACGTGGCTGCCCGGGTCAAGCTGTTCACCTGGTACGAGCCGCTGTACATCATCCCGGGGCTGCTGGTGGTTTGTAAGGCGCTGCTCTTCAGCCAGTTGCTGGGGTTGCTGGAGATCGCCCTGGCGCTGTACGAGCGCTTCCAACTGCCAGTGTTGAACGAGGAGGATACGCGGATTTCGGGCATCCGGGAGGTGTGGGGCAGCGAGGCGCTCAACATCTTCTTGCGCAAGGATTACCTGGCGCAGGAGGCGGCGGGCTGCCCGGAGTTGGGGATTGTGCCATGAAAGCGATGCGGTTATCTGGTGAAAGCCCGTTGATCTTGTTCAGCCTGCTGGCGCAGATGGCGGTGGGGGCGTTCCTGACGCTAGGAGTACTGCACGCACAGGCTGCTCTGCAGGAGGGCGGGCAAGCGGCGGATGTGTTGACCGGGGCGGCGCTGCTGGCGATCGGCCCGCTGATCCTGCTCAGCCTGCTGGTTTCGCTGTTCCACCTGGGAACGCCGCGCAATGCCTGGCGGGCGATCAGCAACTGGCGTAACTCGTGGCTGAGCCGCGAGATCGTGCTGGCAGTGCTGTTTGCAGGGCTGGGCGGGGTGTTTGCCCTGTCGCAGGTGTGGGGATGGGGAGAAGGATGGCTGCGCACACTGCTGAGGCTGCTGGCAGCTGCCTGCGGGGTGGGGCTGGTGTACTGCATGGCGCGGGTGTACATGCTGCGCACCGTGCCGGTCTGGAATTCCTGGCGCACGCCGCTGGCTTTTACACTGACCACGTTGCTGTTGGGTGCGCTGCTGGTGGGCTCAGCGCTGGCGCTGGACCCGCTCTTGCCCGCAGCGCTATCCCAACCGGCGCTGGGTGCGGTCGCCTGGGTGGTATTGGTCTTGCTGAGTGTGCAATTGGGGGTGACTGCGCTGGGGCAAAGCCGCCCGGAATCAAAGAAAAACCAGCCAGTGCTGCTGCTGCGCGTGGGACTGCTGGCGGCGGGACTGATCATGGTCGGGATGCTGCTGGTGGGAGGGGAAAGCCTGCCCTGGATGCCTTTGACGTTCGCGGCGAGCCTCTTTTCCGAAATGCTGGGGCGCTACCTGTTTTATGCGAGCTATGAACGGGTGGGTGTATAGGGATCAGGATCATCTCCGCGCCGCTGCGCGAGGCGGAGATGGAGAATTCCCGCTGCGTGTTGGGGATGTTCGATGTTTCGGCGCGGCCGTCCGTCCCGGTGCATTGCCTGACGTTCACCATCTCAATGCAGCGCTTTAAGGTGATGCTGGGAAATATGGCAGAGAGCTTCTTGATCACCGCTTCGTGGGAGACGGTGCAACAGCGCATCCAGGCTTTGTGCTAAGCGCAACTCTCGATCGATACGGTGTTCCCCTCCAGCCGCAGCTGATCTCCCGTGTGAATGCGGGAGATATCGATCTGGTCCAGGCAGGGGATCTCGGCGATGATGCAGCCTACGGCGGTGATGGTTTCGCATTCGTGGTTGAGGATGGCGGCAGGGGCTTTGCCGCTGTGGCGCAGGCGGTAAAGCGTGTAGGAGCCGACGGTGGAGCCTTTGCCGGTGGGGAAAACCAGCACTTTGCCGGCAATGGATTGGCCTTCCAGCTCGTGACCGCGCTCGACGACGATGCCTGTTTCGGGGTCCACGCCGCCGAAGAAGGAGATGCCCTGGCGGGTGACGAGGGCAGGGGCGGCGGCGCTGCCGTGGTAGATGAGGCGACCTTGCAGGGTGGTGGTCATGGCGGGGTTTCCTCAGCGCAGGGCTTCTTCGACTACCTCATCGAAGGGTAAAAAGACGGTGTGGAAGCCGTTCTTGGCATAGGCATAGTAGCAGGCTTTGGCGCTATCGGTGATCAGGGCTTTAAAGCGCCCTTTGATGGGGGCAACGACGCAGCAGGTATCGGCGGCGATCTTAGCGCCGGAGGCTTCGATGGTGCGGGTGTAGCCCATGCGGTCAGCGATCTGCTTGACCGGGCGGGAGGTGGTGATCCAGAATTCTTTGGTGACGTGCCTGCCCTCAAGAAGGCCGGCGATGCGGGCGATCTCCTGGATGGACAGGTGAGGACAGCCAAGGGAGACGAAGTCGGCTTCGCCGGGGGAGGCGTCGCTGAGGGAATGGGCGGCGGCTTGCAGGTCGGCCTGGGTGATGCGCAGGGAATCGGCGGGGGGAGTGTGCAGGGCGGCCTCGGGGGTGACGCCGGGCATGTGGAAGAGGGCTGCCCCGCCGTAGGTGGCAAGGCTGGCGGAGAAGGATTTGAGATTTTCCAGGGAGGCCTGGGGCACGCCGAGGATGTATGGAACAGCCCTGACCCCGGCTGCCTCGAGATGCTCGCCGATGGCTTTGCCCAGGGCGCCGAAGTCGGATGTGCCCTGCAGAGGCGCCTGCACCTGGATGGTGATGGCGGGACGGCGGGTTTCATCGAGATGATAGCCGTACTCGGGCGTGAATCCGGCGATGGCGGCAGCCAGGGCGCTGGGACCGCCCTCACGGTTGGTGCGGGCGCCGAGCACGCTGTTGGCGTAGCAGACGGCGCTGCTCTCTGACCAGGCGAGGTGCTCGCCGTAGTGGGGGACGTTGCCCGCCAGGTAAGGGGTGCAGGAGCAGGTGGTGATGATGCCCATGCGGGCGAAGGCGTCGATGACGCGACGCTGGTTGATGGCAAAGCCTTCGTCAATGCCCAGGGCTTGCTGGTTTTCGATATCCATACCAGCAGGATTAAGCGTGGTGAGCACGCGCACTCTGCCGCCGGTCTCAGCCATTTCGGAGAGGAACTGCAGACCGGCCTCGCCGAGGTTATCGAAGGAGACGCCGGCGATTTGGGCGGAGGTGATGGGAAGCATGCGCTCAGCGCCGTAGATCTCGCCCAGGGCAAAGAGGATCTGCAGGGCTTTTTGGGCGGCGCCGCCCTGCTCGCCGGAAAGCATGGATTGTTGTTCGGGGGTTAATTGCATGGGCTACTCGATGCCAAACTTGCGCAGGTCAACATCTGGAAAGGCGGCGCGCTTGAAATCTTTGCCCTGCGTTTCGAGCGGCATGGTGAGATCAAAGCCGACCCTGGTGGTGAGGTATGTGCCTGGCTCGGAGGAGGGATCGAGGCTGGAGCCAGGCTCTTTCTCTTTGATGACCAGGTCGGCATCACCCTGGAAGCGGGTTGCCATCGCCCATTCGACTTCCAGCGGGTTGTAGATATCGATGTCGGCATCGACGACGAAAACGTGCTTGCAGGAACGGTGCCCGGCAAAGGCGGCTTCGATGGCGCGCTTGCCGTCGTCTTCGTGCTGCTTCTCGATCTGTACGATGGCATGCAGCCAGGAGCAGCCGCCGGGGTTGATATTCACATCCAGGCAGCGCACGACTTCGTTGACCTTTTGGAAGATGGTTGGCTCGCGGGGCATGCCCATGAGCAGCTTATGCTCGAGGGCGCCGGGCAGCAGCGCCTGCCAGACGGCGTCGCGGCGGTGAGTGATGGTCTTGACGACGAAGACCGGCTCGTGGCGCACCACATCGTAGGTGCCGGTGAGGTCGACGAAGGGGCCTTCGGCGTGGCGGTGATCGCGGTAGACGGTGCCCTCGAGGACGAACTCGGCCTCGGCGGGGACGTAGAGGTCCACGGTGGCGGCATGCACGATGGGCAGCGGCTGGAGGGCGTTGGCGATCTCCAGCTCGTCCACGCCAATCTCGACCGAGGTGGCGGCAGCGGCGAGGACGTTGGGCGGGTTGCCGACGCAGACAGCCACATCCACCTGCCCCATTTCCTCCAGGAAGGCATCGAAATGGCGGCTTTTGACGACGCGCACAGCCATCTCGGTTTTGGAAAACTGCATGCAGCGGTGAAAGTCAGTGTTTTGACCATAGCGCGGGTGGCGGGCAATGAAGACGCCGGAGCTGATGTAGTTGCCGCCGTCCTCCTGGCAGTGTCGCAGGATGGGCAGGGTGTCCAGGTCGGGGTTGGTGACGATCACTTGCTGGCAGGGGGCGTGATCGACGACGGGGCAGGGAGCGCGCTGGCGGATGGCATTTGCCAGGAGGGGGATGATGGCGGAGGTGGGGATGCCAAAATAGGCGGCGAAATCGGCTTTGGTGCAGAAGAGGTTGCCGACGACGGGGAAAGGCGACTCGGCGACGTTTGCGAAGAGAAGCGGGCGCGGCTCGAACTGCTTCAGCACACTGGCGATCTCATAGATCTTTGAGATGGGCGAATCAATGCGCTGCAAGCGGCCAGAGTTTTGGATGCTGGACAGGTAATCTCGCAAGGACATGTAGGTTTTCCCTTTCGCTGGAATATGATACCATATCCATGATATGCAAACGTTGAAGAAAACCCTGGGCTACGTGCTCAAATTTCTGGATATGCTGTTGATGGCGATCTCACCGCTGATGGTGATTATGTTCATCATCGCCGTGATCATGGGGATCAATTCCGCCGCGGGGCACCTGCGCCTGGTGAGAGCCCTGGAACAAAAAGGCCAGGTTACCACGGGCAGCATCGATTACGTCAGCATCCACCTGGATTCCATCACCGTCAACCTGGTCACCACAGATGGTAGCCAGATCAAAGGCTACCTGGCTCTGAAGTATTACTCTGAGGAAGTGATCCACAGCCTGAACGTTGGCGATGAGGTTGCCATCCGTTACGTGCCCGGCCTGAACGATTACCCCATCGACCTGGTGCTGGAGAACCACTATGACCAGGTGCGCGGTCATTGGGTCACGCTGGTGATGCAGGCTGCGATCATGGCGCTGGTCTCCTGGGTGTTCATCGTCATCCATCCCGAAGTGCTGTTCTATGGCTTTGGCAAGCAATACACGCAAGGCTTACAGGAGACGCTGACCCGATGACCGCCTCTGCTTTCATTGCCATGCTCTATGGCGTGCTCCTGGAGGTGCTCTGGCTGTGGGACCAGACCCACGGCGGCGATTTTCTCACCTGGCCGCGCCCGCTGCTGGGAGATCAGCCGCACGCCCAGTTGCGCAAGCCGCAGTGGCTGGCTGTGATGCTGGGCGGCGCGGCCATTGTGCTGATCGGCATCCTGGAGCTGCTGGGGGTAGGCAGCGCTCTGGTATATATCGATTCGCCGGTGCCGTTCTATCTCTTCACCCTGATCGGCCTGTTCGTTTTCGGCGCAGGGGTGATCTGGGACGGGCTGCTGCCGCGCGTCAATGAAAAGATCATCCTCGGCGCGCAGATGACCATCCTGCTGTGGCTGCTCACCAGCGATACCCAGCCCAATGTCTGGGCGACCACCTTTGTGCTGATCGTTCCCGCGGGGGTCATGCTCTACCTGGTGATCCGCAAAGAGCCGCTCAACCCGCTGGTCAAAGCGGTCATGTACCTGTGGTACCTGTTCTCGCTGATCCTGATGCTGTACCAGGCAGGTTTTGCCGAGATGACCGCCCAAACCTCCTTCACCCTTCCCGAGGCCTTCATCTTTGGCACGCTGTTCATCTTTTTCCTGCTGCATGCCCTGTTCACCATGCGCTTCTTCTTGATCGCTTCGTCCATGATTCTGCCGCGCAACCGCAAGTACATCCAGCACCTGATGCCGGTGTTATACAGCGATGAGCAGGTGCCCTTCGGCCGCTTTGTGATCCTGCTGCTGATCGTTCTGGCGCTGATCGGGCTGAATGCCTGGCTGGGGCTGTTGGATGCGCGCATCCTGGTCAGCGTGAGCGTGATGCTGGGGGCGCAGGTGCTGTTCCGGGCACGGAAGGGGGATTAGAGCTCTGCCAGGCGGCGCTGCAGCTCGGCGAGGTTGCGCTGCTTGCCGGCATCGCGCAGATCGCGGGCGGCCTGGCTGAAATACTGGTGTGTGGAGAGGAGCTTGATCTGGCGCTCGTGCCACTGGCGGCGGGTGAGGCCGCGGCTGTACTCTTGCAGCTCCAGCCAGAATTTGCGTCCGGCGTCAAAATAGTCTTCGCGGCCGAGGCTGTCCAGGTCGGCATCGCAGAGCAGGGCTTCGAGATCGGTTTTGGGCGCTTGGGGCAGGCTGGTAGCCATGATGGCGCCGACAATCACCTCGATCTGCTCGGGTTGGTAGCCGAACTTGGGCAGCGACTCGCGGGCGATGCGGGCGGCGATGGCCTCGTTGGCATCGTAAGATTCGATGTAGCCGATATCATGGTAAAGGGCGGCGGTGCGCAAAAGCAGTGTATCCTGCTCGTTCAGGCCGCTCAGCGCAGCCAGGCGCTCGGCGGCGGGGAGAACATCCTCGAAGGTGTGCTGGATGGCATGGTAGGAGAGGTTGCGGGGCAGCTCTTCTTGCATGCGGATGAGGATATAGGCTTTGGCCAGGGCAAAATCTGGCTGCTTGCTCACCTGCGGCATTTACAGGCCCTCCCTTTGCCACCAAAGGACGACGATGCCAACGATGGAGAGGACAGCGGCGCCGAGCAGGGATTCCCAAAAGGAGAAGTCGATCACCAGACCGATGATAAAGACGATGACGAAGACGATGATGCCAGCGATGATGTATTCACTTTTGAGGAGTTTTTTCATGGGAGGGGTCCTTTTTTGATTTCAGTGCTTGCATGTAGCGGATGCTTTACCAGATGCCGATGCCAAAGTCAACCAGGAAGACTGCGAGGGTGCACTAAAAGGTTG
>JAFGBV010000244.1 GCA_016932955.1 Anaerolineales bacterium | reverse complement strand
TTGAGGGATTGGATGCCTGGACGGTTCATGGGATACCTCCGATGTGATACTATTGGAACCAATTAGAACACCTGTTCTAATGCTTGCTTATATTATAGAACATTTGTCCTGTTTGTCAAGGAGGAAATTCGATAAAAAAATGCTTGCAGAGGGCTAAGCCACTTGCAAGCACTTTATAATCGAACAGCTGATCAGTGCATTACTCAGGCAAAAAATGCGCTTTGGCGAGCCTGCTCGGGCAGGTCGTGCAGATCGAAACGGTTAAACTCTCGCATCACACTCGTATCAAAACCCGCCGCGCGCAGCTCAGGAGTGATGGAAGGCAAGCCTTTCACGGTTTGGGCTGCGAGGAACTGCCCCAATTGACGACCTTTTTCTCCTAAAACCAGACGGTTGAAGGCGACATGCCCAATCTCGTCAATGATCACCTGGATGAGACGCTGCTCAAGCGCCTCCACTAACTGGGGCTGACCCTGGATCATGGTACGCACACGGTTCAAGGTCCAGTTGAAAACATACACCCCGGCGACTTCCGCACCGTACAAGATGGGGTGGAAGAGAACCTTGGGAGCATAGGCAAGCGAGCCGATCAAAACTTTGAGCGCCAGGCGAGGCAGGTACGAGCCATCGGCGCGGATATTGAAATAATGAGCAGCCCCTACCAGGATGCGGGTATGATACTCTTCTTCTTCCTGGGCGAAAGAGATAGCCCGGCTGGGGAGATCCTGGCTTTGGCGCCACCGCCTGGCATGGACGGCTTTGACGACGCGCACCCCATAAGCCTCCCCCGCGTTCATCTTGCAAAACAAGAGCAAAGCCAGCAAAGCAGGGTGCAGCTCGGGATCGGAGGCGGAAAAGTTGGCAAATAAGCGGTCGAAATGCGCCTGAGAAATCTGCCCCTGGAAACGCACATCGGAAGAATTCATTTGCTCCAGGCTGATCTCGCGCAGCGGCAGGCAACCTGTCTGGGGGTCGATGTCGCCGTTGCGCCTGGTCAGGTAGTCAACATATGCCTGCAGAAGGGCCTCTCGCTGGGCATCATCAACCTTGCCATAGAAACTAGGGGTATGGGTAGAGGAAGATATGGTAGTCATACCAAGAACTATACCGTGAATTGCCATGCGCTGCAATGGTTGATTTTGAGCCTGGGGAAACCCGCCAAGGGGAATTGGGGATCAGGGAGGTCAGTCACTTGCAAGAACAACTTGTTTAATTAGAACATTTGTGCTATCATTTCCTTGCTCACATAGAAGGAGAAGTAAGATGTATATTGGACCATACCTGGCAATTCGGGGCGCAGTGATTGGCTGTTTCTTGGTGATTGTGTTGTGCGGGCTAGCGGCAGGGAATCTCGCGCCTGCAAACGCGGAGCCGATGGGAGAGGCCTCCGCAAACCTTGGAATGGGCGATCCGGGGCAATTGACCACAGAAAGCGAGTGCGCGGTAAGCAAATCCTTTTCGCAAGATATCTTACAATGGTGTGACTATATTACAATTAACGCAGAGGAGCACGCTCTGCCCCCTAACTTGATCGCCGCGGTGATGCTGATGGAAAGCGGTGGCAACGCACTAGCTTATTCACGCAGCGGCGCAGTGGGGCTAATGCAGGTGATGCCGCGAGACGGGCTTGCGGCCAATTTCCAATGCGCTAATGGCCCGTGCTTTGCCAGCCGTCCCACAATTGCCGAACTGCAAGACCCCGACTATAACGTGGCATACGGCGTGGGCATGCTGGCCGGTCTGGCGGCACGCTATGGAAACCTGCGCGAGGCGCTGCGCGCCTATGGCCCGATGGATGTGGGATACGATTACGCCGACAAAGTGCTGGCAATCTATGAGCGTTACCAGTAGTATTGCAGAAAAATCCGGATTCAGCGCAGCGCAATCGGCCAGTAATGGAGATAATAAATGCACGTCGTCACCGGCTTTCCCCACACCGGCTCGCCGAGCTCCTGACCGGTAACCGTATATCCCTGGTTGACCACAGATCCTTGCATACCCGGCGGTATCCACACCACCATCTGACGGCTGAGGCTCTCGCCAGGGGCAAGTGTACCCAACTCCCAGCGCAGCACGCCATCTTGTAATGTGTATCCCTCACTGGCAGTGGCAAAGGTCACACCGGGTGGAAGAGGGTCTTCCAACCAAACCTGGTGCACATCTTGGGAGGGGTGGAGGTTGGTGACGGTCAGGGTATAGGTGAGGTAATCGCCAGGGGCTACCCAGGCAACAGCAGCTTTGCCCACCGCCAGGGCATAAATGTGAGTTAAGACGGGCAGACCGAAGACAGGGGTTGTCTCATCGCTGCGCACCTGATAACTGGCATTGGTGAGGGTTCCGGTAAAAGTGAGCGGCGCCTGCACCACCAGATCCACCTGCCACAGCGCACCACTTGCCAGGGAGGCTTGCTGCCAGGTAATCGTATTACCGGAGAGAGTGTATGGTGCAGTGGCGCGCACAAAGGCGACATCGCCAGGTAGCACATCAGTCAGAACCAGGTTGTTTTGCACGGCGAAGGGATGGGGATTGGTGACAGATAACGTATAGGTCAGCAACCCTCCCGGTGCTACGCGCTCTGGAGCAGTTTTCGACAGCAGCAAAGTGGTGGGTAGCACCTCCGTCGTAACAGGGAGACCCTTGATGGGAAGCGTTTGGTCGCTGGAGGCGCGGTAATCGGCATTGGTGATCGTGCCAGTGGCAGTCAGCGTTACCTGCACCTGGAGAGAAACCTGCTGCACCTGCCCCGCGGCGAGGGAGGGGAAATGCCAGGTAAGCAGGCTGCCGGTGTGGGTGTGAGGCAGGGTGGCGGTGAGGAATTCGGTCGCCAGGGGGACGACATCTGTAATGACCAGATGATCCACCGCGGCATAGCCCGTGTTGGTCACCGCAAGCGTATAGGTGAGCAACGCGCCAGGGATTACTTGAGAGAGCGAAGCATGTTTGCCTAATTCAAACGAATACATGCTCTGGTAGGCATTCCAGGCATCAATCCGCCCCCAACCATAGACATGGTTGGGAATGTCAGTGACACTATCTCCCCCGCAGCCCTGGGTAGTGGTGATGGGAACGGCGCTATGTTCAATCAACGTTTCCAGGCGCTCCACCTGCCCACTGAGATCCGGCGCGGCAGAAATGAGCAGGGCTGCCAGCCCGGCGACGTGCGGCGCAGCCATGCTTGTACCATTCGATGAACTATATCCTGTCCCCGGTATGCACGAGCGGATGCCCACGCCCGGAGCGGAGATATCCGGCTTGCGGCGATTGCTGCCATCGAATGTCACCGGGCCGCGGCTGGAGAAGCCAGCGATGGCATCAGAGGAGTCGGTTGCGCCAACAGAGAACGACTCAGCGTAGATGGCAGCAGGCGTGTTGACCGTGGCGCAGGCAGAGCCGCTGTTCCCGGCGGAATGCACGGTGAGGATACCAGCAGCACGAACGTTCTGCACCACCTCCAGCAAGATCTCCGGGTCATCCGCAGAGCAACCCTCGCTGGTGAGGCAGGCCCAGGAATTGTTGATCACATCAGGGGCCATCGCCGGGTCGCCGTCAGTGAATGGGTCGCCGCCGATGGGCCAGGGGGCAATGAACCATTGATAGCACTCGCTGTAGGTGGCGGGTGTGCCGTAGCCGCTGTTATTCATGTTGCGGCAGCCAATCCAGCGCGCGCCGGGGGCCATGCCGATTTGATTGCTGCCGCCGTCGTCACCCACCATGGTACCCATGGTGTGGGTGCCGTGCCAGTATGGATCAACCGGTTGGGTGGGACTGAGACCGGTGGCATCGTGCCAGTTATAATCGTGGCTGGCTACGGCACCATCCCAACCGCGATATTGATCCTTGATTGCCGGGTGGTCCCAGTCATATCCGGTATCTGCCCCGCCGATGACCACGCCCTGCCCGGTGTAACCGGCAGCCCACACCTCTGGGGCGCGCACCCTGGCAATATTCCACTCAACCCCCAACGAGCTTTCCACAGTCCTGGATGAAAACACAGGAGCGTCCAATTGAATATGGGGATTGGCGTAAAGGTGAGCAACATCGGCGCGCTGGGCAATAGATTGGATCGTTGCCTGATCGCCGCGCGCCCAGATCATGTTCGCCACCCACAAGGATTCATGGGGCACATCCATGCGCTGCAGAGCAGCGAGCAGGGGCGCCTGGGTGCGGAGGGCAGTCTCAACCAGGCTGGCATAGACAAAAGCGCCTTTTTCTTCCTTGGTGATTAGTTCAGTTGCGCCGCTGAGATCGGCTTGAGCAGTCAGGAAGATCAGAAATTCCACCTCCCCCTGGGCAGCGGTTTCCAGAACCTGGGGGTCTACTTTGGCTTGCCAATCCGGCGCCGCGGCAACCGGAGCCGGAGCAAAAGGGCTGGCAAGAAGGGTCAGTAGAGCCAGTAGCGGAAGGATTTTCCTGTACATGTGCCTCTCCCTGAAAAGCCGTGAAAATCTATAGTCTCACCAATACCCTTATTTCAGGCCAGATAAAGGGCAAGACAACCAGCCCACCAGCAGCCATCCCGCCCAATGCCAGCGGAAGGGCTGGCAGGGGCAATAAGCCAACCAGGTAAACCACCAGGGCGCCCAGCAAAGAGGCGGGGATCACGCGCAACAGCACAGTGCCCAGGTGCAGCCGCCCCCCATACTGACGATAGAGAAGCCAGAACAGAAAGGCCGCCTCGCCGGTGTAGGCCAGGGCGTTGGACAGGGCAATGCCTGCCACGCCCAGCCAGTGCGAGAGGGGCAGCGCCAATACCAGGAAAGTTACCGCAGCCAGGGCGGATGCAAGAAGCGGGATACGCGCATTCTGGCGAGCGTAAAATGAGCGCGCCGCCACCTCGATGAGCGAATAGCCGACCAGCCCTACCAGAAACGCTCGCGTGGTCCAGACAACCATCCCCGTACCGGTAGAATCAAAGTCCAGAATTTGGATAACAGGTTGGATACCAGCCATCAGCAGCAAAGTGATCGGCAAGGTCAGTGCCAGCAGCACCTGAACGGAGCGCTCCAGAGTTTGCCAGAAGGCCTCGGCCTGCCCACGGGTTGCCTGTTCTGAGAGGGTAGGCAAGAGGGCAGTGCCCACCGCCGTTCCAATCAGCGACTCGGGCACCTGCAGGAAGAGCCAGCCATACACCAGGGCAGTCACCGATCCAGCCAGCAGGCGGGAAGCGATATTATCCTGCATCAGGAAGACAAAGTGGATGAAAAATACCGTGAGGATGCGAGGGCCAAGCAGGTGAAGAACTTTGACGACGCCAGCATGACGGAGGGACACAGCAGGCGTCCATCGAAAGCCATAACGCAGCAGGCCAGGAACCTGGATGAGCAAGAACATGGCAGCGCCTAAGATCGTGCCATATACCAGGCCGCGCACTCCCATGTTCAATGCAGGCAGGGTAATGGGACCCAGGCGGAGGCCTTCTTGTGGCGCGAGAACCAACACGCCCACAAACATGCCCAGATCGTACATACTGGGGGCCATTGCAGGGAGGAGAAAGTGCTGGTTGGCTTGCAAGCCAGCAATCACCAGTCCAGCCATTGAGAAAATGAGGGTGGAGATGAGGTTGAGGCGCATCAGCTCAGCCACCAGCGCTCTTTGCTCGATGGAAAAGCCAGGGGTGATGACGCGGTCCACGAGCGGCTCGGCAAACAGGGCGATCACGACAGAAGCAGCCGCAGACACGAGAAAGACCAGGTTGGCGATGCGCGAGAACAGGTTCCAGGCGGAGTGGCGGCCCTCCTTATCTAAAGTCTCCGAAAGAACGGGAATGAAGGCCATTGCCAGCGCCCCGCCAGAGATGAGGGCAAAGAGAAGGTCCGGCACGTTATTTGCGGCGTTGAAAACGTCCAACTCTGCAGAAAGTCCAAACTGCCGGGCGATGATGATTTGGCGCAAAAAGCCGAGGCCTTTTTCAACCGCAAAGAAAAAGGCAATGATCAGCGTGGAGCGAGCAATATGAGACATCGGCAATCCTCAGCCTGCGAAGAGAAGGCAAGTAAGGGCAAGTATAGCATGAGTCAAGCAGCCTCCCCAGAAGATTCCCTGCTTATCCGTTATCCTGAGAGGTAAAGAATCGCTTATCCGACAAACCCGAACTCGTGTTATATCAGTTCTGGCTAACGAAAAAGCGGTTCTATGGTAGAATTTTGACGCTTAGGAGGGATGGCCGAGCGGCCTAAGGCGCCTGTCTTGAAAACAGGTATGGAGCAATCCATCGTGGGTTCGAACCCCACTCCCTCCGCTAAGGAACAACAACCAGGCACCCAATCATCTTCATAACCTATGAAGATGATTGGGTGCCTGGCTTTCAGCAGGTATGAAAGCAATGAAAAAATCGAGCAGGTTGCAGGAGGTGGCTGGGTTGAGGGAGGCGATTGGTAGTTCATACCACCCGATTATGTGGTAAAATTTTTCCGCTTAATGGGGAGGTGCCAGAGAGGCTGATTGGGCTCGCCTGCTAAGTGAGTGCGGGGGCTTAAACCTCCGCCGCGGGTTCGAATCCCCATCTCCCCCATGTTACCATTTGAATACGTGGATAGTAGAGATAGAAACGCAATCGACGGCTGCACCGCAACGATAGCGTTCTCTCGTACCCAGGCTGCTTCAATTGCGAGTTGAAGCAGCCTTTTTTGTTCAAGTTGTGAAAGTGTGTTCCACTCAGCGACACCCGAACGGATGAAACTGAGCGATGTCATTGTAGCACCAATAAAGTCGTAACGCAAGTCCCTTTTTAGAGATTCTAATCGATTTCTCTCGTTTTCGAAGATCTCCCGGGTAATTTCTCCAGAGATATACATATCGCGCGTGCGGAGGAACCGCTGCTCGGCCATCTGGATTTCTTTCTGCAGCACATCCAGATCCACTTTACCGTTCGAGTTTTCGATTACCTCGTGCAAGAACTGGTACATTTGCTCTTCCAGAACGTCTGAGTCCGCCATTGGTTGTGTGCAGTTGTTCTTGTGGTCAATCCGGTCACCATCGCCATACACTCGCCGATCCTGAAACGTCTTTTCTCCGCGCATCCGGCTGCCGCAGTAGCCGCATCTTAATATCCCGGTCAACGGGAACAATCGAACCGGTATGCCGTTCTTGTAGCGGATATTTTTGTTGACCAGAGCCAGGATTTCCTGCACCTTGTTGAAAAGCTCTTCGCTGACCAGCGCAGGGTGGTTGCCATCCAGCACTTCCAATGGCGGCTTGCGTTTGCGGTGACGGCCTTGATCGTCAATGCCCTGGTAAGGGATTTTACCGGTGTAAGAATATCGTTTGAGCATGTCGCGGATCGTATCGCGCCCGAACAGACCGGGGTTGGTGGCGCCTTTGCGGCCTTTTTGCCGCAATTGCACCTCGCTGCCATCCGGTAAGCGCACTTTCGTCTCGTTCAGGATATGCACGATCTGAACCTGTGTGTACTGGCCGGTAGCATACCAATCAAAAACCATCTTTACCGCCAGGCTCTCAATCGGGTGGGCGATGATGTTCTTGCCGTCGCCCAGGTTCTTGTTGCCGTAATTCGGGCAGTAGTCTTTGCCGTTTGGGTCTTCGCAGTTGGCGCACAGCCCCTTGCAGTACCCAAACGGGATGCCACCAATCCACATCCCTTTGCGCGCTCTTTGACGTTGCCCTTTCATCGTTTCTTGACGTAAATTATCCAAATAGATTTCTGCGAGCATGCCCAGAACAGTCAGCATCAACTTACCCCAGGGAGTGATGAAGTCTAGCTTCTCCTGAACTGACGCAAAACTGACCCCATACGAATTGAGCTGATCCAACGCAGATAGCAGCCCGCCCAGGTGACGGTAGAAGCGGTCAATTTTGTCCACCACAACTACGTCAAACTTTCCTGCCTTGGCATCTCGGAGCAGTTGCTCCAGGGCGGGGCGGTGGCTGCCTTTCTTGGCCGAAATGCCGGCATCTTCGTAGATTTGCATCAGGGTCCATCCCTGAGCTTGAACAAAGGTGCGGATGTGCACCTCTTGGGCATCCAGGCTGTGTCCTTCGACTTGCTCGCGAGC
>JAFGBV010000243.1 GCA_016932955.1 Anaerolineales bacterium | reverse complement strand
GCCGTCAACCTCACCGTCGACTCGGTCAACGATGATCCGCTGGTGAACGCCGGCGCCGATGCCAGCGCCATCGAAGGTCAAACCGTTTCCTTCTCCGGGGCTTATAGTGACCCCGGTAGGCTGCTCACAGCGGTGGAGATCCTCTGGCGCTTTGGTGATGGCGCTACCCTCAGCGGCTCGCTGACCCCCAGCCACACCTATGCGGACGATGGACTATACAACATCACCCTCACCATCACCGATGAGCAAGGCGCTGCCAGCAGCGATTTCCTCCTGCTGACGGTGGAAAATGCCGCCCCCACAATCGCTCCACTGCCTGATGCCCACATCGCCCTCGGCAATGCTCTCACCCTCACCGTCGCCTTCACCGATCCCGGCCTGCTGGATACCCATACCCTCGCCGTCGCCTGGGGAGATGGCTCTACCGCCTCCATCAACCTGTCCCTGGGGGCGCGTACCTACGAGCTTCGCCACACGTTCACCAGCGAAGGCGCCTTCCACGTTTCCCTCACGATAACCGACGACGACAACGCCTCCGCCAGCACCGGCTTGACCGCCACCGTTGAGCGGAAGGCATACCTCACCCGCATCCCACTGATCTTGAAATAGCCAAGATTACAGGAGACCCTATGAACCCCAATCCTTACCTCAAAAAACTCGGCTTCAGCGACCGCGACCGCCTGGTTATCATCCACACCGACGATATAGGCATGTGCCACGCCTCCGTCGCCGCCTATGCCCACCTGGTCGATTTTGGCATCATCTCCTCTGCCGCTACCATGGTGCCCTGCCCCTGGTTCCCTGCTGTGGCCGATTTCTGCCGCCAGAATCCGCAGGCCGACATGGGCGTCCACGCCACCCTCAACAGCGAGTGGGACCTCTACCGCTGGGGGCCTATCTCCACCCGCGACACCGCCAGCGGCCTGATCGATGAAGAAGGCTACCTCCACCGCACTACCTCCGCTGTCCACGCCCAGGCTTCTCCCGCTGCCGTCCAGGCGGAGCTGGCTGCCCAGGTACAGCGCGCCCTCGCTGCAGGCATCGATGTCACCCACGTCGATACTCACATGGGCACCGTCGGCCACCCCCGCCTCATCCCCATCTACGTTCAGGTTGCGCTTCAATTCGGCCTGCCGCCCATGATCCCCCGCCTGGATGAGAGCGGTTTCCTTTCCATCGGTATGGACCAAGAAACCGCCCGCTTCGCCGCCCAATCCCTTGCCGCCTTCGAAGATCAGGGCATTCCCCTGATCGACCATGTCGCCGGAGCTCCCCTCGACCAACCCGATAACCGCATGCAGGTCACCCAGGACTGCCTCGATCAGATCCCTGCCGGCATCACCCACTTCGTCATCCACCCCTCCATCGATACCCCTGAGCTGCACGCCATTGCCCCCGATTGGCGCAGCCGCCTCGGCGATTACCAGAATTTCTGCAATGAAGAAATGCGCCGTTTCCTGCAGCAGCGCGGCGTCCATGTGATCGGATACCGTCTGCTGCGCGATGCGATGCGAGCCAGATAAGGAACCCATGCCTACCCAACACACCACCTTCTCCAAAGCCCTCTTTGCCCTGCGCGCCATCGGCCTCGGCCCCGCACTGCGTACCCTGCGCTATTCCCTCCTGCGCGACCGCCTCGAAGCGCCCACACCCAACCAGACCGCTCCTGCGCCTGTGCCTCCTGCCAACCGCACGGCCTACCAACCCATCCCCTCCGGCATCCAGGTTCAATTCGATAACGCCGAAGTGGAAATCGTCTTCCTTGCCCCCAACCTCGCCCGCCTCACCTGGCAGCCGGGCTTGCTGCCCATCCCCTACGCCATCGCCCGCAGCCAGTGGCCTGAGATGCCTATCCAGTATCATCACGGCGACTCATCCATCCAGATCAGCAGCCCTGCCCTCACCATCACCGTTGCTAACAACGGCAGCATCCAGTTCACCAATCCCGATCACCTGCTCTTACGCCACGACCTCCCGCCCATGCGCCAGGGCG
This sequence comes from Anaerolineales bacterium, assembly GCA_016932955.1. The sequence goes on along the minus strand of JAFGBV010000243.1, from coordinate 3,917 downwards.
ATTCCTGGACTCTCACCTCCTCCCTGCGACCTGAAGAACACCTCTACGGCCTGGGCGAGCGCGCCGCGCCTTTTAACTTGCGCCCTGGCTCATACCGCATGTGGAACAGTGACCCCGGCGGCTCCTATGGTCCCGGCAAAGATCCGCTTTACATCTGCACCCCCGTCTATTGGGGCGTTCACCAGCAGGGTTGCTATGCCGTCTTTTTCGAGAACCCGCACCGCGGCGCCTTCACCTTCGACGATCACGCCCGCGCCCAATTCGAGCGCGGTGCGTTGCGTTACTACTTCATCAGTGGCTCACCTGATGAGATCACCGCTACCTACACCGACCTCACTGGCAGGCCTTTCCTGCCTCCCCGCTGGGCTTTCGGATACCACCAGTGCCGCTGGGGCTACCACTCCTGGCAGGAGATTAACGAGGTCGTCGCTGGCTTTGAACAGCGCGACCTGCCCCTCAGCGCCATCCACCTCGATATCGATTACATGGACGGCTTCCGCGTTTTTACCTTCCACCCGCAGCGCTTCGCCGATCCGGAGAGCCAGATCACTGCCCTGGCAGAGAAGAACGTTCGGGTTGTCACCATCCTCGATCCCGGCATCAAGCAAGACCGCCAGTATCCCCTGTACCAGGAGGGCATCAAGCAAAACGCTTATGTTGCCATGCCCAATGGCAAGCCTCTCCACGGCCTGGTCTGGCCCGGTTGGTCTGCCTACCCCGATTTCACCAATCCCGCTGTCCGCCAGTGGTGGGGCGAGCAATACCAGACCTTCCTCGACCTGGGCGTGGCAGGCTTCTGGCACGACATGAACGAGCCCGCCTCCTTCGCCGCCTGGGGCGAAACCTCCCTCCCCACCACCGCCCGCCACAACATGGAAGGCCGCGGCGGCGACCACCTCGAAGCGCACAACCTTTACGCTCTGCTGATGAACCGCGCTGCCCGCGATGCCCTGCGCACCCTTGACCCTGATAAACGTCCCTGGCTGTTCTCCCGCGCCGGCTGGGCTGGCCTGCAGCGCTATGCCTGGAACTGGACCGGCGATACGGCAACCTCCTGGGCTTCACTGCGCCAGACGGTTGCCACCATCCTCGGTCTCAGCCTCTCCGGACATTCCTTCAGCGGCCCCGATATCGGCGGTTTCAGCGGCGACCCCTCCGCTGAGCTTTACCTGCGCTGGTTCCAACTCAGCGCCTTCCTGCCCTTCTTCCGCACTCACTCTGCCGTCGGCACCTCCCGCCGCGAGCCCTGGGTTTACGGTGAGCCCACCACCAGCATCGTGCGCCACTTTCTGCACCTTCGCCAGCGCCTGCTGCCCTACCTCTACACCCTCGCCTGGCAGGCCCACCAATCCGGCACTCCTCCTGTGCGCCCCCTCTTCTGGTCTGACCCTGCCAATCCCGCCCTGTGGGAAATCAATGACCAGTTCTTGCTTGGCGAAGCCCTACTGGTCGCCCCAATCCTCGAAGAAGGCGCCACATCACGGAAATTAACCCTCCCCCCCGGTGACTGGTACCACATCTGGGACGATCAGCGTTTAAGCGGCCCTGGGCAGGTCGAGATCCCCGCCCCGCTAGAGCGCATCCCCATCCTGGTCAAAGCTGGCGCCCTGCTGCCGATGCAGAAAGGCGAGACCCTCGAGCTGCATCTCTACCCGCCTGCCACCTCCCCCACCCAGAACAACCTTTATCTCGACGCAGGCGATGGCTACGATGAATGGCGCCTGGAGCAATGGCGGGTTGCCCGCAAAGGCGATCAAATCAAGCTGGAGCGCTCCTTCCAAGGCACTTACCCCTTCTCCTATCCGCAGATAATCCTCCAACCCCATGCCATCCAGGTGCGCAGCCTGCGCCTCAATGGCAAGAAGCACCCCCTCAGCGAGCCCCTCCCCGGCGAAGAGGTGGAAAAGGTTGTTCTGGAGCTGGAATAAATTATCCACATGAACGGCTACGATCTCTTAAAATGAGCGCCGTAACTCCGCGCCGCTGATTACACCACATCCGAAATTTTTGAGCTTGCTGCCAGCGAGCCACTCCGCCCGCAGGAGGAAGATGGGGTGGTGTTCAATTTTCCCGCCGGCATCGCTTCCAACGATATCTACTTACCGCTCGTTAATAAATGAGACGCCCAAACACACAAGGGTGAAGCAGGTATTCCGTCGCTTCACCCTCGTGGTTTAATCTATCGTCAGGAGCTGGCTTACTTGAACACCAATGGGATGCTAATAATGGTGAAGTACTCCTCGCCTTCAACAAGATAGCGCGCCAGGGCAAAATCCACCTCCCAGATATTCGTATCCACCACATATCCGCCAATCACTATTTTCCCATCCCCCTGCAAGGCTATGCTCAAACCCTCATCCTCGCTGCCACCAAAATCTGTGGTCAACTTGCCATCCTCATCGAATGTTGCATCCAGTGAGCCGTTGGAGTTATAGCGCGCCAATGCAAAATCCATCGAAGCCAGGCCGAACCACCACCCAGCCACAACGATCTTCCCATCCGGCTGCAAGGCTACAGCCTCGCCATAAGCGCCTGTGCCGGGGAACGCGGTGGTGACCATACCATCACCATCGAAGCTGGCATCCAATTCTCCATCCGGGGTATAGCGCGCCAGGGCAAAGTTCTCCACCTGGTCCGTTACGGCATAACCCACAGCCAGGATCATCCCATTGGGCTGCACAGTCACGTCAGAAATTTTATCGCTGCCGCCAGAGAAATCGGTTATCACTTTGCCATCACTGCTGAAGCTTGTATCCAGGCTGCCGTCAGTGTTATAACGCGCCAGGGCAAAGTCCGAATAGATGTCATAATAAGTATATCCGCCTGCCAGGATCTTCCCATCTGCCTGTAAAGCCACTGCTTGGCCAAATTCGGTATTGCCAAAGTCGGTGGTGAGCCAGCCATCACTGTCAAAAGTAGTATCCGGAGAGCCATCCAGGGTGAAGCGCGCTAACAGGAAGTCGCCGCCGCGAACCCCACACACCACGATCTTGCCATCACCTTGCAATGCAACAGCAAATCCAGCCGTGCTAACACTTGTGACCACGCCATCAACGCCAAAGGTAGTATCCAATGTTCCATCCGGGTTAAAGCGCACCAGGGTCAGGTTTGACGTCTCATTTCCATCAAAGGTGGAACCAACCACCACCACCTTGCCATCCGCCTGTAATGCCAAGCCATACACCTCATCGGAAAAACCGATATCTGCACTGGCCCAACCATCTTCACTAAAGGTGGTATCCAACGTGCCATCTGGATTGTAGCGTGCCAGGGCAATATCCTTTTGACCGCCGATTACTCCCACAAATCCCGCCATGAGTATTTTCCCGTCCGGCTGCAATGCCATTGCATAGGCATATTCATCCCCGCCAGAGAGGTCTGAGACCACCAGCCCATCACCGTCAAATGCCGGGTCTAGCGTTACATTCCCGCTGATCCCCTGGCCCCCCAAGCCTCCTGCCTCCACCGGCCTCATCGCAGGCAATACCAGCCCGATCGTCAAGAGGATACAAACTAAAAACGTGAAATTTCGCTTTCGCCTGGAAATACTCATCTTCCCCTCCTTATGTTGGGAATATATTGATTATCTCACCTGAATCATACAAAAAAGCCACTCCAATGCGAGCCAACACTGCATCAATTATCACATAATACAGTCAATATGTCACGTGGCATAAATCGCATGCACACGTTGGGTTCACGCTGTTCATTGGAAAGACTTGACACTCCCCACCCGCATTCAACCCCTCATTGCGAGCGCACTGCGGATATTGTACAATATCAATATGGCAGAAACGATATCCAGACAACAGATCGAGCAGACCATCGCCGCCCTCGAAGCGCAAAGGGCGGTACTGGGCGATGCAGTGGTGGATACCGCCCTGTCCTCGCTGCGCGAAAAGCTCAACCTGCTGGCT
>JAFGBV010000002.1 GCA_016932955.1 Anaerolineales bacterium | reverse complement strand
GTTTCCATATTTTCGTTGGTTACAATGTAACCTTGCGTGGTGAATTGCAGAGGAGTTTCGCGGAATAAATCGACGCTGGGAAGCATGCCGATGAAGATAAAAACGCCGTCACGTTCCAATGTGATCTGTTCCTTGGTCTTCAGATTTTCTGCCAAGATGAGCATCTTTTCGCCTTTTTTCTCAAATCCACGCGGCTCATGCGACCATAAAATATTGACCTTGGGGTGCTGTATTATCCTGTCGGCGGTGATCTTTTCTGCTTGCAGGGTATCGAATTGATGAATCACTGTGATGGAATTTACAAACTGCAAAAGTAGCAGAGATTCTTCCATGGCGCTGTTTCCGCCGCCTACCACGATGATATCCTTGTCTATAAAGAACTCTCCATCGCAAGTCGCACAGTAAGAAATCCCGCTGCCTTTATATTCCTGTTCACCTGGAACATTCAACAGACGGGGAGATGAACCTGTGGCGATAATGACATATCTCGCGGTATAGATATCATCATCTATCTTTACCCATTTTTCTTTTCCAACCAGATCGATGGCAGTGATATTGTTGGCCAGTTTAAGCCTGGCGCCGTACTTTTCTGCCTGTTTGCGCATATTGCGCGCCAGTTCGTACCCGGCAATAGGCTCGACAAAGCCCGGGTAATTGGCAACCTGGTGGGTGGTCTTCACCTGGCCACCGGCTGAGGCCTGATCTATGACCAAGGTTGAAACAGAGGCGCGTGCTGTATAAATGGCGGCAGCCAGTCCCGCGGGTCCGGCTCCGATAATGATTAGATCAAATTGATGGGTATCCTTGCTCATCCCGTATATTTCCTTACAAGTCTGACAGGCATTTGCAAGCCTGTCAGACCTAAGATGCAAATACTACGCAAAGACCTCATGGATAACATCTTTTACTTGTTTTGCCGTTTGAATACTAGAAGTTGCTTTCACCACCTTGCCATTACGGTAATAAATGGTAAACGGCAGTCCGTTGAAAGTTCTGCAATCTGGCAGGCGCCTGATGACTGCAGCATCGGGAATGTCGAAATCCATATCCCGGAATTGAATATCTGGATATTCGTCTCGATAGATTTCGAAAATATCGTAGACGGGAATGCACATCGGGCCCATTCTTCCGCAACAAACAGCAACCTTTTCGTTGTTTTCGATTAAGGCTTGCAGTTCTTCCTTGGTGTTGACGTGTTCCAGATTGGTTTGAAGCATTTAATGATCTCCTTGAGTTTTTTATTGTTTGAGGTTTGTCCAGTCTTCTATATACAAGCGCCTCTGCCGCCCCAAATTGTGGATATTGGATATGCCAGCGTCCCCCAACTCAGAACAGGCGGATAAATGGCTCCCGGTAAGTAGGGCTTCTTGAAAACGATGGGGTCCAGCCAGCGGACAACAAAAAGCTGCGGCAAAGCCCCAGCCACAGTCAGCACTATGGCAAGGCCCCCCACCCAGATTGTCGAATCGGTCAGGTCAGCCACAAAAGCAGAGATAACCGTCGTCGGCTGTATCAACGCCACACCTAAGGCTCAAAAGGCTCCGTACCATAACCCGCCGATATCAATGACAGGGACGCCCATTTGTCCAGAACGTCAAACCATATCGCGAGCGGCAGCAGTATCACGGCTGACATATACGTCTCTAAATTGAATGCTTTTTCGGCGGTACGGTCATGGTCTCTATATCCATCCATAAGGTTGAGTTTGGGGGGTCTTCAAAAAGTTAGATGCCCTAGCAACCAAAAGGTTACAGCGTATTGCATATTTTACCCAAAATAATAGTCGCCGTGCAGTGATTTAAGGATCATTGGGACTTGCCGTTCATCCCCGCCCTGTCAATGGTGGGGCATTTGTTTTCTGGAACCTTAATCATTATTCCTCAGCATTCCTTCCGGTCTATCAAGTACAATTTGTATATATAAATTGTAAGATGGAGGATACTATGCACCATGCAGTGTTGGTCGCGGCCCTGGTCGTGGCGGTGGTCGAGTGGGTAGCAGTGGGGGAACGCTGGCGCAAGGTGGAATATTTTGCCAAGCCTGGTGTAATGATCTTAATCATCGCCTGGTTGATCTTAGGTAGTAGCCTGGGTCAGAAGAACCTGCTGTGGTTCACCATCGGGGCATTTTTCTCGCTTATGGGCGATATCTTTTTGCTCCTGCGCTGGGAACGACCGGGATTTGCACTGGGGCTGGCTTCTTTTCTGCTGGCTCATCTGAGCTACATTGTTGCTTTTAACTCCCCTCTCCCATCTTTTGGGCTTTACTCATTGGTTTTAGGTGTTGCTATCCTGGCATTGGTGCTTAGAGTGGGGTGGCGCGTTCTAGACGGTTTGCGCAGTAAAGGTTTACGGCGTCTCACAATCCCTGTGACCATCTATATACTGACCATCAGCATTATGGTGTTCTCTGCCATGAGCGCCAGCTTTAACCTGGATTGGGATTTTGTCCCAGCATTGCTGGTAGGTTTAGGGGCAACCTCTTTTGCAGCCTCGGATACATTCCTGGCATGGAACAAATTTGTTTCTCCTTTTCGCTATGCGCGGGTCTTACTCATGATCACCTATCATTTTGGGCAGGTTGCCATCCTGATTGGGGCGGTTGCGCAATATGGGTAATCACGATCTTGCAGCCATGTCACGTTCCGCGAAAAGCGTCTTTTACTTTGGTGTTTACATTGCTTTGCTTGGCGTTCTGCTAATTTTTTCCCCCAACACGTTGCTGGAACTGGTGAACCTCCCGCCAACGAATGATGTCTGGATCCGCCTGGTAGGGATGCTCCTGATCTTCATGGGTTTCTTTTACATCCAGGCCGCACGTCATAATCTTGTTCCGTTTTTTAAATGGACTCTTGCCACGCGAGGCGTGGCGATCTTTTTTGTGCTTGGATTTTGGCTCAGCGGGTTGACATCTTGGATTATCCTGGCCTTTTGGTTGGGTGATCTCGCTGGGTTGCTGTGGACCTGGATTTCGCTCCGGGTGGAGGAGCGCTTATAGGCTGAAAGTTGGTTTTTACCCAAGATATCTTCGCCAGTTTCTTGCCAGCGTTTGACAGAATTTTCCTCATCGGTTAAAATTCAGCCGACGTTCTGCGAAGTGCTCTTGCTTATTAATAGGATGGTGGATTAGGACACTCGACCGATTTGTAATCAATGTGCAGACCATCACTTGGCTCGGCTGAGAGTGGGAACGTCAGCCGGGCTTTTTTTTGTGAGCACTTCACTTTTGCAAAGGTAAGGAGGTGAGAAAATTGACCACGGTTAATCTGCGCCCGAATGAGTCGCAAGACCAGTTGCTCAAGCGCTTTCGCAAAAAGGTTGCCAAAAGCGGCATTTTGAGCACGGTACGCCGCAAGCGCTGGTTTGTATCGAAGAGTGAGTTGCGCCGCATCCAAAAGAAGAAGGCGATCCGGCGTTTCCGCCGCAAGCAGCACCCGGATTATGAATAATCTTTTGGATGATTTGACGGGAGGTATCTATGGCGAAAGATGATGATAAAATTGTTGTTGAAGGCACGGTGGTTGAAGCCTTGCCGGGGACGCAATTCAAGGTCAGATTGGAGACAGGTCACGAAGTGTTGGCGTATCTCTCTGGCAAGATGCGAAAGTATTACATTCGTATTCTTCTTGGCGATAGCGTGCGTGTGGAGATGTCTCCTTACGATCTGACGCGTGGGCGCATTGTCTATCGCCACAAAAAAGCCCCTGTAGAATATCCGGAAGCTTAACTCTCAATCTCTCACCCCTTGAAATTTCCATTCTGGAATCAAAACAGGTGATGGGCATCGCTCATCACCTGTTTTTGTTCGCGAGATATTTTCTCTACTTATACAGGGGGTTATACGAGTTCAATACCTTCATGTAATTGGCACGCTCAAAGGCAGCGGGCTCTGCCACAGCGCCCTGGCTCATGCTGCCCCGCATCTGCTCTATGGATTCATATTCGTGCTCTATCATCCAGGCTTGGATGCCTTCGATAAGCTTGCTGGCTTTACCAATTCCGTGGATCAGCAGGGCAGAAGTAGTCATAGCCACACTGGCTCCAGCCATCACTGCTTTGATCACATCTTCGGGAGTATGCACACCGCTGGTCAATGCCAGGTCTGCCTTCACTTTCCCGTAAAGGATCGCGATCCAGCGGAGTGGCATGCGGAGCTCGTTCGAATTGCTGAGTGTCAAGTTGTGCGCCACCTCAAGCGTATCCAGGTCTAGGTCGGGCTGGTAGAAGCGGTTGAAAAGCACCAGCCCATTTGCTCCTGCCTCGGTCAGCCGTCTGGCAAAGTTGGGCAGGGCAGTAAAGAACGGGCTGAGTTTCACAGCAATTGGGATGCTGATCTCGCGCCGGATATCACTCACCAGGCGAATATAGTTATCTTCCAGCTCTGCCGCGGTCAGGTTGGTATCAGTGGGCAGGTAATACAGGTTGAGCTCTAATGCATCTGTGCCGGCATCCTGGATCTTCTTGGCATAGTGAATCCAACCGCCTGTCGAAACGCCGTTCAGGCTGCCGATGACGGGGATATGGGTAGCCTGCTTGGTCTTGCGCACTGTTTCAACGTATGCATCTGGGCTGAGGGTAAATTTTCCCGCGGTGGGCAGGTAGGTGAGCGCCTCGGCGAAGGTTTCGGTTCCCTGGTTTAGGAAATGATCCAATTCCAGGCTTTCGTGGATGATCTGTTCTTCAAAGAGAGAATACATCACCACAGCTGAAATGCCGGCCTCTTCCAGTTTTTGAACATTCTCCACCTTCTCCATCAAGGGAGAAGCAGAAGCCACCAGGGGGTTTCTAAGTTTTAATCCAAGATAGGTTGTTGACAGGTCTACCATCATCGTATTCCCTTCTCTCATGTTTAGTCGCTGCTGCTTGGGTTGTTCTCGCCGTATTGCATGGCGGCCATCTGCTTATAAAAGCTCCAGCGCTGGAGAACATCTTGCTGAGCCAGCTTGAGCAAAGTTTCTGCGCGCTCCTCATCGGTGCGCGTCAGCATCTTGTACCGCGTCTCATTGTAAACATACTGTTCCAAGGGCAAAGAGGGCTCCTTGGAGTCGAGGATGAGCGGGTTCTTTCCTTCGCTTAACAGGTTTGGATTGTAGCGGTACAAAGGCCAATAACCAGTTTGCACAGCTAGCTTTTGCTGCTCCAGGCCTTTGCGCATGTCAATGCCATGGGCAATGCAATGGCTGTAGGCAATAATGATGGATGGGCCGTCATAAGCATCAGCCTCAAGGAAAGCGTTCAGAGTTTGCTGATCGCTTGCACCCATCGCAACGTGCGCCACGTACACATAGCCGTAAGCCATGGCCATCAATCCAAGATCTTTCTTGGGGATGCCCTTGCCCTGGGCAGAGAACTTAGCCACAGCCGCCCGCGGGGTGGATTTGGATGATTGCCCGCCGGTATTGGAGTAGACTTCTGTGTCCAGCACCAGCAGATTCACGTTACGCCCACTGGCAATCACATGGTCGAGGCCGCCGTAACCGATATCGTAAGCCCATCCATCGCCGCCCAGGATCCACACACTCTTCCGCACAAGCACATCCGCAATGCTCAAGAGGTCACGCACTCGTGGATCGGCTTTCCCTTGCAGGCGCTGCTTGAGCAGTGCCACGCGCTCGCGCTGCTCGCGGATGCCGGCTTCGCTGGTCTGGTCTGCGTTGAGCAAAGCGGTCGTGAGATCTTCTCCAATGACGGATGCCAGTTGTGGCAGTAGCTCGCGGGCGTACTCGGTTTGCTTATCCAGCGTCAGGCGCATACCCATGCCGAACTCGGCATTATCTTCGAAGAGCGAGTTAGACCATGCTGGTCCACGCCCTTCTTTATTGAATGTCCACGGGGTTGTTGGTAGGTTGCCACCATAAATCGATGAGCACCCGGTGGCATTTGCAATTAGGATGCGATCGCCAAACAACTGCGATAGAAGCTTTACATAGGGTGTCTCGCCACAACCCGCACATGCGCCTGAGAACTCGAACAATGGCTCAAGCAGTTGTGTGTTCTTGAGCGTGCGCAGATTCAGCATGGTGCGATCTGCATCCGGAATACTCAGGAAGAAGTCCCAGTTCCTGGCTTCTTGTTCGCGAATGGGCGGTTGAGCGACCATATTGAGCGCTTTACGGCCTACCTGTGTCTTGTCCTTGGCAGGGCAGACTTCAACACACAGAGCACAGCCTGTGCAATCCTCCGGGGCGACCTGAATGGTGTACTTTGTATTGGGGAATTCTTTGAACTTTGCATCCAGTGACTTGAAGGAGTCAGGTGAATCCTTCAGGTACTGGGGATCATACACCTTGGCGCGGATGACAGCATGTGGGCAGACAAACACACACTTGCCGCATTGGATGCACAAATCTGGCTCCCATTCAGGAATTTCCAGGGCAATGTTGCGTTTCTCCCACTTGGTGGTACCGGTGGGGAAAGTCCCATCTACAGGCATTGCACTGACAGGCACATCATCGCCACGCAGCGCAATGATCTCTCCAAGCACCTCGCGTACGTATTCGGGCGCCTCATCCGGGACAGCCGGGCGGCGGGTGATTGTGCTGGTGATTTTTTCTGGCACTTTTACCTCGTGCAGGTTTGCCAGCGTCATATCGACGGCCTGGTAATTCTTTTGCACCACAATATCCCCGCGTTTGCCGTAGGTTTTCTTAATGCTCTTCTTGATTTCCTCGATGGCTTGCTCGCGTGGCAGCACACCCGAGATGGCGAAGAAGCAGGTCTGCATGATGGTATTGATGCGCGTGCCCATGCCGGTCTGGTGGGCCACATCGTACGCGTTAATCACGTAGAACTTGAGCTTCTTCTCGATGAGGGCTTTCTGGGTTTCCAGTGGCATGTGATCCCACAATTCATCTATTTCATAAATGCTGTTGAGCAGGAAAACGCCACCTGGCATGGCATACTTCAATACATCGAAGCGCTCGAGGAAGGTGAATTGGTGGCAAGCCACGAACTGTGCCTTGCTGATCAGGTAAGGAGCCCGGATCGGCTTTGGCCCGAAGCGCAGGTGTGAGATGGTGTTGCCACCAGATTTCTTTGAGTCGTAAACGAAGTAACCCTGGGCGTAGTTATCGGTTTCTTCGCCAATGATCTTAATCGAGTTCTTGTTCGCCCCCACGGTGCCATCGGCGCCTAGCCCCCAAAATACACAGCGAACGGTGCTGGGGCTTTCAATCGAGAAATCTGCATCATACTCAATGCTGTTGTGGGTTACATCGTCCATGATGCCAACCATAAAATGGTTCTTGGCTGTCGGCTTGAGCATTTCGTCGAAGACACCCTTGACCATGGCTGGGGTGAATTCCTTTGAAGAAAGCCCATAACGCCCGCCGATCACCCTCGGCTCTGGCCAGTTGCTTTCCTTAAGGGCTGTAATCACATCCAGGTACATGGGTTCACCCGCCGCGCCAGGTTCTTTGGTGCGATCCAAGACTGCGATCGTTTTGACCGTCTTCGGGAGAACGTTTATAAAGGACTCTACTGAGAAAGGTCGGTAGAGGCGCACAGTGATAACACCAACTTTCTCACCTTGTTCAGTGAGGTAGTGGGCTGTTTCCGCAGCGGTTTCAGCCCCGGAGCCCATCACAACAATCACCCGTTCTGCATCCGGGGCGCCGGCGTAATCGAACAGATGGTAACTCCTGCCAGTCAGCGTAGCAAACTTGTCCATATACTTCTTCACAATGCCCGGGCAGGCCTGGTAGAAGGGGTTGACTGTCTCCCGTCCCTGGAAGTAAACATCTGGGTTCTGCGCAGAGCCGCGCAGAACAGGGCGGTCTGGTGAAAGGGCGCGACCACGATGGGCCTGAACAAGCTCATCATTGATCATTGCACGCATGGTTTCATCTTCAATCAGCTCAATTTTGGCAACCTCGGATGAGGTGCGGAAGCCATCGAAGAAGTGCACAAAAGGCACGCGCGCCTCTAAGGATACTGCCTGGCTGATGAGGGCAAAATCATGTGCTTCTTGTACTGAGCAAGAGGCGATCAGTCCGAAGCCAGTGCTGCGCACAGCCATCACATCCGAATGGTCGCCAAAAATTGAGAGCGCCTGGCAGGCGACAGAGCGGGCCGAAACGTGAAACACGGTGGGTGTTAGCTCGCCCGCAATTTTGAACATGTTGGGGATCATTAGCAACAATCCCTGGGATGCCGTGAAGGTAGTAGACAGCGCACCAGCCTGCAAGGCTCCATGCACCGCGCCTGATGCACCGCCCTCAGATTGCATCTCCATGACAAGGGGAACGGTGCCCCATAGGTTGGGTCGCTTTTGTGCAGACCATTCATCCGCAAACTCACCCATTGAGGACGAGGGAGTAATCGGATAAATGGCGATCACTTCGTTTGTTTTATGGGCAACATAAGCGGTGGCTTCGTTGCCGTCAAGGGTAATAAGTTGTTTTGTCATCTCTTACACTCCGTTTTTATCAGTGGCTTATCCCAACTGTTACATACAATAAGGATAGTAGGAACAGTATGCGTTGCTTTTCCTATATGCTTGTAGCCAGGTTCCATAGACCCAATGTAGTAGTTTAGTCTCGATTGTGTAGATGTCATAGTTATATATGGCACGTAAATCACCTGTGACCTGTCATATTTACAACCCCCATAATTTCCCTCTTTGCTGGGCGACAATTGCCTGAATGCGGTTACCCCAGAGCGATTTCGTTATAAAACATCTTATTTTGGATTTGTGCTATACTTTATCCATGTTGAGTGCAAACTGGCGCATCTGGGACAGATGGGTGGATGCCTTGGCTCGCTATGGATTGCGAGAGTGGGTCGCTGCTTTGCTGGAGGCTGCTGGCCCGCTTAATGTTCTTGTGGCGCAAGTGATCTATTTGGGACAGCCTTTGTTATCGCCTATCGTTCCCGCAGACTCGTTGCAGGCACTTGCGACAGTGCTGGAGGAACCCAGCCAAACGCAGGATTTTATTCATTATTTACGGGAGACAGCATATCGTGGAACAGGTGCTTGACCTGCTAGGTGACTTATTAGGCCTGATCTTTATCCTGGTTTGTCTTGGCCTGACTATTGCATTTATTGTGACAAGCCGCAGCAGATCGGGTGTGCATTTCCGCGATATACCCGCTTTCTTGCTTTTACGGCGAGAGGTCGGCTCATCGGTTGAATCAGGCAAGCGGTTGCATATTTCTCTTGGCCGCGGCGACCTGCTTAGCCCGCAGGCAAGCTCTGCCCTTGCTGGGCTGACAATGCTCGAACGCTGCGCCCGTGCTGCCTCAATCAGTGACTGCCCGCCCGTCGTCACCTCTGGCGAAAGCTTGCTCACAGTGCTGGGCCAGGACACCTTGCGCAATACATATACCAGCCTGGGCGCAGACCGGCGTTACAACCCTACCAGCGTTCGTTTGACTGGCCTCACTCCCTATGCTTATGCAGCAGGCGCGATGCTTCCCATCCATGATGAGAATGTCAATGCCTCAATCCTGGCTGGTCATTTGGGTGCTGAGGCTGCCTTGCTCACCGAGGCAAGTGAACGCAGCAAGGGAATATCCGTGGCAGGCAGCGATGACCTGGTGGGGCAAGCGGTTCTCTTCGTGACTGCTGATGAACCATTATTGGGTGAGGAACTGTACACCGGCGGGGTGTATCTGAGCGCTGGATCGGCTCATTCTGCCAGTCTGCGCATGCAGGATGTGATGCGCTGGCTGCTGGTTGCTGCAATGCTGATTGGTGCATTGCTCAAATTGTTGGGAGGGCTTCTGTGAGAAGGATACTCTCAGCTCTCAATGTGATCATTGCTGGTGTTGCTGGTGGGCTGGTGTTGCTGGGCTATGTCTTTCCCGCGACCTTTGGGAACCTGCGCCAGACATTGATTCATTGGGCTGTTCTGCTGGCGGCTTTTGCTTTGCTCTTGGGAATTTTCAACCTATTCTCGGTGCATTGGAAGAAAGCGACCTTCCGCCAGCCTGGTGCGGCCTATAGCCTTGTGTTGATCTTCTTTATGTTCTTTACCATCCTTCTTGTCTTGCTGGATTCCTTTTTGCTGCTCAAAGGCCCTGCAGGCTACTGGTCGCTCTGGGTGTTCAACTCCTTTGAAAAGCCGGTGGAAATCAGCTTGCTGGCGTTGCTGGCAGTTGTCCTTGTCTTTGCCGCTGCCCGGCTTTTGAGACGGCGCACTAGCACATTTTCCGTGATCTTCCTGGTTTCTGCACTGATCACCTTGTTGCTAATGGCTCCGGTGTATTTGCTGAAAGACCCAACTGCTTTCCAGCCTATTCGTAACCTGATCTCTGGTGTGCTGGCAGTGGCTGGAGCACGCGGGCTATTGCTGGGAATTGCATTGGGTATTGTAGCAACTGCTCTGCGCGTTTTGATCGGCGCAGAGCGCCCGTATGGAGGGTAGCTAAGTATGGACGAGATTCGCTGCCCAATATGTGGTCACATGAACCCAGCAGACCAGGAAAACTGCCTGTCTTGCAAAGCGCCTTTGTCTGCCTCGGCCTTTGATGCGCCTGCAGAGAGCGGAGAAGGCCTGCCAGATTGGTTGAGCAGTTTACAGGGTGCAGGAGATCTGGAAGAAGGCTTACCCTCTGAAGAAACCCCCGCCCCACCATTTGAACCTGGTTTCGATCTGGGCGAGGTACAGATCCCCGATTGGCTGTCAACCGGCACAGCCCCGGAAGAGCCTACGGCTGAGCCGGCAGAAGGGGGATTGCCTGAATGGTTATCGGGCATTTCCGGCGTGGAGGAAGCTAATGCCCCAGAATCGGCTGTGCCTGAAGGCGAGGCTGAAGCAGATTGGCTCTCTAGCTTGCTGCAAGATCAACCACCGGAGACACCTACCGCGGCTGAGCCCCCAGACTGGCTGAAGTCAGATGAAAAAACACCTTCGCCGTTTGTTGGCGAAGGTCCCGATTGGCTTTCTCAGCCTGAGGCAGAAGAAGCGCCTGCTCAACCCGCATTTGCTGGTGAGATACCAGACTGGTTATCTTCCTTAGCTGGTGAAGAGAGCGCTGAGCAGCCCCCTGCTGCAGAAGTCCCTGCTGCGTTCGAAATCCCTCCTGTACAAGAGCCAGAGGTTGAGTCGTCTGGACAGCCATCTGTACCGGATTGGCCGGCGGCTGAGCCAGAAGCCTCATCAGAACAGCCAGCATCAGGTGCAAGCGCTTTTATCCTGGACGAGCAAGAAACAGCGAGCTCCGAAGTGCCTACCCCATCCGGAGATTTCTTAACTGGATTGCCAGATTGGGTTTCACAGGTCGGTGCAGATCAAGGGGATGTAGATGACTCTGCAGGGGAGGGTGCACAGGGCCTGGTTCAGGGCGAGCTTCCCACATGGCTGGAAGCCATGCGCCCGGTGGAGGCTGCTGCTCCGGTTACACCTTATGAGGACGTCTCAGGTGCGGATGTGGTGGCTGCTGGTCCGTTGGCTGGACTCCGGGGAGTGCTGGCAGCCGAGCCAGATGCACTCCAGCCGCATAAGCCGACTGCCTATTCGATCAAACTGCGCGTCACGGATGAGCAGCGCGCTCGTGTCGCTTTATTGGAGGAGCTCCTGGCGACAGAAGACAAACCCAAGCCGCTGCCAGCTACTCCCCTGATCACGACGCAGTTTGTTCTCCGATTAGTCATCGCCCTAGCTTTGATTTTGCCTATCCTGTGGCTTCTGTTAGCAGACTCGCAGTTATTCAAGCCTCCACAGCCTGCCGAGATGCCGGGGGTTACAGACCTGCATAACCAGATAGCTGCGCTCCCAATTGGCTCTCCTGTGCTGGTGGCTTTTGATTACGAACCTGCCTTTGCCGGAGAAATGGAGGCTGCTGCGTCCGCTGTGCTTGTCCATCTGACCGAGCGTCGCGCGAACCTCCTGCTGGTTTCTACATCGCCCACTGGCCCGGTATTGGCGCAGGGATTGCTGGCAAAACTCAACCAACAGCCGGAGGGTACCAAGGAACCTTACCGTAACTATGCTAACCTGGGTTACTTACCTGGCGGCGTGATTGGCTTGCTTGGTTTGGCTGCAAACCCTGCGCAAGTGTTGCCATATACGCTGGAAGGCCTATATGTTTGGGACCAGTCGGCGCTGCAGGGGATCAACACCGCGGCTGATTTTAGCCTGCTGCTGGTACTGACTGATAATCCTGAGACTGCCCGTTCCTGGATTGAGCAGGTTGGCCCTACTCTGCAGGAAAAAGCCACCCCGCTTCTTCTGGCTACAAGCGCCCAGGCCGGGCCAATGGTCTATCCCTATTATGCTGCCAGGCAGGTGCAAGGCCTCTTGAGCGGCCTGGCAGGTGGCACAGCGTATGAAACTGTGCATGCGGCTGGCGGCCCAGCAAGCGGCATGTGGGACGCTTTTGGCGCCAGTATCTTGGTTTCTTCACTGGTGATTTTGCTTGCCGGCCTGGGGAGCGCCCTGCGCAAATCCGTTGTGGTGGAAAACAAGCTATCCACAGAGAATGAGAAAAAGGAGCAGCCATGAACCCGGAGTCATTGACTGCTCTCGCTGAACCGATCGGACTGGTGGTGGGCTTCCTGCTCACGCTGATGGTGCTCAGCTATATCATTGGGGATAATCCACTCTTCCGCCTGGCAATCCACATATTCATTGGGGTGGCATCCGGCTATGCAGTAGCATTGGTTTTCTACAATGTTCTGTATTATCAGATTATCGTTCCGTTGTTGAGCAACTCTTCAGGGAGCATGGGCTTGGTGGTGCCAGCCCTGATATTGTTTGCCTGGTTGCTTACCAAATCTTCAACGCGCCTGGCGCACCTGGGCAATCCCCTCCTGGCTTTTTTGGTTGGTGTGGGTGCTGCTGCTGCAATAGGGGGGGCGGTTTTGGGAACAATTTTCCCACAGGTGAGTGCCACGGCTACTCTCTTTGATCTGGAGTCTGTCGCCCAGGAGAAGCTGGTCGGGCACTTTTTAAGTGGGCTGACGATCCTGATCGGCACAATTACTACCCTGGCTTACTTCCAGTTCGGCGTGAGAGCGCGCGGAGAGAGCCTGACGCCCAGCCGCTCACCTTTGATTACCAATGTATTAGCCCCGGCTGGCGAATTCTTCATTGCAGTGACCTTTGGTGTGCTATTTGCAGGTGTTTATGCAGCCGCATTAAGCGCCTTGATCGACCGTCTGGCTTTCCTGTTGGATGTGATCAGGCATTTTATATCGTTTGGGTAATTGTGATGGGCACTTCGCTTGTAGATGCTGACTCCTTGCTGGCCATTGATATTGGAACGGTATCCACCCGCGCCATTCTTTTTGATGTGGTTGAAGGGCGCTATCGCTTCCTGGCCTCGGGGACCGCACCGACAACAGCCGGAGCGCCATATCAAGATGTGACCGAAGGTGTGCGCAGCGCGCTGGAACAATTGCAGGTGATTAGTGGTCGCACGCTCATTGGTGCAGATGGTCAGTTGTTGATCCCCTCTCAGCAGGATGGGGCCGGGGTAGATGCCTGCGTGGCAACGCTCTCAGCGGGACCTCCGCTGAAGGTGGTTGCAGTGGGCTTGCTGGAGAACATCTCTGCAGAGAGCGCTGAAAACCTGGCTACTACCACCTATGCCCGGGTGGTGGAAACGATGAGCCTCAATGATCGGCGGAAAACTTCTACCCGCCTGGATACGATTATGCGCGTACGTCCCGATCTGATTGTGGTTGCCGGCGGGGCAGAACAAGGCGCTACGCAATCGGTTCTCTCACTCTTAGAAGCGGTTGGCCTGGCTTGTTACCTGTTGCCCAGAGCGCAGCGCCCCGAGGTACTTTTTGCCGGGAATGCAGCATTGGTGGAGGAGGTAAAAGAAATCCTGGGTACACAGGCATCACTGCACATTTCCGCGAATGTACGCCCCACACTGGATATCGAGCAGCTCACTCCTGCTCAGCCGGTCCTGGGGCAGATCTTTCGCCAGATACGCGCTCGCCAGATGAATGGCGTGGCCGAGGTGGATCTGTGGGCAAAAGGTAAGCTCATGCCCACTTCAATGGCTTTTGGTCGCCTGATCCGCTTTATCAGCAAAGAATACTCTCGCACTGGTAAAGGTGTGCTGGGTGTTGACATCGGCGCTTCTTCAACAACGATTGCCTCTGCCTTTGCGGGTGATCTATTTCTTAACGTGCAAACCCGTTTGGGTTTAGGGGATCGATTGCCGCAGATGCTGGAACTGTGTACGCTTGCAGATATCCAGAACTGGCTCTCAGTAGAAGTAAGCGATGCTGATCTACTGGACTATGTCTACAATAAATCCCTCTATCCTTTCAGTATGCCTGCCACAGCGCAGGAGTTAGCAATTGAACACGCGCTGGTCTGCCAGGCTATCTATCTTTGCGTCCGGCAGGCGCGGCGTTCTTATCCATCGCATGTAGCTGGCTCTGCAGCAAGTCTGCTGCCCTGGTTCGAGCCTATCGTCGCCACGGGCAGCGCGCTCACCCAGGCGCCAAGGCGTAGCCAGACCCTGATCATGCTGCTTAACGCCCTCCAGCCAACCGGTATCACCACGATTGCGTTGGATCGCAATAACCTGGCGCCAGCGCTAGGCGCGGCAGCTGACGTGAACCCCCTCCTGCTCATCCAGGCGCTAGACTCGACTAATTTTATGAACCTGTGCACGGTGATTTCTCCGGTAGGGAGAGCTAATTTTGGCATGCCGATCTTACGGGCACAGATGCAGTATGCCGATGGGCATGAATCACGCGTGGATGTAAAAATGGGCGCGTTGGAAGTGATCCCCCTCCCCCCTGGTCAGTTTGGTAGTCTCAAGCTCAACCCACTTAATCGCTTTGATGTAGGTATGGGAGGGGCAGGAAGAGGAGGAAGCGTGCGAGTGATGGGTGGGCAATTCGGGGTGGTGATTGACGCGCGTGGGCGACCGCTCTGCTTACCGGAGGACCCTGCACGCCGCCGTGAGTTGCATAAAAAGTGGTTGTGGACGGTGGAATCATGAGTACGTCTCTGGCATTCATCTTGCACCATTCTATTTGGTTATATGCCAGGAGTGGAGTAGAGAAATGAGTGCACATGCACCCGTAACCCACGTCCTTCCGCTTACCACCATCCGGCGCGAGCGGCTTCTTCCTGTTCAGGGGAAATTGATTGCTCGCCGCGGTCAGCGGGTGAATCCATCCGATGTAATTGCAGAGGCTGTGCTGAAACCAGAGCACCTCTTATTGGATATCGGGCGTGGCCTGGGTTTACCAGCCGAGCAGGCGGACGAGTACATCCAGCGCAAGCCTGGCGAAGAAGTGGGCGAGGGAGATATCCTGGCTGGTCCGGTTGGGGCTGGGCGGCGTACGGTGCGCTCTCCTCACTCTGGTATTGTTGTCTTGGCGGGCGAAGGGCAAATTCTCCTGCAGCTTGCCGATCAACCGTTTGAGTTGCGTGCTGGTTACTCGGGCACTGTGGTGGAGCTGATTCTAGATCGTGGCGTGATCATTGAGACAGTAGGCGCTTTGATTCAAGGAGTGTGGGGGAATGATCGAATCAACTATGGTCTGTTGCATGTGTTAGCTGAATCGCCTGAGCATGAGGTGACCACTTCTCAGTTAGATGTCAGCCAGCGGGGTTCTGTGATCTTCGCTGGTTATTGCCAGGATGCCAATGTGTTGACGGCAGCAGCCGATCTGCCTTTGCGGGGGGTGATCTTATCCAGCATGGACTCTGCCCTGGTGGCGACAGCGAAGCAAGTGGATATTCCCGTGGTTGTTTTGGATGGCTTTGGGCGTCTGCCGATGAACCCTCGCGCTCATAAATTGCTTTCCACCAGCGGGCGGCGTGAGGTGGCTTTGAATGCTGAACATTGGGATCGTTACGCCAACACTCGTCCAGAGTTGGTCATCGCGCTTCCCAGTCAGGGTCAGCCTGTGATTGCCTCAGACACTGCGACCTATACCGTAGGACAATCTGTGCGTGTGACGAGTGCACCTTATATGGCAAGGCCAGCGACCATTACCCGCCTGCTGGGAATTGTGGCTGTGCCGAGTGGCGTGCGCACTTCGGCCAGTGAGGTACGTTTTGAGAATGGGGAGATAGCACTGGTTCCCCTGGTCAATTTGGAAATCCTGGAGTAACCGTAAAGGTTGCCGAAATACTGTAGCGAAGTAAGGATGAGAGAGGAGATAATGCCATGGCCTTCACAGACATGAATGAAGAAGTTGAAGAGGAAGTAGCAGGCCAACCACCGGAGGAGTCAGGAAACCGCACTTTTGTGATAGCTGCTGTTATCCTTGGTGCTGTATTCATCCTGGGCTTGGTGTGTATTGCCGTGTATGCGCTGCTGATCTACCCGAGCGCCAAGCGTTCCCAACTGTCTGCCCAGCAGACAGTTGCTGCTCAGGCCACCGAGGTATCTTTCGCGGCCACGCAAACGGGTATTGCCAGCCAGTGGACGCCTACGCCAAAGCCGACCAAGACACCTGAGCCAACCATTGCTCCCACCAATACCCCCGTAGTGCAGCAGGGGCAGCCCACCGCTACGCTGGTGGATAGCGATGAGGACGCTGCCGAAGCCACCCGCAGTGCGTTGCTTACTGAGGTTGCTCTGGCACAGCTTACGGTGATTCCAACCTCCACATTGTTGCCAGAGGGAGGTATTGCCGACGAGATCGGCGCTCCAGCATTACTTGCCTTGGCTGTTGTCTTGGTGGTGGTGATTTTCCTGGCGCGGCGACTGCGCTCAAGATAAGCCCATTGGGTCGAATTAATAATGGGAGGCCAGGCTGGCAGTGTTGTTGCCAGCCTGGCCTCCCATCAATTACCCCATCTAAGCAGCCTGAGCTGCAACCTGCTCACCATAGGCTAGCAAGGCCTGCACCATCTGTGGACTGCGTCCTTCTGCATAAACACGTAATACGGGCTCGGTACCTGAAGGGCGGATCAACAACCAAGAGCCATCATCCAACAGATATTTAACACCATCTAGGGTGGCAATGTTTTCTACTTTTTCCCCGCCGATCTCAGAAGGCGCTCCTTCCACAAGAATGCGGCTTATCTCAGTTTTGGAAACAGGGTGCCGCAGGCGTAGATCTGTGCGCTGGTAGAAGGCTGGGCCGACTTCTCTAAGCAAATCTTCAATAAGCTCATAGAGGGACGCACCTGAAGCAGCAACGATCTCCAGTAGCAGTAAACCCATCAAAACCCCATCACCTTCAGGGATATGCCCGCGGAAGGAAATGCCTCCCGATTCCTCACCGCCGATGAGCACATCTTCTTTAAGCATGTAGTCGGCAATATGGTTAAATCCGACGGGCGTCTCATACATCGGCAGGCCATAACGCTCGCATAAACGGTCGATCATGCGCGTGGTGGAGACCGTGCGCACAACCGCCCCTTTCCAACCCCTTTTCTCCACAAGGTAGCGGAGTGCCAGTGCCATGATCTTATGCGGATCGACGAAGTTGCCGCGCCCATCCATTGCCCCACTGCGATCAGCATCGCCGTCAGTGGCGAGGCCGAGATCTCCCATACCGGTGCTGATTGCACTTGCCAGTGCCCCAAGATAGTGCCCAATTGGTTCAGGGTGCACTCCGCCAAAACCCGGGTTCATCTCGCCGCGGA
Source organism: Anaerolineales bacterium (assembly GCA_016932955.1). Next base: position 4,216 of record JAFGBV010000002.1, on the reverse strand, counting down.
TTTCGTGAACCTCGCATCCTGTGCCCTGGAGGATTCCCTTAATGACCCCTCTTCCAGAGCCGAACATCGAATCGACCACCACGCGCTGCGGATTATCGGCGATGGCATCAAAATTAATCAAAGTTCGCAGATGATCATAGTAGGAAGGTAAGGGATTGAAGCGTTGTAGCAATCCGGCATTGCGCGCCTGATCATAATCCATCAGGTTAGGGCCGCGTCCACGCTGCTCGTTATCGTTGAGGTAAACCTCAACTCGGCGGCATTGTTCCGGGAGGGCAGAGCCCCCATAAGCCGCCTTGAGTTTGACGCCATTGTAGCGCGGGGCATTATGTGAGGCGGTGATCATTACCCCAGCAATAGCCCCCATATTCCTTACACTATACGAGATAGCGGGGGTAGGGGCATCTGACTGGGACAGATGAACTTTAAACCCGTTACCGGCCAGGACGCGCGCCACCTCAGTAGCATAACGATCGGAAAGGAAACGCGTGTCGAAACCAACCACAATGCGGCTGGTGTCCAGGTGCGGCGCTGTGTGTGCGCCGTTGTTCCAATGTTCCGAATTTACAGCGTCCGCAATCGCCTGGGTGACCAGGCGCAGATTATGGAAGGTGAAGGTATCGGAAATGACGGCTCTCCAGCCGTCAGTGCCAAAGTGGATCGGCATAGTCTCTCCTGATGTTGAGGTTGAATGGGGGGATTCTATCACAAGGCAGTGTTTGCATGGAATATTACGTTGCTTCCAAAGCTTCTTGGCTGTGAACTGGCACGATTCATGCTAGAATCAAGGTATGGATGAAAAGCATGCTCAAATTGTAGCGCTGCTAAAGAACCTGCACCTGTTTGAAGGATTGGATGAAGCACAACTTGACCAGGTGGCGGCGGTGGGCGTGCTGGTGTCACTGGATGAAACTCAGGAATTGCCCCTGCCAGAGGATCGCGATGTTCCATTTTATGTTGTGGCAGAAGGAAAGATCAGCCAGTTATGGCCGCGCGGCCAGGGGGAGCAAGAATTGCTCTTGAAGCAGGGGGATTTCTTTGGCGCAGATGTGTTATTCTTGGGCAGCCAGCGAGATTATCGCATCCGTGCCCGCAGTGCGACCCAATTGATTGCCATCGAGGCCGAGCAATTTGCACCATTGGTGAAAGCACTGCCCGTTCTGCAAAAAAACCTTCGGAATGTGCTCTACATCTACAGCCTGGTACGCAATAAACACTTCGATTGGGTAGGAGAGGATGAGATGATCTACCTGATCGCCCGTAAGCATATCGATTACCTGGCAGTGTTGATGCTGCCTCCCATTGGCCTGGCATTGCTTGGGGGGCTCATCTTCCTGTTCTCATTGTTGATCGACATATCCTCTTTCCGCTTGGTGGTAGGCTGGCTAGGAGGCGCCGCACTGGTTGCCGCGGCATTGTGGATGCTGTGGCAATATATCGATTGGAGCAATGATTACTATATCGTGACTGACCAGCGCGTGGTCTGGTTGGAGCGCGTGCTGGGCTTGTATGATAGCCGCCAGGAAGCCGCCTTGATCTCGGTGAAATCTGAACAGACCAAATCCACCTTTCTTGGGCGCATCCTGGGCTATGGGGATGTGGTTACACAGGCTTTCATGGGGGAGGTGGTTTTTCGCCACATCGGCGAGCCAATTGTAGTGCGTGACCTGATCGATGCGTTGCGGCGCAAGGCCTCCAGCCAGCAGGTAAATGAAGATACCAATGCTATGGAGCGCGTCATCCGACAGAAGATTGACCCCCCCCCTCCTGCGCCTCAAGCCGCACCATCTCCTCCCGCGGCCAAGCCATCTGCTCCTCCGCGCTTTTTACGCTGGTTTGGGAAGGCAAGCGCTGGTAAAAGCCTGGTGGATTACTTTAAGACACGCGTTGAAGAAGATGGGGTGATCACCTATCGCAAGCACGGCTTTTACCTGTTGACCAAAGTGGCCTTACCAACTCTGACCTGCTTGGCAATCATTGCTCTGAGCGGTTGGTTCTTATGGCGCAGCACTACGGGGCAGATAGCATTTCCCACCCCGCTCACGGTGATCTTGCTGGGAATGTTTCTCCTGGTGCCTCCTGTCTTATGGTGGTTATACCAGTTCGTGGACTGGCGCAATGATATCTATCGCATCACCAGCGACCAGATCATCGATAGCGAGCGTAAGCCGCTTGGCGATGAGCTGACCAAATCGGCGCCGCTGGAGAACATTCTCAGCCTAGATTACGAGCGGGTGGGGATTATCGGCATCCTGCTCAACTATGGAAGTGTGATCATTAACGTGGGTACAGAAAGCAAGCTGACCTGGGATAACATCCATGATCCGGCACGCGCCCAGCGTGACATTTTTCACGCCATGTACAGTTATCGGCGTAAGAAGCAATTATCTGATGCGGCGCAGGAGTGGGATCGTGTCTCCGATTGGTTGGCAGCCTATCATCGCCAGGCAGAGGATCTGCGGCACAGCCAGAATTCTGCGCAATTTGACCAGAATCCAGGGTAAAATTAACCCATGGCTATACGAGAGGTTGTAACTTTACCCCATCCTGTTCTCCGGCGTAAGGCGCGCAAAGTGACGGACTTTGGGCCTGAGCTACAAGTTTTGGTTGACGATATGGTTGAGACAATGCGCCAGGCTCCTGGTGTAGGTTTGGCAGCCAACCAGATCAATGTGCCATTGCAGGTTATTGTTGTTGAGTATCACGAAACGGAAAATGACGAGGAATCACCGCTCAAGCTGTACACTGTGGTCAATCCGACAATCACGCGTGCTTCCCAGGAGATTGTCCTTGGTACCGAAGGCTGTCTTTCCGTGCCTGGCATCTTGGGCAATGTGGAGAGGTCAGAGGCGATCACAGTCAAGGGGCAGAACCGCCGCGGCCAGCCAGTGACAATCAAGGCCAAGGGTTGGCTGGCGCGCATTTTCCAGCATGAGATTGATCACCTGGAGGGGGTGATATTCGTCGATCGCGCCGACAAAGCATGGAAGGTTGAAACCGAGCCGGGACAGGTGCTGCCGGATAACGTTTAGGAAACATTTAAGCCTGGCAATGACCACCACCAAAACACTTCTACCGGGGCATATTCCTGGGTGAGTTGTGCTGCCATGCGCCTGACTCACCTCTCATTGACCAACTTTCGTAATTTTACCCGGCTGGACCTGGATGTTCCGGCTGGAACTGTGTTGCTCGTGGGAGATAACGCCCAGGGCAAAACAAGCCTGCTGGAGGCGGTCTACTTCCTGGCGACGATGGTGTCTTTTCACGCCAGCAGCGAGCGTCAGGTCATTCATTTCCTGGAGGCGCGTGCGCCACTTTCGGTTGCACGTGTCACCGCTGACTTTGAGCGCGGTGGGCAGGCGCATCGTTTTGAGCTGCGCCTGATCCAGGAGTCAGGCGATTTCAACGGCGACCTGCGCCTGCGTAAGGAAGTGTTGCTAGATGGTGTCAAGCATAAGTCGAGTGAGGCTGTCGGGCAGTTCAATGCCGTCTTGTTCTTGCCGCAGATGCTGCAGGTGATCGATGGCGCTCCAGAAGAGCGCCGCCGTTACCTGAACCTGGCGCTTGCCCAGGTGATTGCTCACTATCCTGCTGCTCTGTCTGATTACAATCGCACGCTAAGCCAGCGTAACGCCCTGCTTAAACAGTTGGCTGAGCGCCAGGGGGATCCTGCGCAACTGGATTATTGGGATACACAATTGGCTGTCATGGGATCGCAGTTGATCCATGCCCGTATTCATGCCATCCAAGAGATCGAGCGCCTGGCGGCTCGCTTGCATAGCGAGCTGACGCGCGGGGATGAGGTGTTGCGCTTGAATTACCAGCCAGCCTACGATCCGCTGCCTAAGAGGAATGGACAGCCAGCCTTGCCGATCGAAACGTCGCTGGATCGTTCGGGTATTTCGCTGGAGCAAATCCGTAAGGGTTTCCAGGAGGCGTTGATCCGCCTCCGCACAGAGGAGATTGCCCGCGGCATGACAATCACTGGCCCTCACCGCGATGAGTTGCGCTTTTTGAGTAACCAGGTGGACCTGGGAACCTATGGCTCGCGCGGCCAGGTGCGCACCGCGATGCTGGCCTTAAAACTTGCCGAAGTCGCCTGGATGAAAGAGAAAACAGGCCATTGGCCGGTTTTGCTGTTGGACGAGGTGCTGGCAGAGCTGGATTCTCGCCGCCGGTATGATCTGCTGCAGCGGCTCTCGCAATCGGAGCAGGC
>JAFGBV010000036.1 GCA_016932955.1 Anaerolineales bacterium | reverse complement strand
CACCAGAAGGCAGAACGTCAGTCGGGTCGTTTCGATTTCCTGGCGGATGTTTTCGCGAATACTCACGCTGCACCTTCCCCTTTCCATGCCTGGGCGACGACTGGATTGCGGGCAAAGAACGATGCCCGTGTGGCTCGATCCACCCCGTTGAACGGGCAGGCGAAATTCATGCAGCGGGCGCACATCAGTCGCCCCATCAAGGTCGCCATGACGACAATGGTGATACCAAACAAGGCCAGAAGCACCCACTGTGCGGCGCCAATCAGGAACGCCAATGGATAGCCGGCGATCACCACCAGCCCTGCGAAGAACACAAACCTCTCAGTGTGCGTCATGGGGCCAGGGTTGTACTTCCACAGCTTTGGCGAGCCGTAGTTGGCCCAACATTGCAGCGACTTGCTGCCCGGCTCAGCATAATGCGGGCAGTGCGAGCACATCACCCGGATTTCGACAAAGCCAAAATAGGCTATTGCCAGCCCAATCCAGGGCAGCAGCAGCCAGGCGTTTACCTGGGCGATTCCGATCCCGCCCAGGATGAAAGGAGGAAAGGCGATGCCAAAGAAACGCAGCAGTTGGCGACCGTTGAAGTGACATTGTAAGCGGCTTTGCAAGGGGCAACCTTCGCACGCTGCTGCAGAGCAAGTAGATAATGGTTTACGCGGATCAAGGAACATGCTCCTCACTGGCGAATCTCCAATCCTTCCAAAATCAGCTTCATGCTGAGGCGTAATTGCTGCTCCGGCTGAACCAGGTCAGGAGCATAAGCCCAAAGCAGCAGGGTGCCTTCTAAAGCCGCGCCAATGGCAACCGTCACCTGGCGGGCATCGCCAGCGATAAATTCGCCATTCTCCATGCCGTGCTGCACGATCGGCTCTAAAATGGCAACAAAGCGCCCCAGGTATTCTTGCATCACCCGGCGCACCGTGGCATTGCGAAACGCCAGGGCATAGAACTCATAAATCACCGGAGCAACCTTCAGCATCCCTTGCAGGTCTGCGATGAAAATCTCCAGGAAGCTTTCCAGGCAGGCGCGCGCCGTCTGGCCTTCGATAGACAGGCTTTGCAATTTGTGGAATTCGGCGCCGAACAGCAAATCGGCAATGGCAATAATGATCTCCTCTTTGCTTTTGAAATACCAGTAGAGCAGGCCTTTGCTCAAGCCCGACTCGGCGGCAACATCATCCATGCGGGTACTGGCAAACCCCTGGCGGGCAAAGACTTTGATGGCGGATTCGATGATTTGTGCGCGGCGCTCTTCGCTGACATCCGGGCGAGGTGACATAGGGCCTCCAACAGATAATTGACTGACCAGTCAGTTTATACACCCGATCAGGCAAGCCGTCAAGGCGATAAGTAGTAGATTTGCCTGATTAATGAGTCAATCCGGGCATGGGAGCAAGAAACCGGAGTAAAATTATCCCAGGAACGCGCGGCAAAGGACTGTATTTGATGGAGATTTCTGCATCGCCGCTTCGGAAGGATTGAATTTACATGAAACGCCCCTTTGCATTATGGATACTCCTTTTCTGGCTGCTCTTTTTGGCGCTGGGCGGGTTGTATGGCGGCATTGCCATGCTCCTAGACCCATCAGGGGGTTCTTTGCAAATGACCGAGGTGCTGGTCCTGCTGCCAGTGCCCAATTATGTTTTGCCGGGCCTGTTCCTGCTTTTCGTGATGGGGCTGGCGCCGCTGCTGCTGATCTATGCTTTGCTAGCCCGCCCGGCCTGGCCCTGGATCGAGCCCCTCTTTCGCTGGTCAAAGCATCATTGGGCCTGGACGGGGACGATGCTCCTGGCCCTGGCGCTGGCCATCTGGCTGATTGTGGAAGGGCTGCTGATCGGCTTTCAGTGGCCCATCCAATATGTGACTGCAGTGAATGGGCTGTTCATCCTGGTTTTTGCATTGTGGCCCTCTGTTAGAAGATTCTATGCTATAAACACACACCCATAACATTCGATAGGCGTTGCGTTTGCCGGTGGGCCTCCGATGGCATTTTGAAGGACATAGGATATGCCCCACATCAGTATCCGCGATGTTGCTCATTACTATGAACAGGCCGGCGAGGGGCATCCCCTGGTGTTGATCCACGGCGCCTTTGCCGATGCGCGCGTCTGGGAGGCACAATGGGGTTATTTCTCGGCGCGGCGCCGCGTTCTGCGCTACGACCTGCGCGGCCACGGCCGGACCGGCCCATCCAGCCTGGCCCATTACACAATGGCAACCTTTGCCGATGACCTGGCTGCCCTGCTGGAGGCGCTGGGAATTGAGTCGCCGATCATCTGTGGGTTGTCCATGGGAGGGGTGGTCGCCCAGGCGTTTGCCGCGCGCTACCCTACGCGGCCAAAGGCCTTGATCCTGGCCAGCACTCAGGTATCAGCCAGCCTGACATTGAGCGAGAAGCTGCTGCGCTATGTGCTCATGCCCAGGTGGCTCGTCCTGCCAGCCATCCGCAAGGTAGGCGTCCAGCGTTTCACCCGTTTTTCTCTCTGGCTGGCGCGCCGCTTGTGGGGTCAGCAGTGGTTGGGAGGGCACCAGGATATCCAGCAATACATTGAACAGTGCATGCTCCAAATGGAGAGCAGGGAGTTCTTGAAGCTATGGGAAGTCATTTATAGCTTTGATTTGCTGCCGTTAGAACAGATCACCTGCCCCACGTTGGTGCTGAACGGCGAACATGAGTCAAAAGGTGCCCTGCGCCACACAGCCGAGATCCTACACCGCATCCCGCACGCCAACGCTGAAGTGGTTCCCGGAGGAAGCCATGCCATGAACCTGGAGAATCCAGTAGAATTCAATCGCCTGATAGAAGCATACCTGCGCACCCTAACCTCTTAATGCACAACCAAATCATGCTATTACGCTTTCGTTTCTTCTGGCTGAATCTGCTGTTTGTGGGCTACCTGTGGCTGCTCCAGCTGGCAGTTTTACCGCGCCTGTCAGCCTCCTCGCAGGGCAGCCGTCCAGACTGGCTGATGGGCGGCATTTTACTGGGCATACAGGTGATTGAAATAGTCGGTTTGCTGCTTAAACGCCCGGCAAAGACTGTTCAGAATCTCCCAGCATCCCAGGTTCTGGTACCCGGGATGCTGGTTTTATTCTTGACTTTATCCAGCAACGCGAGTATGATCTGTCATACATTGCATACAAGCCACACTTTACGCACCGTATTACTGAGGAGCCCCCATGAACAAACCCAAAGGAAAGTATGCCTGGACCGCAAAGGTTGGAGAAAAAGGGCAGATCGTTATTCCCAAAGAAGCGCGCACAGTGTTCAATATTCAGCCCGGAGACACACTTATTCTTCTGGGAGATGAGTCGCAGGGAATTGCCATCGTTAAACAAGAAATGCTTGTCAAGTTTGCTGAGACAATCTTGAAGACACAGCAATCCACTGAAGAATTACTATGAATGCCATTGAGACCCACGCCTTGAGCAAAAAATATAAAGAACGCACCGCAGTCCAATCGCTGGACCTCTCGATCAGGCAGGGCGAGGTTTTCGGCCTGTTGGGGGTCAATGGGGCTGGCAAGACAACCACCATCCGTATGCTGGCCTGCCTGACCAAGCCCACCAGCGGCGATGCCACCATACTAGGTAAGAACATCCTGACAGAACCCCAGGCTGTCAAGGCAATCATCAATTTATCACCCCAGGAAACCGCTGTAGCGCCCAACCTCAGCGTGACCGAGAACCTGGAACTGATCGCGGGCATTTATGGAAATAGCCGCCAATCTGCCAAAGACCAGGTGGCCAGGATTGTAAAAAGCCTTGGGCTGGCTGAAGTGCAGCAAGACAAAGCTAAGATCCTCTCCGGCGGATGGCAGCGCCGCCTGAGCATCGCCATGGCGCTCATCTCCGAACCGAAAATCCTTTTTCTGGATGAGCCAACCCTTGGCCTGGATGTGCTCGCCAGGCGTGAACTGTGGGGCATCATTGAAACGTTGAAAGGGGAAATGACCATCATCCTAACCACTCACTATCTCGAAGAAGCCCAAGCGCTTTCGGACGAGATCGGCATTATGGCCAAAGGCCGCTTAAAAGCGCTTGGAACGGCTCCTGAGTTGATATCTTTGACCGGCGCTCAAAATTTTGAAGATGCCTTTGTCGCCCTGGCGACAGAAGCGGAGGAGGCGATATGAGACTGCTGGTTTTTGCTTCACGCAACCGTAAAGAACTCCTCAGAGATCCCTTGACCCTGGCTTTTGGGATTGGCTTCCCTTTGGTGGTGCTGTTCCTTCTTTCAGCGATCCAGGCCAATATTCCGGTAAGCCTGTTCGAGGTTGAAAGCCTTATCCCAGGAATAGCGGTTTTTGGGCTATCCTTCCTTTCCTTGTTTTCCGGCATGTTGATTGCCAAAGACAGAACCAGTTCATTTTTGATGCGGCTATTTGCCTCACCACTGACAGCCTCCGACTTCATTCTCGGATATACATTGCCCTTGTTACCCATGGCCATGGCACAGTGCATCATTTGCTTCATTGCAGCCTTTTTCCTCGGGCTGGCATTGAATGTAAATGTGCTGCTGGCGCTTGTGGTATTGATTCCAGCAGCTGCCTTATTTATCGGCATCGGCCTGCTGGGAGGGAGCGTATTATCAGATAAACAGGTTGGCGGCATCTTCGGCGCGCTCTTAACCAACCTCAGCGCCTGGCTCAGCGGCACTTGGTTTGACCTTAACCTGGTGGGCCATGGGTTTAGATCAGTGGCTTACGTACTGCCATTTGCGCACGCCGTCGATGCTACCAGGGCCGCGCTGGCTGGAAACTATTCATCTATATTCCCGCACCTCTGGTGGGTCATCGGTTATGCCGTCGTGATACTGGCTGTGGCAATTATCATCTTCAGCACCAGAATGAATAGCGATCATAAGTAGAAGAGGCCGCCTCACAAGTCAATTATCAATGGCCTGTTTTAGCTTTTCCGGCTCGTTAGTCCCAAGTTGAACGACCCTGCCATTTTTTAGCTCAATTTCCACCGCAGTTCCCGGTGCGATGGCATAGAACCAGCCGCCTGGAATCGACTTCACTCCCCAAAAATAATACCAGGGATTTTTTACTACTTTGGTGGATTGAATTTCGCTCAGCGCGTATGTCTTCCGGATCACACCGATACCGAACCAGAATTTGAGTTTCTCTGCGGATATCTCAACTGTGAAGGAGTAAAACGAAACCAGCCCAAAGAGATAAACACAGATCATCAAAATCGCAGACAGCATTCGACCCTCGGCAATGATCGTCCAGGCAACGACTGCGATCAGAATCCCCGTCAGCAGGAATACGACGAACATCAATGCCCCATATTGCGTGTGCCGATATTTTGCTTCCATTATTCCTCAATCCCCGCCATGCGGCGGCTGGCATCCCACAGTCTTTTCCACGTCTCGCGGTTATAGGATTTAGCGTTCGAGCGCACCTGCTGGTTGTTCTCGTTCCAATAACCGCCGGTAACCTCCTGCACCGCCGGGTCGGCAGCCAGGTAGACATAGGTTTCGGCCTGGCGTTCGGGGGTGATGGCCATGCCGCGCTTGAGGTGGTAGAGCTTGAGCAGCCATTTGGGGAGATGCTGCAAACGCTCATCGGGAATGGCGACGTTGGCGACGCGCACGCAGTTGACCTTGACGCTGCTGCTTTTCAACCTTTCGGCCAGATCATAGGTAAACATAATTTGTGCTTGCTTGGAGTGGTAATAGCTGTGCTGTGTACTGAATTTACGCTCGCCGTTCAGGTTGTCGAATTCGATATCCAGGAAGGGATAGGCCACCAGCCCCTTGGAAGCCACGGTGATGATGCGGCTGGGGGCGCTGGCCTTGAGCGTGTCGAGCAAGAGATGGGTCAGCAGGAATATGCTGATGTGGTTGACAGCAAAGATCGTCTCGACGCCGTCGGCAGTCAAGGTGGCTTGCTTGAGGGTATGGTCGAAATTGGCGGCATTGTGGATGAGCACATCCAGGCGTGGGTGGCGCGGCTTGAACTCGGCGGCGCTTGACAAATCGATTCGACAAAGATACTATAGCTGGCAATTCCCCCCGCCGTTCTGGCTTTTTCCCTGCGTGAGAGTAGCCCCGATTCTGCTGCGTAGAAGGAGAAATTTGGAATGAGAAAACCTGAAAAGTTAACGATTACAGCCTTCTGGCTGGATTGGTTGCTTTTGCCGATCACACTAGGGGCTGCTTGGCTGACATTCCGTTGGGCTATGGCGGACTTCAGACTAGCATCAAGCCCAGATGGGATGGGTGCTCTGTCCCCTTGGGCGGTCGCTATTCCGCTGGTTGTATGCGCGGCTAGCTGGGTTATTGTGGGGCTGGGCTCTCTCATCCGAGATGAATACTACGAGCATCGCATCTGGGTTACTGTACTAATCGCCTGGTCTCTCGGTTGCATCATCGGCGCTGTGCTGATTGGGCTGAGTTTTCTGTCAGGCGGCAGCGATCTCGGCCTTGCTGGCATTCTCAGTCTGATCGGCCTGGCGTTGATGGCGATGATGCTTTCACTGCCAGCCTGCATAAAGGTTCCCTTAGGCGCGAAGTCTGCCCGCTTCTCGCATCAATGGACCGTGTTATTGGTCGCCAGTACGGGGTGTCTCATGGCAGGCATGCTGCTGGGTTTTCCCTATAACTTTCCCCGTTTCTCGTTGGGCATTGGTGCATTTTCTTTCTTCGGCCTGGGGGCGCTGGAGGCAGCCTTCTCTACCCCGGCTTTTCCCTGGCTGCCCCGCTTGTACAACTTCAAGATGGGACAAGAAACATTCCTTGAAGGGCTGCCGAAATCCAACATGTGGCGAATTGAAGGCCTGATCAAGTTAGTGATAGGAATAGGCACGGCGGTCACGCTCGTCATTGCGTCGCTATGATCAGCCTACGCCAGTGGGCCGCAGTGGGCATTCTAGGCTGCGAGGTAAGATAGCGGCATTCCGAAACCTGCCGCGGTGCATACCTTGCGCCATTCATACGCCAGCTACTTGCTCGAAGCCGGATTGAATTTGCGCATCACTCAAAATGAGCAAGTGTAGCCTTCTAAAAATTCCTCTTGGCTGCCTGTTTTTGCCCCTACACTTCAACCAAATATTGCCATCTCGATGTACAATTGTTAAAAATGCATAACTACTGTCCAATATAAGGACAGAAGAAATGACACAAGATCAACCGATTGCACCCTTTGACTGGTTCGCGAATCAATTCACATCCGAACGTCGGGAAGAGTT
>JAFGBV010000035.1 GCA_016932955.1 Anaerolineales bacterium | reverse complement strand
GCGCAAGATGATGGATGTGGTCGAATATGAGTTTTCGCCAGAGGATGGTAATACCCTGAGGATGCTCAAAAAGAAAGACGGGTGAATCCCGTCTTTCTTTTTAACCAAATTCCCGTCTGACTAACACCAAAGTAATATCATCAAAGCGAGGCGCTTCTCCGACGAAGTTGTGAATCTCGTCAAATATCGATTGCTGGATAATCTGCACCGGCTGCTCCAAGCGTTCGTATACGCATTTCAACACCGATTGGCGGTCGATGAATTCACCGCGGCTGTTTTGTGCGTCGGTCACGCCATCCGTGTACAGCATAAGGATATACCCAAGTGGCAGTTGGACAATCTCGTCTCGCCAGGTCGCCTCAGGATCAATACCCAGGGGCATGCCAGTATTACGCAGCGATCGCTGTGTGACGGGCTGCTCTCCGCCGATAATCAGAGCTGGCGGGTGGCCTGCGTTCGCATAGGTCATTTGCCCTGAGATCGGGTTCAAGACACCGTAGAAGACAGTCACAAACAGATTGGCATGGGCATCTTGCAGAATGCGCTGATTTGTTGCACTCAAGACCCGTGCTGGTTCCGAGGGGTATTGGGAGGCGAAGGTGCGCAGCAAGGTGCTGCTCAGTGCCATATAGAGCGCCGGCCCCAGTCCTTTATCTGCCACATCAGCAATCACAATGCCCACCTGACCATCCGGCAAGGAAATGAAATCGTAGAAGTCACCGGCTATCTGACGGGCAGGCTCGAGTGCGGCATGCAGTTGCCAGCCGTCCATCTGTGGCAACACTTCCGGCAGGAAACTGGCCTGGATGGTACGCGCCAGTGACAATTCTTGCAAAGTTTTCTGCATCGCCAAGGTTTCATGGTACACCTGGGCTCGGTGCAGCGCCGAAGCTACCTGCGCGCTCAACGTTTGCACTGCCGGCAGCAATGCGGCGAGTGAATGAGCGTCCCACATAACTGCCAGAGTATGCAACTCAATATACACCCCACCAATTGCATGATTATGCTCTGTATGTAGAATGGGCGCCACCAGCAGCGGCGCGTGAAGTGTGCTTTTTTCCAACCACGGCAAATCATCCTTTGCCTGGAAGAAGCCCGCCTGGTTTTGTCTGTGCAGCCAATTCCATACCGGCGCTTTCTCCAGGCGGGACTCGGGTGGATAATTCAACAATGTCCCATTATCCTGCGACCAGATAAGAATGCTGCTTGATGAAAACATTGGCGGCACATGTTCTTCAAGCAAAGCAGGGAGGGTTGATGCGTCTGGCGGGCTGTTCAAGATGGCACGACCCAGCCGCTCGAGCTCTTTCAACTGCCGTGACTGCAGACGATTGCTTTCGGCCGCCTGGCTCAAGCGGCGCGCCAGTGCTGCTACCAAGAGCAATCCAATCATGTCGAAAAGGTAAAAAAGTATCCCTCCCTGACTATACAGGTTAGCTGCCAGGATGGCGAAGGGGTTAGCCAGGGCTGGCAGCGCAAAGGCCAGGATAAAAAAGTATATTGCCGGGCCTGGAGAATTATGCAACACATAACGCAAAGCCCATATTATATAACCCATATATCCACTAAAGATCAGGAGCGTCAGCATAAAGTGCAGCAAGATGGTAGTCGTCCCAGCCAATAGCGAACGCATGGTCAATTCGCCCAACGGGAACTCGCCTCCCATAAGACGGTAAATAGGTAGAACCAGTAGAATGCCAAACAGGTTCATTGCCAACCCGCTGGTAGAGGCACGCAGCCTGTTCCAAATTTCCGCCGGGTGGCGTGTTTGCCACAACCCCCTGACCAGGTTAACCACGTTCCAAAAGACATCCAGCCAAAGGGCCGATGGACCGAACAGGAAAATACCGCTCCACAAGACCATCCCGTCCAGCGCCCCCTGCGTGTTGGCATAGCCCCCACTGCGTATTTCTGTCACCAGAAAGAAACTGAAGCGGTTGAACAGGTACATCAGGACAGCCAGTATGACGAAAAACAGCCAATTCTCGCCGATGACCCCCCATTCGCTGACTTTAACCAGCCAGGCAAGTCCAATGATTCCCAAGGGCAGCGTATACATCAGTGTGATCACATCAGCGACACCGCCCATGCGCTGCTGACCACCTACTTTTTCCAGGTCAGGCCGCAGGCGCTTAACCAGCTGGTAGACTACGTCTTCCATCACTTACTCTTCGACTCAGATTTGTTTTTTGCTTGCTCTGGCGCAGCGAATTGTTTCGATTCCTCCACCAGAAAACGTTCGTCTGGACGAGCTGCCCAGGTGTAAATTACACAGGTGCCTGCCAGCTTATCATGCCATGCCTGCCGACGGTCATCGATGAAGATCCACAAGAATCCTAGATACAGTGGCAGCGCCGAGACCAGATAACCAGCCACCCGCACAAATGCATGCCAGGCATTCAGCCGTCCGCCATCCATGCGTACCACCCTCAATCCCAGCAGCGCCTTTCCCGGGGTTTGCCCGACGAGAATCATAAAGAATATGTGATAACCGAAGATGTAAACGCCAGTCAGGATGCTTGCCACGGTCGGTCCAAACAGCACATCCACAAATTGATCACTGCCGGCAATTGCCTTTAGAGAGAATCCCAGAAGCGAGCGCACTTGTAACATGGTGACCGTAACGCTCACGATCCAGGATATAGATATCAAGGTCACACCAATGATGGCGCTGTCGATGATGAATGCCAGGGCACGGCTGGTGAAGCCAGAGTAATGCCCACTCAAGGACGGCCGAACTACTTGGCGTGCCATTGCTAGAACGCTCACTTTCCCTTTTTAGAACGGGCTGAAGCTGCACGTTCGATCACTTCAAATGGTGGCTCAGGCAGTTCTTCCCGCGGCTTCCTTCGCAAGATACGCCGGGCAATCCCTTCAAGAAAATTGTCAGCGCTCACGGTGCGTTCGCGCACCTCTTCGAGCATCTCGTTAGCCAGCCCGGTGGACTGCTTTTGCACCAATTCTTGCACCTCTGGGTTAGTGGTCAGTGTTTCGATGCTACGGTCAACTGTGCTCGAAATGGCGGTGTTAACCAGCCTACGTCCATGTTCGGTTTCCTGGCGACCACGCTCCACCCAATGCATCAGCTCTGCTTCCCCCCGCTCTGCCAGCCTATCCACTTGCCTGCGCAGGGGTCTGAGCAATCTACTATGCTGCAATGGGCGCAACCAGGGCTCGCCTAAATGACTAACAGCCCGGCTTGTTTGGTCAAAAACCTCTATTCCCTTCTGCAAGCCATCTTGCACCTCAAAGAATAGACCTATCAACGCGTGGTTCAACAGACGCGATCCACTGGTTTCAACATCCATCCCCTTGTCGTCACTGGATTCTGCATCACCTGCCAATTCCGCACTTTCAATAGGAGGTGGCATGGCAGGTTCAAGCTGTTTAGGCATATCACCCATTTCCTGCCCAGACATTTCTCTGCCAGAAAACTCCTGATCCAAGCTTTCCAGGCTGCTGAACAGCTTGCCCAACCCTACCTCGACTCCACCAATCATCAAGCGGGTCACCAATCGCAGCCATTTACCAGTCGGTTCGTTCTTAGGAGCTTTATCCATTAGCTGGCGTCTCCTGTCAGCAACACAATTATAATGCCAACCGGCAAGAACCCGCGGAATTCTGGATAGTGTATAATTTATTGTAAGGGATTCACGATGCAGTTACCTGGTTATTTGCAATCTGCCATTCTGGACGCGATGGCTGTGGCCATTGTGGTCACTGATTCGGCAGGCCGCATTCTATGGGTAAACCGGGCATTTACACAACTCACAGGATATTTCTCCAGTGAAGCAATTGGGCAGAATATGAGACTGCTCAAGTCGGACGAGCAAAGCCCCGAATTCTATCAGCAGATGTGGGAAACAGTCCAATCAGGACAAGTCTGGCAAGGTGAGATCATCAATCGCCGTAAGGATGGCAGCCGCTATATCGAGGAACAAACCGTCACGCCTGTCAACGATGATAACGGCGCTATCGCCTATTTCGTGGTTGTCAAGCAGGAAATCACTCACCGCAAGGAAGATGAAAAGCGCCTCCGACGGCAGATGGATGAGTTAACGGTGTTTCATGGCATCACCCAGGCAGGCGCAGAAGCTGTAAGCATAGAGGCACTGCTCGAAAGAGCTATGCGAGCGGTCAAAGAACACCTCTATCCGGATGTTGACTTCGGTGTAGGACTGGTAGATGAAAAATCCCAATCCTTCCTGGCTTATGTTAACTTGCTCGGCAAGATACAGACCTTGCGGATTCCGCTTGACCAGGGCATCCCCGCGCAAGTATTGGCTTCTGGCAAATCAATCTACTTGCGGGATGTCAAGCTAGATTCCACGTATGTGGCGGTAAATCAATCTATCCGTTCAGAGGTGTGTGCCCCACTCAAAGCTGGCGATCATATTATCGGCGTGCTAAACGCTGAAAGTCCAAAAGTAGATGCCTTCGATGAAAATGATGAGCAATTGCTGGTTACACTTGCCGGGCAACTAGCAGTCTCTATCGAACGCATGCGACTCTATCAGAATGCGCTGCGAACTACAGAGAAGCAAGAAATTATGTATCGCGTGTCTCAGGAGATCAGCGCCAGCCTGGAATTAGAAAATGTTTATCAATCGATTCACCGCGCGGTCAAGGAGCTAATGCCCTGTGAGGATTTTTTGATCGCACTTCTCGATGAAGACCGCCAGGAGATTCACGGCGTTTATATGATCGAGTTGGACAACCGCCTGCCCACAGCGCGATTCCCTGCCTCACAAGGTCTAAGCGGCAACGTCATTGCCACCGGTCGTTCTATCAAGTACGATGACTTTCTCACGGAACACCCAGAGCTTCACTCGATCCAGTTTGGAAAAGATCACACACGCTCGGGTATTTTCGTGCCGCTCAAGTTCAAGGGCAAACCGATCGGCGCACTCTCCGCCCAAAGCTACCAGACATATACATATACTGCTGAAGATGAGCATATCCTGGACCTGCTGGCCTCACAAGCCGCCATTGCCATCGAGAATGCCCGCCTATTTACTGAGATCCAAGAATTAGCGACTCATGATTCCCTGACCGGTGTGTTTAACCGTCGCCATTTCTTCATACGTGCTAATGAGGAAGTTGAACGAGCTAATCGTTACCACCAGCCGCTGTCGGTGATTTTATTTGATGTCGATCATTTCAAACGCGTCAATGACACTTACGGGCATCCAACCGGCGATCAGGTTTTGCAATCGATTGCTCGACGCTGCCGCACGAGCCTGCGCGATGTGGACATCATCGGACGCTACGGAGGGGAAGAATTCATCATCCTGATGCCTTCCACTGATATATCCAATGCCGCCATCGTTGCTGAACGCTTGCGCCGAGGGGTTTTGCAAGAAAAATTCGATACGGGCAATGGGCCTCTCACCATCAGCTTAGGAGTCGCGGCTTACGATGAGGGCTGCAAAGATATCGATGTGCTATTAGCACACGCTGACAAGGCCCTATATTCTGCTAAGAATTCAGGCCGCAATCGGGTTAAGGTCTTCGAATAGCCTGTTAAAGAAAAAAGGTGACGGCAACTCTTACCGCCACCTTTTTTCTCATGCATTCCGGTCAATGTACCCAGAGGGTAGCTTGAGCCGCCCAGTTCAGTAAAGGCGTCG
>JAFGBV010000242.1 GCA_016932955.1 Anaerolineales bacterium | reverse complement strand
GGGGGGGGGGGGGGGGGGGGGGGGGGGGGGGCGGGATTTTTGGCGGTTGCCGGCTGCCAGGGCAATGGCGAGTAAGAGGCCGATGAGCAGACCGCTCAGCCCGCAGAACGGCGAGGAGGGGCATAGGCTGGGGATTTGTTTCCAGTGCCACAGCACGCCATGCTGATCGAGTAGGAAACGGTGCACGACGGTGGGGCTGGGGACCTCCTCGTTCCCCTGCACACACTCGCCCTGCTTGCGCGACAGCCATGACCCGGTGGTGTTGCAGAGCACTCGCGCGGCGACGTGGCTCGCCTGACCTTGGCGCCAGACATCATCGTATTCTTCAAAATGGTACACCAGGCCGTCTTCTGCCAGGATGTACACATCGCCCTGCACCTGCCCATCTTCTTCGATCAAATGAACGTTGTGCCCCAAGGCGCTGCCCGTGCCCAATAATTCCACCGGCGCGGAGGGCGGCGGGGGAAGTGCTTGCCAGGGGTTGGCTAATCCATAGATGATTTCCTCTGCGAGGGGCAGCAGCGAGCACAGGATCACCATGAACGGGATCAGCAGGATAGGGTTATGACGGAGAGCAGTTGTCAACGATCTGCGCATTTTGGCTTCCTTATTGTTATGGCGAGCTGACGCCCTCCATGTGGTACAGCTCCATCACCCAGCCGATGAACTCAGGGAAGGTGCTTTCGCCGACAAAGACCCAGCCATCGCGGACATGGATGTAAAAGTTGCCGGTAGCGTATTGGTTGGTGTGCCAGCCTTCGGGGACGCGGTCGAAAGTCACCGTGGCGGTGCCGAACCAGACGTGGGGCTGGCTGCCATCGCCACGGTTGGGCCCGGCGTGCGTGGGGCTGACAGCGATCACCTTGGCGCTTCCCCAGCCGTCCATGTGGCTGCCGATGATGGCTTCTTCGATGGTAGGATAGATACCTGCCTCTTTGGCGAGGGCGAGCTGTGAGGCAGCGTAAGCCCAAATGGCGAAGTAGAAGAAGGCGATGAGCAGGGTTGACCCTGCCACCAGGCGGGTGATGCGTTGCGCCAGTCGTTCTTTCTTGCGCTCTGCCCAGGGGTTAGCAGGGAGCTCGGCGGGCTGCACCCGCCAGAGCAGGAACCAGATGCCCAGCCCGGTGATCGTCCCGGGGAGAAGGAGCACCCAGAGCCCGAGCATATCGAAAATGGAAGTGAAATAGGTGGGGGTCAGGAGGAGAGAAGCGACTGCCAGCACGTCGACGAGGATGATCCAGGCAGCCTTGGGCAGGCGCGTGTGCAGATAGAGCCAGTGCGCCAAACCGAGCAGCAGACCAGCCCCGAGGAAGAAGAGGGCGACAAGCCAGGGAGAAGGCGGGGCGCCGATTACCCAAAGCGCTGCTAGACCAGCAAGGAAGAGGCTGCCTGCGGTGAGGGAAAACCATGCCCCTGTTTTCGGCAGGTAGCGGCGCAGGAGCAGGGATTGGACGGCGGCGACCCCCAGGGCGATGGCGGTGGCAAAGCCGAAGATTTGCAGCGAGAGACCAGGGACTGAAGACCAGGCCCCGAGGCTGACGCTGAGGTTGAGCAGGGACAGGAAGAGGATGGCGATGATGGGGCTGACGAATGCGGCTGCCGGGAAGATGAGGGTGGTGAGCAGCGCCCAGCCGGCAACCCACAGTGGGCTGGGCGCCGGGGTGCCCGCCCCGGGGATCCCGGCTGCTTGCAAGAGAGCGCCGCCGCCCTCAGGGGTGGTGAGCGAGTCTTGTGAGTCCATGCGTTTATCCTTTCGACTCCAATGCTCGTGCCATTGTTCCATCATCACGGAGCAAGCCAGGGCGGCTAGTTCGCGCAGCGCGGCGCTAAGCCATGCGCCTCTGCCATCGCTGGCGGCTTCATCGATGCGCTGCAAGAGGATCTCGTAGATCTCTACGGAAAATTTGCGGCGAAAACGGGGCGGGTACAAGCCCAACAGGCTGGCAAACGTGCGCTGGAGCAGATTGTGGGGGATTTGCGGGGAGGTTTCCATCATCCACCCGCATCGCTGCGAACGGAGATGAGGCTGACCAGGGTCTTCAGCCGTTCGGATTCGAGGTCTAAGATCTTACGCCCGAAATCGGTGAGGCGGTAGCGCTTGCGCTCCAGGCTGCCGTTTTGGGGAGGGGCATCTTCGACCCGCTCGATCCAGCCGTCTTCGAGCAGGCGGCGCAGGGCGCTGTAGAGGGTGCCGGTGGCGAGGACGACTCTTCCGGCGGACATGGCCTCTACTTCTTTGATGATGGCATAGCCGTGCTTGGGCGTGGCGGCGAGGCTGAGGAGGATGAAGAGGGTGGTTTCGGTGAGGGGCAGGTGGTCTTGCGCTTGCATGGTATCTCCTGATACGTAGTTAGACTATGCGTAGTCTGGCTATATATTACCTGATTGTTGAGGGGATGTCAAGTAGGTTATAATCAGTTTGACACCAATACAATTACTGGAAAAAAGAGGATAAACAAATGTTCACGCTGCCTGAAGAACTTCTTCTACTTTCTATTCACGAAGCCAAAGGCACTTTCTTGGGAGGGGCTTCGGATCGCTTAAAAACAGGATTAGGGGGCGCTATTTTGGCTGAGCTGGCATTGGCGGGGAAGATCTGCGCCACGAATAATCACCGGGTGCAATTGACTGAGGATGGCGAGGTGCAGGATGAAGTGCTCAATAAGATCCTTGGCGTGCTGAAGGAAGCGGAGAAGGAACGTAAGTTCGGTTATTGGATCAACGCGCTCAGCCAAAGGACAGAGAAATTACAGGGGAAGATTATCGAGAGCCTGATCCAAAAGGGTGTCTTTACGCAGGATGAGGAACGCCTTGTTTGGGTTATTCCTTCGCCTCTCCAGCCGGATATCAAAGCCTCGACAAAATTCCTGGTGAATAAACGGCTGCGCGGCATTGTTCTCGCCCAGGATGAATTTGAGACACGAGATCTCGTTCTTCTTAGCCTGGTGCGAGCCTGCAATCTGCTGGATGGGGTATTTTTGCGTGATGAGCGTAAGCTTGCCGACCGGTATGTCAATGAGAGGCTTTTCAGCCAGGCGATCACAGATCCTGTAATGCAAACGGTGCAGGAGATTGCAGCAGCAATTGCGACGGTCGTTGAAGAAGATTAGTTATTCAAGGGTGGTGAGCAGGAAGAACACGGCGCATGGCGCTTGGTGAAGGATAACCTGCTTTGCGGGTTGGGCAGGCCATGCTCAAACTTTGGCGCTGATGCCCGTGAGATGGAAGGCGGGAGGGGGATTTTATGGCGTGGAGGCCGCAGTGCAGGCAGGGGCGTAGGCGCGCAGGCCGCTTCCGGTGCCCAGCCAGAGGTGCGAGGTGTCGATGGCGGTGAGCGCACACAGCTCGCCATAGGCGATGGTATCCAGGGGCATCTCCTGCCAGGTGAGACCGCTGTCGGCGGTATGATAAAGCGTCGAGTTGTTGGTAGGCCCGCCAGCCACCCAGCCGTTTTGCGCATCGATAAAGTGAATGTCGACCAGGGTCTCGCTGCCCAGGCGCTGCTGGGTCCAGGTGAGGCCGCCGTCGCTTGTGGACAGCAACACGCCGCTCTCGCCAATGGCCCAGCCGGTTGAGGCATCGTGGAAGTAGAGAGCGGTGAGGTTGACCGCCACGCCGCTGGTTTGCTGAGTCCAGGTGAGGCCGCCATCGGAGGTCTTGAGGATCACCCCTTGCGCACCGACGATGTAGCCGGTATTCTGGTCGAGGAATTGCATGCCCAGGAGGGGTTGGTTGGGGGCGTAGGTGTAATAGGCATCCACCATTGCACCGGGGACGGGAATGCAGATTGGGCCTTCCCAGGTGGCGCCTTCGTCGCGGGTGCGGAAGAGGGTGAGGGCGCCGGGGTCGGTGAAGTTATATTCCTGGCAGGCGCCATCACCGGTGTGGGCGGAGATCACCCAGCCGTATTGGCGGTCGAAGAAGTCGAGGGTGTGCCAGTTTTGGGAGAAGATTAGGGACTGGATCTGCCAGGTCTGTCCGCCATCATCCGTGCGCGCAAGCAGACCTGCCGCACCGATGGCCCAGCCGCGCAAGGGATCGACGAACACTAACTGGCTGACGCTGCTGCCGGGGAGGGGGAAGGCATCCCAGGTATTGCCGCCGTCGCGGGTGGACATGAGCCATCTGCTCTCTTCTGTGCTGTAATGCTGGCTGATGGCGACGACCCAGCCGAACCAGGCATCGCTGAAATCCACATCGATCACTGCCAGGCGGGGGGCAGTTTGGGCAGGGGCGGACGAGTCGGGAACGGCTGATTGCCAGGTGATGCCGCCGTCGGAGGAGTGCAGGCTGAGGATGCCGCCAGAGGAAATGCCATAGCCTGCCAGGACGAGTTTTTGCGCGGCAACCTGCTGGATGGTGATCCAGGAGACATTCTGGGGGATGTCGATGGGGGCCCAGGAGTCGCCGCCATCGCTGGTGGCGAGGGCCAGGCCGCAATCGCCGACTGCCCAGCCGTGCTGGGGATCGCTGAAGAGGATCTCCTTGAAGTGGCTGCTGCTGCAAGATCCGGCGACGAAATCGACGACATTGGTGTTGGTGCCGTGACCGAGGGTTTTCCAGATGGCACCGTGCACCCAGCCGCCTGCCACCCAAACCGGCTGTCCCTCTGCAGCGAAGACATCTTCTGCGACAGAGACCCAGTTCTGGGTGTCTGCCCAGGAGGCGCCGCCGTCGTTTGTTTCCAACACGAAGTTGGAAGGACCGCCGTCGACGAGGATGGCGATGTAGCCGTGCTGGGCATCGATGAAGGAGATGGAGACCACGTCGCCCTGCTGGGCGGTGGCGCCGCTGCGCCAGGTGATGCCGCCATCGGTGGTGTAGAGCAGGGTGCCGTTCGAGCCGCCTGCCCAACCGGTGGAGGCGTCGAGGAAGAGCAGGGTGAAGAGGTCGGCCTGGACACCGCTGGCTTGCTGGGTCCAGGTGAGGCCGCCATCGGTGGTGCGGGCGAGGAAGCCGCCATTCCCCGCTACCCAGCCGGTTTCTTGATCAGCAAAGAAGATTGCCCCCAGGGGAACGGGGGCATCCAGGTAATAGGATTGCCAGGAGGCGCCGCCATCGGTGGTGACAAGCAGGATGTTGGGCTCGCTGACGGCGTAGCCGGTGTTCTCATCTGTAAAGAAGATGCTGTTGGGCTGCTCGCCGCCGATCTGCCAGTGCCAGAAGGCAGGGCTTTCGGCAGCGCAGGTTTCGGGCTGGGGCATGGGCGGGAGGGGGGCGGGGGTGTAATTGGGGGCGGGGGCGGCGGTGGGGAAGAGACCGCTTTCTGGGGTGGGCATGCCGTGGGCGGCGCTGGTTTCCAGCGGTGCGGTGGGGAGCGGGATGGTGCTGATGGGCTGGAAGGGCCCGCTGATCGCCTCCGGGGTAGCTGTATGTAGAACTTTGCGTAATCCGATGCCGATCAGCGAGGCAATTCCTACCAGGAGCACCGCTGCAACCAGGATGCAGGGCAGGGTGAAGGGCATCACATCCCACACGCGAAGGGTGCGCGGCTTGGGCTTGGGGGCGGGTGGCTCTGCGGCTTTGGCGGGCGCGGTGGGGATGAGGGTTTGGGCGGCGGGGGGCTGCTCTGGCTGGGTCTCGGCGGGGGGGGCGCCGGCGGCGAGGCGGAGGGCACGCGCT
>JAFGBV010000241.1 GCA_016932955.1 Anaerolineales bacterium | reverse complement strand
GCTTTGATCGGCTCGCCGGCTCTTGTCTCCAAGGTGATCCACTTCATAATCCCTCCTTCTTTCTCGCTATCCAGAACTACCCCTCATTATACATCATGGGCGGTCTCATCCTGCGGGTTCGCCGCTTCCGCCTGGCTGCTGCGCTGGGTGGCTTTCCGGAACTCCAGGTTTACCGTGCGCAAAACTCCCAGCACCTCGTTGCGCACTTTGCTTTCCACTTCGCCGCTGCGCAGGCGCTGGTTGAAATCTTCCACATCGGCTTTCAGCGTCTGTCCTGTGGGTGAATCGGCAAAATCCTTTGCCGCCTGGCTGAGCTGGGTGCCCAATTCGGCCAGGCCAGTTTCAATCTCTTGGGAAACCTTCTTGCGCTCGTCGCTCTGCCAGGCAGTGCTCAGCGCATCTTTGATGTTCTGCCCCAGCATGCGCAGTTCTTCAACGATCTCGCTGGCGGGGCGCTCGCTTTCCGGGGATGGTTGGTCGCTCATCGTGCTCTCCTCTCGTCATTCATCATCTATTGTATACGAAAATCGAGCCGGGCGGGTTGCATTATTTTTTCGCCTGCACGCAGCAAAGCCGCATACAGGCTAAAAACTCAGATCACTCTCACAAAGCGGCGCTTCCCTGCCTGCAGCACGCCCAAGTGCGGGAAGATCATGTTTGGGTCGCTCAGCGTTTCGCCATCCAGGCGCACACCGTTCTGCTCCATCAAGCGGCGGCCCTCGCTCCTGGATGCTACCAGCTTGCTCTCCAGCAGCACCTCCAGCACCGTCTGCCCGGCTTGAAGGGTGTATTCAGGCATCTGCTCAGGAATCGACCCTTGCTGGAAGATGCGTACGAAAGCCTGCTCCGCATTGGCAGCCTCCTGCAAACCATGGAAGATCTCGGTGATCTCGCGCGCCAGGCGCATTTTGGCGTCCCGCGGGTGCAGCTTGCCTTCGGCAAGATCTTTCTCCATCGCCTCGATCTCAGTTGCCGTCCAACGGGTGGCAAGGCGGCGATAGAGCGGCATGGCCTTATCCGGCACGCTCATAACTTTGCCGTACATATCTTCGGCTGTAGTGCTGATGGGGATGTGGTTGCCCAGCGATTTACTCATGCGGATCTCGCCATCCGTACCGGGGAGGATATCAACCAGGATGGCAATGTTAGGCTTCTCTCCCAGGGAGGTCATGATCTTGCGCGCTGCAGTAGCGATGTTGAAGAGCTGGTCGGTGCCGCCCACTTGCACATCGGCGCGCAGCGCGTAAGCATCGTACCCCTGCATCACCGCGTAGAACATCTCGTGCAAGTGGATCGGGTCACCCTTTTCCCAGCGCAGCTTGAAGTTCTCGCGCGAGACGAACTGCTGCACGGTAAAATTCGAGCACAGGCGGATCAGCTCGGCGAAGCTCAGCTCCGAGAGCCAGTCGGCGTTGTAGCGTACCTGGGTCTTTTCACGGTCCAGCACGCGAAAAGCTTGCTCAGCGTAAGAGGTGGCATTCTCCGCCACCTGCGCCGGGCTGAGGATGGGGCGCAAGCCGTCTTTATCGGACGGGTCGCCGATCAGTGAGGTGTAGTTGCCGATCAGGAAGATCACCTGGTGGCCTAACTCCTGGAATTGGCGCAGTTTGCGCATGGTGATCGTGTGACCGATGTGGAGATCAGGCCTGACGGGATCGTAGCCGCAGTAGACGCGCAGGGGGCGACCTTCTTTTTCGGCTTCGATCAGGCGCTGGCGTAGCTCTTCTGCCATGGCTTTTTTCAGCTCTTCATCGCCATATTCGGTGCCCTGCATCAAGAAGGCAACCTGTTCGTCGATAGTCATCTGGCTTTTGGGGGTGTTCATCGTTCTCTCCTGCACGTGAATTGGGTGCTGAGCGCCCCCGGCAAGGCAGGTGCATCAACAGAAACGCGCCCTCTGTGGAGGGCGCGCCCATACTGCCACAGAGGGGGGTCACTTGCGTGGATAATAAGCGTAGGATGGGGGTACAGGCGACCTCAGCATGCGCAGATTATACCACAAGCAGAAAATCGATTTTGGGGTCTTGGCGGGTGGTAAAGGCGTGCTATAATTTCCCCTGTTATCCAGGAGGCAACCTTGCAGGCGCCGGTATTAGTGCTCAATGCCAATTTTGAGCCAATCAACATCTGCGAAACGCGCCGTGCCATCGCCCTGATGCTGGCTGGCCGGGCAACCCTGATCCTCAACGGCCGCGGGGAGATCAAAACCGTTTCCCAATCTTTTCCCCGCCCCTCGGTCATCCGCTTGGAGAAGATGGTGCGCCGCCCCCGCCCGCGCGTCAAGCTCACCAAGCGCGAGGTGCTGCGACGCGACGAGTATGTCTGCCAATACTGCGGCAAGCGTACCCTCACGCTCACCGTTGACCATATCGTGCCCCGCTCGCATGGCGGCGGGCATTCCTGGGAAAACCTGGTCGCCGCCTGCCCCTCCTGCAACCACCGCAAAGGCGGACGCAGCCTGGAGCAGGCTCAGATGCGCCTCCTCCGCCAACCCGCCGAGCCGCCAGCTTCCGCCGCCTACATCTTCGGGCGGCATCTCAAAGATAACCTGGAATGGGTACCGTTTGTCGACGGCTGGTAACCCCCCCTAGAACTCCAATTCCATCAAATCCTGCGCCAGGGCGACCGGTCCCTGGAAGATCTGCGCCGCTTGCTCCACCATCTGCGCCAGGTTCGAAGCCGTGGGTGAGTAATGGATCAGGTATAGCGATTTCGCCTCCGCCTCCCGCGCGATTCCTCCCGCTTGCCCAGCAGAGGTGTGCCCCGGCGAGGCCCCGCCGGCCTCGTGGATCAGCACATCTGCCCCCGCTGCCATGTCGATCACAGCCGGGCAAGGTTCCGTATCGCACGAATAGGCGATCACCTTGCCGCTGCGCAGGGATTCGATCCGCAGCCCGATTGTGGGGATCAGGTGCCGCACCGGCGAAGCGAAGATGCGGAACTCTTCGGTCTCCAGCACCGGCGTCTTTTCGCGGTGCGGCAGGCGGTGAAATGCCACCGGGAAGAAATCCGGCCAGTGCGCCCAATCGTAATAGCCCATCACCCCCTCAACCCGGTCCAGCGTGTGATGCAACCCGTAGATGTTCAGGTTCTTGCGAAAGCCCATCAGCCACATATCCATCAGCAACAGAGGTACCCCCGAAACATGGTCGGGGTGGAAGTGCGTCAGGATCATATGCGAAATGTCGTTGAAATCCACCCGCGCCTGGCGCAGGCGCACCATCGGGTTGCTCACACAGTCGATCAACACGGTGTCTTTCTCACCCACCAGCACCATATGGGTGTTTTCGTGACCCTCATCAGAAATAGCACTCGCTGTGCCCAGGATGATCAGTTTCGGCATAAATTTCCTCACCAGATCATAGAAATTAACTGCCTCCCAAGAGCATGACAGCCACTTGGGGCGAGAGGAAAACCTCCAGGAAAGAAGCCGCCAGGAAAAGCGGTGCAATCAACGCTAAAGCGACGCGGAACCAATCGGCAAGTGCCCTCAAGAAGGCCTCGCCGATCGTCTGCCCTTTCGCCGGGGTCAGCATCGTCGCCCCGATCTGCAGGATGGCTGCACCGCTCAGGATCATGGCAGGGATTTCAAAAATCCCATGTGGCATGGTGAAGGCAACCATGAAGGTGAGGGGGTTGATGCCCCCCAGCGAGGCCGCACCCGCCAGGAAGCTGATCAGGCTCAGCGGTAGCACCAGAAATAAAACCCCCAGCACGCCAAAGGTGAACACCCCCGCAACGGAGGCGATTGCCACCGCCCGCAGGTTGTGCAGCCAGATAGCCACCACCCCGCCAACCGTGAAAAAGCCAAGCTGGCGAAAGTTTTCCAAAAATTGCGTGTTGAGCTTTTCCAATTCATCCAGATTGAGCACATCGGGATCGATCTGCATGCTTTTGACGCCGATGATGCCGATCAGCATCCCCGCCACGATCATCAGCGTCATCAGGCCCATCGGCATACGCAGGCGGCGCAGTGTTTGGGGCAGCTCTTTGCTGAACCATTCCCCGATCGTGCGCGCCTGCCCCAGGAAAGCGCGCCAGAACACCCGCCACATCCAGCGGAAGTTGAGCGTGTCGAGCTCGCGGCCCAGCAGCTCCTCGCGGTTGAAGTGCGCAATCCCCATTCGGATCAGCAGGCTCGCCAACACCGCCTGTCCGATCACCGCCCACCACAACACATCATAATCCGCGTAGAGCATCACCACGCTCTCACCTTGCAGCAGCAAAGCCATCGGGACAATGATGAACGACGAGAGCAAGTTGGCCGCTCGCACCGAGGTCGTTTGCGTCGAAACAACCACCGCCCCGCTGACCATCACCAGCGCCTGCACCGCCGTTAGGCAGACAATAAGCAGCAAGAAAGACAACTCCGGCCGCCACAACGCGTTGCGGTACATGCCCTGCAAGTACACCGCAATGCCCAAATAAGATGCCGCCAGCGGGCCGATCAGCGAGGCGAGCAGTTTCCCCAGGTAAAGCTGCCAATCGCTTAGCGGGCTGCTCAGCAAGGGTTCAATACTGCGCCGCTCTGTCTCGCCAGAGAAGCTCTCCAGCGCGATAACCAGCGACACCGTGATGGGGAAGAAGCCCACAATCATCAGCAAGAAAGGGATGAAACGCTCGGCAATCAGGTTGGCGCCGTACTGCTCCACAAAGTTGACCACCCGGCCGGCTGTATAATTCATCAGCCCGGGGAAGAAAATGGTGAGCACCACCACCGGGAAGATGATCCGCCAATCGCGCAGTTGATCCTTTATTTCGCGGCTGGTGACGATCAGGGCAGGGCGCAGCTTATCCAGCATGGATCACCTCCCCTTCTTCCGGGGCAGCGATGGCCTGCAAGTAGATGCGCTCCAGGCTGCGCGGCACCTGGCGCAGCTCCACCACCGGGATGCCACCCTCCACCAGGTAGCGCATCACTCGCGGATTTGTTTCATCCGGCGCATCGGTGCGGTAGCGAATCCAACCCGGACCGCTGCCGGTGATGGCAACAATCTCAGGCATGCACGAAGCCCCCCCATCCCCACCCAGGCGCACCTCATACTCCGGCGAGCCCAGCAGCGCATCCTTCAGCGCTTCCACCGTGCCGCGCACGATGATCCGCCCGCGGCGGATGATCGCTATCTGGTCGGCCAATTCCTCCGCCTCCGCCAGGTTGTGAGTACAGATGATGATTGACCGTTGTGCAGAGCGCAGCCCATGGATTGCATCCCGCACCAGGCGGGAGCTTTCAGGGTCCATGGCAGAGGTGGGCTCGTCCAGCAGCAGCACGACCGGGTCATGGAGCAAGGCGCGAGCCAGGGCTAGTTTCTGGCGCATGCCTTTCGAATATTCCCCGATCCGGCGCTTGCGTTCTTCGCCCAGACCAAACTGTTCCAGCAGCTCGTCCGTCCGGCGCTTCCTGGCCTCCGGGGTCATGCGGTAGATCTTGCCGAAGAAATCCAGGTATTCCTCGGCGCGCATCCGCCCATACAGCCCGTGCTGCTCGGTGAGCACCCCCACCGAGGCGCGCACCTGTTCCGCCTCGCGCACCACGTCGTACCCCGCCACCCTGGCAGTCCCGCTCGAAGGTCGCAGAATAGAAGTGAGCATGCGCACAGTGGTTGTTTTCCCTGCGCCGTTTGGCCCCAGCAGAGCCAGCACTTCCCCTGCCTCCACCTGTAAATCCACACCGTCCACGGCGAGGAAATCATCAAAATATTTGCTTAATCCTCGGGTAATGATCATTCGTTTGGGTTGCAACCAATAAGTAAACTATACACCAGTGGTCTATTCCCCTTCGGGAGCGTCTTCTGCCAGTTCGGCCGCCGGCGTTTCCGGCTGGGTTGGCTTGCGGTGGCGCCAGATCAACAGCGCTGCTGCTACCACAGCCACGATTGCCATCGCAGTCTGGTTCGTGTTCAGGCTGCCGATCTGCGGCGCATCGATGCGCAGGAATTCGAAAAAGAAACGCCCCACCGGGTAAACAACGCAGTAAGTGAGCAGCAGGTCGCCCTCCTTCAGGCGGTGCGTCAGCTTGCTGCCCATCCACAGCAGCAACCCCATGTTCGCCAGGTTCCACAGCGATTCATAAAGGAAAAGCGGGTGGAAGGTTTCATACTGCGCCACCTCTGGCAGGCGGTAAGCAGGCGCGATCTTGATTGCCCAGGGCAGATCGCTCGGCGCGCCGTACAGCTCCTGGTTGATGAAGTTTCCCCAGCGGCCAATTGCCTGCCCCAGCGCCACAGCCGGGGCGGCTATATCCGCCCACATCAAAAAGCTCATCTTCTTGCGCCGCGTGTACAGGTACAGCGCCAGCCCCCCACCGATCACCGCCCCAGGGATGCCCAGCCCTCCCTGGCGGGTGTTGAGCATGTCCAGGATGCGGATCGTCCCCCCGGCAAAATAGGGGTTCACCAGCTCGCCAGTGCTTGGGTCAAGCACCAGCATTGAAGGCGGCGGCGTGAAGATATGCCACAGCCGCGCCCCAATCACCCCGCCGATCAAAAGCCAGATCAGCGCATCCCACACGAACTCACTATTCAGCTTGCGGCGGCGCGCCAGGTATTCAGAGAGAAAAGCCGCAGCGACTGCGCCAAGCATCAGGATAATGCCGTAGTAACGGATGAACAACTTGCCAATATAGAATCCAGTTTCCATGTCTACCTCGTCAGACCAGGTTAGCGCCCAGCCATATCTTTACGGGCGCGGCGGCGCACATCCCAGATGCGCTGCAAGGCGGTGAAATTCGCCAGCACTGCAATGATCCATACTGCGATGTGGGGAATATTGAACAGCAGGCAGGGCACCAGCACGGCAAAGCGTTCGAAGCGCGAGAGAATGCCAATTTTGGTGTCATAGCCCAGGGAGGCAGCCCGCGCCCGGATGTAAGAGACCAGCACCGACCCCGACGCCGCCCCAAATACTGCCATAGCCGAGAGCCAGTCGCTCTGGCGCATAAAGTAATACAGCAAGCCGCCGAAGATCACCAGTTCCGAATAGCGGTCCGTGACCGAATCGACAAAAGCGCCAAAGGCAGTGGGCTCGCCACGCAAACGCGCCATCGTGCCATCCAATGCATCGACCGGCCCCATCGCCAGCACGAACAGCCCGCCAATCGTCATCCTACCCTGGGATAGAAAGATGGCGCCGATAATATTCCCCGCTAGCCCGAGGATGGTCATCGTATTGGGGTGGATGCCCAGGCGGTTGAAGAACGCCCCGAATGGATCAATCCATCCTTTCAGGCGCACGCGCAGTTGGTCGGTAAGGGTGAGGGGTTGTGGTTGTTCGGTCAATCGTTGCACGAAATGAAGACGCCTTTCCAGGGGATGGCTGCGTGAAAACCTATGCTATCGCATGGCGGGGGGAATGTCAAGGAAATTTAACCATCCCCCTTCCCCTGCCCTTACGATTCCTCTTCTTCTTGATCCAGCAGCACATCGCGCTCTCGTCCGCCCCCCTGCGAAGGCCCCACGATACCCATTTCCTCCAGCTCATCCATCAGGCGCGCAGCCCGCGGGTAGCCGATGTGCAGCCGGCGCTGCAGGAGCGAGGCGCTGGTAGTGCGCGAGCCCCTGATCAGCTCGATCGCCTTTTGCACCAGCTTGTCCCGGTC
>JAFGBV010000240.1 GCA_016932955.1 Anaerolineales bacterium | reverse complement strand
GCGGTTGTGACAGGTGTTGCATTGCGCATAGCTAATGGAGGTGGTCAGGCGGTGCAGTTGCGTGTTACCCGGGGTAATGTCCACCCCGGCGGTGGGTGTATGGCAGGCAGCACAGCCGCTCAGGCGGGCATACTCGCGGCCTTCCGGCGGCTGTGCCCAAAGATGGCAGTCCAGGCAGTTCTCGCCAAACTTTTGCACCGCTGGTGAGCTTTCCGCGGCAGGGTCGAAGGTCTGTAGTGAGGCGATCGCCTTGGGTGAAATGACCTGTTCATCCTGAATGGAGCGAATCCCATAAATAGGCGTCAGGTCTGCCTGTGCACCGAAGGTGAAGCGGATATTGGCGATTGCCCCCGCATAGGTGGACTGGACGCTGGTCAGGGCGCGTTGGATATGGTCGCGGTTCTCGCTTGCCGCGCCGGAATGGCATTGTTCGCCGCCGCAGGAAGCCTCCACCACGCTGAACTCAGATGGGTTGCGTCCCCCGCGCATCGTGCTGTGCGCCAGGTCGGCGTCCAACGCCAGCCGCTCGCCGCCGTGGCAGAGCACGCAGCCGAACGTCTCCAGCGGGTGGGATGGGCTGATCTCCGGCAGGTCCGCATGGCAGCTCAGGCAGTATTCCGCCTCGCCTGTCAGTGTGGGTGTCAAAGCCACAGGCTGCACGCGCCGTGCTTCCTGCCAACCTGCCGCCAGCAATGCCAGGAGAAGTAACAATGAAACGGTAAATATCCAGCGTCTCAATGTCATGGTTGTCCAGCCGATGCCCTGGCAAGCGTCAATCCCAGCACCAGCAGTGTCAGGATAACAGCGATGATCTGTGCGGCGCGTCCCGAGGCAGGAAACCAGCGCCCCAGCTCAGCCGGTTTTGGATTGGGCAGGGCATAAGGGATCAGCGCCAGGAGGAGCAGGATGCCCAGCGGGATCAGCACGCCAAACAGGAAGGGACTGCCCCACGCCAGCATCTGCTGCACCCACAGGAAGAACCAGGGGGCGCGCGGTTCTCCCCCAGGGGCATTCATATCACCGATCGGCGCGGCCAGCGGAGCGGGGATGAAGATCGCCAGCAGGAGCAGCAGCGCTCCGCCGACCAGCATCGCCAGCACCTCGCGGCGCACCAGCTCGAAGCGGGTGATGCGCTCGGGGTCGGTGCGAAGCTCGGGCGGCGGTACGGCAATCCCGCCGTCGCGGCGCACGCGGAACAAGTGCCAGACGCCCAGGATCGCCAGCAGCAGGGTCAACCCGAAGATATGCCAGGCGTAGAAGCGGGTCAACATAGCTGCGCCGGGCTGCTCGCTGCCCACGATCAGTGCATAGAGCGGCGCACCCAAGAGGGGAATAGAGCGCACTAAATTGGTGCCGGTCACCAGCGCCCAGCGCACCCCCTCATCCCAGCGGAGGCCATAGCCGGTGAAGTCGAACAGCAGTACCAGGACAAGCAACCCCAACCCGAGCAGGTAGTTGAAGCGCCGCGGCCGTCCGTATGCGGCTGTGAAAACCACTCGCAGCAAATGCAGCGCGCTGAAAATCACCAGTAGCTGCGCCGACCAGTAGTGCAGGTTGCGCACCAGCCCGCCAAAGGGCACCAGGAAGGTCAATTGCTGGATCGAAAGCCCGGCACCCTCTGGTGTGGGCACGTAATAGAACATCTCCAGCGCGCCGGTTACCCCTGTGACGAGCGTAAAGAAGACAGCCAATCCACCCGCGCCCAGGGTGTAGCGCAGGCGCGCCTGTGGGGCAGGGATGGTGGGTGGGTGCAGGTGATGGAAGAAGTTAGGGCGCATTGACTTTACAGCATGCTTGTTGTATATTGGTAGCGCTATGCGGTTCTCACACATTATATCTGAAACTGGCCGCAGCATCGTTCCTAAGGAGACCACCGATGATGAAGAAATATCACTTTGCCTGGTGGCGGCTTCAGCATTGGCCGCTCATTGTTTTAGCTGTGATCACCCTCTTGCAGGCTGTCCGCTCACTGGTTAATCCAGGTGTTGAACTGGTGCCGCTATGGCTGCGGTTGGCGGTGATAGCTGGCGGTGTGTTGATGACCGGGATTCTGGTGTGGGGTGTCGGCCAGTTTTTCTTGAGCTATCTGGTCATATCGGATGAGGGTGTCGGCGAGCGTCGCTGGCCTGGCAAATTGAAGATTGTCCCCTGGGATAAGGTGGAAAATGTGCGCCATTACACCAGCCTGATTATCTTCAAGTCTGATATCTTGATCTATAAAGAGATGCGCCAGATCAGCGGCATCGAGAGCAAGGAAATCCTCAATTTCTTTACCTTGAGCGATTTCAAGGGCTGGCCTAAGGGCAGCCTGGCGGACGAGCTGCGCAAACGCCGACCGCAAGCCTTTAAATAGTGCGCCTCTCGTTTTGCTGAACATCACTCTGATCCATAAAGGAATCTTGAATGTCCGAGCACACGCATCCATTTGCTCTGCTGGTTATCGACGTCCAGCAAGCCTTGTTTGATCGCCCGACTCCCATTTACAAAGCGCAAGCCCTGCTGGATAACTTGCAGTCGCTGATCGACTATGCCCGCCGGCAAGGCGC
>JAFGBV010000034.1 GCA_016932955.1 Anaerolineales bacterium | reverse complement strand
CGTCGGAGGGGCCGTCATTGGTCACCAGGATGCTGTACTGCACAGGGTCGCCGCCAGCGATCATTTCAGCAGCCAGGGCGGTCTTGGCAATGGAGAGGACTGGCTGGGCGGTCACCGCGTAAGGTGCCTCTGCCCAGTTATCGCTGGTATCTGGATCGGGGTTAGCGGCGTTGACAAAGGCGGTGTTGGTGTAATCGCCTGGGATCACATCGGAGGGCAGGCGGACAACGAGGGTGATCGTCTCGCTGGCGCCGGAGGGCATCGCCTCCTGGCGGATGCAGCTGAGGCCGCCATCGCAGCTCCATACCAGGGGGTCGATAGCGAGGGACACGATCTCCAGCGGCTGCAAGAAGAGATCCTGGACGGTGACATCCTCTGCGGCGTGCGGACCGTTGTTGGTGATGGTGAGGGTGAAGGTGAGCTCCTCGCCGGCAACGACATTGATCGGGTCCACGGTCTTGATGATTGCCATATCCGCCTCGGGCAGGGAGCACTGCACGGCGGTGAAGGTGGCCGGGTTGCTGGTGTTGGACAGGGGGCTGGGGTCGGAGGTTGCGCTGGATACAGAAGCGGTGTTGGTGATGATTGTGCCGCCGATGACGGTTGGAGTGATATTAAAGGCGATGAGGAAGTCGGCGCTGGCACCCGCTGCCAGCGTACCGGCGTTGCAGGTGACCACGCCAGCCGCCTCCGAGCACTCGGGGCTGCCGCCGCCAAAGAGCAGCTCGGCGGGGAGGGTGTCGCTCACGACCACGTTCTGGGCGTCGGAGGGGCCGCCGTTGGTGACGACGAGCTCGTAGAAGCCGTAGGACCCGAGGCAGATCTCGTCCTTGATGACCCCCTTGGCGATGGAGAGGTCGGCTTCAGCGATCACATTCCAGAAGGTTGGTGTGTTGTCGCTGCCCGAGTCCCAGATCACATCGGCGAAGTTGATGTATGCACCCGGCTGAGAATCTGCCGGGATACGCAGGGTGAGGGTGATGGTGTCGACGGTGCCGGAGGGCATCGGCTCGGCACGCTGGCAGGCGCCGCCGCTGGAGCAGGAGTACCAGTAGCCAGCCAGGGGGCCTGATCCCTGGGTGCTCAAGGTACTGTAATCCTCCATGACCAGGTCGGGCGGGTTGCTGGTGTAGCCCAACTCGTCGATCACGATCACATCGCTGGCGCAGCCGGGGCCAGTGTTGGTGATGGTGAGGGTGAAATCGACGAGGCCGCCGGCGGTTGCCGGGTCGGGGCTGGAGAGCTTGGCGATGGTCAGGCTGGCCTGGCTGAGGATGATGGTGCCCCACTCGTCGTTGTTGTTGGTGGGGTCGAGGTCGGGGGTGTCGGATGCTACTTCGACAAAGTTGTTGACCTTGCCTTCGTAACAGGCATTGGGATCAGACTGGGCGACGACCTCGACGGTGATGGCATCCCCGGCGGCGATGTCGCCGAGGGTGTAGGTGAGCGGGCTGAGGGGGAGGATACCGTAGGGGAGGGTATCGGTGAGGACAACGTTGAGGGCGTCTAAGGGGCCGTTGTTGTGCACGGTGATAGTGTAGGTGAGCAGGTCACCGGCGGTGACGGTGGCGGGGCCGGTCTTGTCCACTGCCAGATCAGCGCCGGCTGCGGCGCAGGAGGCGATCGAGGCGGAGGGCAGGAGCGACTCCTCACAGGCTGGGGCGCCAAAAGGTGTGTACCCGTCGCTGCTGCACACATAGTGCGGTGAAGCCCCCACGGGACTGCCGACAAACCAGTACCACGATACCCTGGCCGAAGGCCCGACATCGACCATGGTCACATCCACGCAGTAAGTTGTTGAGCAGTGGTCGACCGGGCTGGTGAGCATAAATGTTTGGCTGATGATGATCTCGTTCGAAAGCGTATAGGTTATCCATTCCATATCCGGGTCGATCGATCCCCCGTTATCGCATTGGTGGGGACCGACGTCCGTGACATTTGATACCTGCCAACCCGTGGGGAAGAGCAGAGTGAGAATAGTAGGCCATTCCCCATCGGTGGTATATGCCTCGGCATCGAAGCACAAGGTTTGGGTGATGCCAGGCTGGTAGCAGGAGCTCCCACCACCCGAGGGATCGAAGGCAGCGAAGGAACCGCTGATGGAAAAGATGCCAGCCTGGGGATCTTCCAACGCCAGCGGTGGATCGCCTGGCAGGGATGCAGGGACGGGGGCTGTCTCGGGATCTGGCAGGTTGAGCAGGGGAAGATCGAGCAGAGAACCAGGGGACAGGTTGGAAGAGGCAGCGCCGGACAATCGGACATACGATTGCTCGGCGCTGTTGGAGGCGGCGATCTGAGTTTGCGGAGCGGTGTTCTGGCCCCACAAGATGTTCGGATCAAGGGCAAAGGCGGCACTCGACCCCAAGACGGGTTCCGCTGCCAGGGGGAGGAAAGGCATGCTGCGGGCCAGGGGAGGAGCAGGCAGCAGCTTGTCTGCCGAAAGGGTGTGGACAGGTGCGGTGGTGCGGGGTGCGGGAGGGTGGATGAGGGCTGGGGACAGCGCCAGGGCAATCCCCGTGACGAGTGCTGCTAACAACAAGACAACCCCTCGCCAAAATCCTGTGCGCCAGCCGCTTCGAGGCTGGTCAAGAACCTGCAATGAGACCACAGCATCGTCTATCATCTTCACGCCTCCTCCATAGATCCGGTTATTCGCTTGGAAACCCCTCACACGACCATCCATCTGCTCAGCCAAACCAGCACATGAACTCTCCCGGCTTTGATTGCTGCCGGTGGTTACGGCGCAGGTGCACGCGGGCTGCAGCAGAGTGGTCGGATATCCTTACCCACTTCTTTCTTTTCTTATTGTACACCGAAACGCAGGTGTGCAAAGGCTTATTTCATTGGCTCATTGGGACTTGCCGTTACAGAGGGCATATATCCGCCCCACCACGGCCAATCCCAGAGAATCATTTCATTGCTGGGGTGCGGTTGTAATTGAAATAGAAAAAAAGTGGAACCAGAAATTGGAATCTTTGCATATTGCCAGGCAATCTGGAGTGCTTCCATGTTATGATTAATCAACAATTGTCCATAGGAGATTTCCCCATGTCGTATCATCTTCTACCCAATC
The DNA here is from genome assembly GCA_016932955.1 of Anaerolineales bacterium. The sequence continues at coordinate 17,781 of JAFGBV010000034.1, read as the reverse complement.
CGCGCGAACTTGAAATCCGGGCTGGCGCTTATCACTTGGCCTTTGGGAATCTGATCTTGCTCGATACGGCACAGCCTCAAGGGATGCTATTCATGGCAAAAAAAGCCCAGGAGGCTTTGGATAATGCCGGTTTCCACTGGGAAATTGTCACTGGGAAATCAATTCCTGCTGAGAAGGTTGGGCTGACATTGAGAGCAGGCTCTCAGCGCGTAGCACATGAACAAGGCTACCTGCTTGAGGTAAATGAAAACGGCATTATCATCGAAGCGCCGACAGAGCAGGGTGTTTTTTACGGGATTTGCACACTGGCGCAGATCCTCTTTCAAATTAAAGCCTCTCAACTGCCTTATTTGAGCATTTCAGATTATCCTGATTACCCCGTGCGCGGGGTGATGCTGGATGTCTCGCGCAATAAAGTGCCCACCATGCAGACGGTATTGGAACTGGTGGACAAACTGGCAGGCTGGAAGGTCAATCAATTCCAGCTTTATTTTGAGCATACTTTTGCTTACCAGCGGCATCCCATCGTCTGGGCAAATGCTTCGCCTTTCACCGGGCAGGAAATCATGGAGCTGGATGCGTTTTGCCGTGAGCGGTTTATTGAGCTTGTGCCCAATCAGAACTCTTTTGGGCACCTGACCCATTGGCTGAAACATCCTGAATACAGCCACCTGGCTGAAACCATGGGGCCCTGGGAGGCCTGGGGAACACAACATGATTATCCCTTTAGCCTGAATGCCACAGATCCGAAAAGCCTTGAACTGGTCAGAGGCCTTTTCGATGAGTTATTGCCTTACTTTACCAGCAATCAATTTAATGTTGGCCTGGATGAAACCTTAGATCTTGGCTCTGGAAAAAGCAAGGAAGCCGTGGAGAAATATGGAAGAGGAAGAATTTACCTGGATTTTTTGAAGAAGGTGTATCAGGAAGTAAAAAAGCGCGGAAAGACGATGCAATTTTGGGGGGATATTATTATTGAACACCCTGACTTGATCGCGGAATTGCCCAAAGATGCTATTGCGCTGCACTGGGGCTATGAAGAAGACGAGGCCTTCGGTGAATGTGGCGAGCAATATGCCAAAGCCGGGCTTGAATTCTACGTATGCCCTGGCACAAGCAGTTGGAACAGCATTGGTGGGCGCACAAAAAATGCCCTTGGCAACCTGATCAATGCTGCGGAAAACGGCTTGAAACATGGCGCTACTGGCTATCTCAATACCGATTGGGGCGATAATGGCCACTGGCAGGTCCTGCCCATTTCTTACCTGGGGTTTGGTATGGGCGCGGCTTATAGTTGGGCGCTAGAGGCCAACCGCGACACAAATGTGCCTCAGGTGATCAGCCTGCACGCCTTTGGCGATAAGAGTGGCACCATGGGAAAAATCGCCTACGAGCTGGGCAATGTCTATCTTACCCTGGATTACCATCACAACGGCTCAGCTTTGTTCTACGCGTTGACTAGCTCCGTAGAGAAGGTCAGGGGAAGTCCCAAGAAGCCGGATGAAAAAGCGCTGGATACCTGCTGGCAAGCGATTAATGATGCGATGGCGCCGCTCAACACAGCCCAGGTACCTGAACTGATCAAACGGGAGTTCCGGTTTACAGAGCGCCTGATGCTGCACGCGGTGCAGCGCTTGAGATGGATCAAGGGGGACGAAAACGTCACAGCCAGCGCTTTGTATGTGGATATGAAGGCGATCATTAGCGAGTTTGAAGCGCTCTGGCACCAACGCTATCGCCCAGGCGGGCTTTCTGACAGCATTGAGACATTGAAAGCAGTGCGAAAAGACTACGCCTGAAAGTCTAAAAAAAACTTTACCCTGGCAGACCATCCTCCACAAAGAGGGTGGTCTGCTTTTTTGTAGGATACTCCTGCCAGATGCGCTTTTCCTCTTGCAATTCTGGGAAATCGGATTATAATGTATACAGTGTAAACTAAGTAAACGATGTTTACAAGGAGAACAATGAACCGAACCCGACGCGAACGCTTGCGAGAACAGACTTTTGCCGAGATCAAGTCGATTGCCTGGAAACAGATTGCCGAGCAGGGGGCGCCTTCGCTTTCCTTGCGCGCCATTGCGCGTGAGATCGGCATGACAGCCCCAGGTTTATACCGCTATTATCCCAGCCGTGATGCTTTGGTCACTGCATTGATCAAGGAGGCTTTCGATTCCTTTACAATGTACCTGGAAGCCGCCCGCGACGAACTTCCCGACGCTGATCACATTGGGCGATACAGGGCGGTGTGCCTGGCGTATTTCCGGTGGGCGATGCTCAACCCATCCCGGTATGAACTCATCTTTGGATCTCCAGTGCCCGGTTACCAGATGACCGATGCCGCCTATGCCTCCTCACGGAAGGGTTTCCTGGTTTTACAAAATCTCATCGAAAAGGCGCGCTCCGCTGGCAGGATCCACCCACCCGCCGGTTTTCCCCCTTTGCCGCCGGAACTGGTCAGCAGGTACGAAGCTCTTCGAATACTCGGCATGCCTGGCGACCCGGTGGGAACCCACATTGCGCTTGCCGCCTGGAGCACCATGCATGGGGTGACCTCTTTGGTGCTCTACGGCTATTTGGGCGGGTTCCTCGCCGACCAGGTGGAAGGCTTCGTCCGCACGCAGATTGAGCATTTGATTACCCTGTTCGGGTTCGTATGATCGCCCGTGGTGATGTTGTACCTGTGAAAGAAATCGTCATGATCAATCTCATCAAGCGCTACCCCCTTGTTGCTTTCTTCACGCTTGCCTTCCTTTTCTCGTGGGCGATCTATATTCCACTCGTTTTCGTCCGCCAGGGTTGGACAACCGCGCAAATACCGTATTCGATACATTACCTGGCATCTTCCGGGCCCGCGCTGGCAGGGGTGCTGGTGACTGCCATCACGGCTGGGAAAGCAGGGTTGAGCGGATTGTGGAGGCGCATCACCCGCTGGCAGGTGGATTGGCGCTATGCAGCATTTGCCATTCTTTCGCCATTTGCCCTGTTTGGCATTGCCGCCGTCCTGGTCTGGGCCTTCCAGGGCACATGGCCCGACCTGCGTTTGCTGGGGCAGGTCAATTACCTGCCTTACCTGGGCTGGGGGGTGCTGCCGCTGTGGCTGGTCAGCTTTGGCTTTGGCGAGGAGATCGGCTGGCGCGGCTTTGCCCTGCCCAGGCTGCAAAGCACGCTGAGCGTCTCGAAAGCCACGCTTATCTTGGGGCTGCTGTGGTGTTTTTGGCACGTACCGGCGTTCTTCTACCATGAGAGCTATCTTGACATGGGCTGGATCATGCTACCGGGCTTTGTGTTTGGCGTGCTGTGCGGGGCGGTGCTGTTCACCTGGCTGTACAACGGCACGGGAGGCAGCGTGCTGATGGTGGCGATCTGGCATACCCTCTTCGATCTGCTCACCGCCTCCAAAGCCGGGCAGGATATCATCCCTATCCTGACCAGCGCGGGGGTGATCGCCTGGGCGCTGATCATTGTCAATATCAACAAGCCGTGGGGATTCCGATTCCAAAGTAAACAGGTCATTACAGAGCCGGAAAGATTCTAAAGCATCACAATCATGCTACCAGGAGATCTGTTGCAATGACATTCAAACCGCGATGTTTTGAAAGTGAAAAAGACCGCTATGCAATGGCTGACCTTGCCCGCCAGCAACTGGAGGGCAATCTCCATGTAACGGACTTGCCCTATCGCCTCACTTCCTGGGCATTGGATGAGCTGGAAAATGCCCGTTTGTGGTTCGATGAAAAGGGGCGCCTCGTCGCCTGGGCAGTCATGAATTCACCATTCTGGACGATCGATATCGTTTGCGACCCGGGGGGCGAAGAGAAGCTGCATCCAGAAATCCTTGCCTGGGCAGACCAGCGCGCCCAGGCAATCTTACATACCAACTATGGAGTTCCTTGTTGGTTTATCACTGTCTTTTCTGGAGAGGCGATGCGGATCCGGGATATCGAAGCAGCCGGGTATCAATGCCAGGCGGATGTGGGAGAAGATTCCTGGTCCAAGGTGCTTTTGCGACGCTCTGTCCAAACTCCTGTCAAAGTATATAAGCCGCCAGAGGGTTTTGTCGTTCGCCCGCTGGCAGGCGCAGATGAAGTGAAGGATTACGTAGCGCTGCACCAATCTGTTTTTGAAAGCAAAAGCATGACTGTGGATTGGCGTATGCGAACGATTCGACATCCCGATTACAAGCCTGAGCTGGATATCGTGGTCGAAAGCCCGGATGGGCGATTAGGCGCTTTTTGCATCTGCTGGTTCGATAAAGACCTTAGCGCCGGACGAGTCGAGCCATTGGGCTGCCATCAGGATTACCGCCGCTATGCTCTGGGACGGGTGGCTCTTTCAGAAGGGCTGCACCGTCTGCAAGCGCTTGGCGCGCAGAACATTTACGTGGAAACAGACGTCTACCGCAACACTGCGTTTCGCTTGTATGAATTGTTCGATTTCCAGGTGATCCAGGATGTTCTGGTGTATCGAAAAGACTATGGTGATATCAACGACCTGTAATTTGCGAGAAGGGAGAAATTATGAACACTACGATCGCCATCGTTTTGGGGTGCCTGGTCGGTGCTGTTATTATCCTGCTGCTGCCGTGGGTGTTCAAGGATCGGAAACGGAAAAGGCTGACAGGCCCTGACCTGAGCGAACTGCAATACACAGAGGTTGAATTCAAGAACGGCGATCTTCAGCTCGCAGGGATGCTCTTCCTCCCTGAGGGGGCAGGTCCCTTCCCAAGCGTTGTCTTCATCCATGGCTCTGGGACGAGCGCCAGGAACAGCCCCTGGTACCTGGCTGTGGCGCAGCACTTGCAGCAGAACGGCATCGCGGTGCTGCTGCCAGATAAACGCGGCTCGGAAAAATCTGGCGGCGACTGGAAGAAAGCCACGCTGCAAGATTTTGCCCAGGATGCCTCCAGCGCGGTTCAGTTTATCCAGTGCCAGGCGGAATTCACTTACTCAGCCATTGGCGTGATGGGGTTCAGCCAGGGAGGCTGGGTTGCTCCCATCGTTGCCAGCGAAGACAAGGATGTCGCATTTGCGGTAAGTTTGTCGGGCGCGGGGGTCAGCGTCGCCGACCAGATCCGCTATCAAACGGTGACCGATATTGCTGGATATGGAACATACCGGTTCCTGGCAAAGCTGCTTGCCCCGCTGATCGCCAAAAGCATCATGAAGAAAGATTATTGCAGGATGCTCGTCGGCTTCGATCCGCTGCCATACTGGCAAAAAGTGACCGTTCCATCTTTCGTGGCTTACGGCGAAAACGACAAGGCTGTTCCGGTGCCGGAAAGTGTGCGGCGGATCGAGGCGCTCGGCAATGCAAATATCACGGTCAAAGTATATCCAGATGGAGGGCATGCAATCGCCGAGCCGGCATCTCTCGGAATCTATCACATGCAAGAAGCGTTCTTGCGCGACCTGGTCGACTTTATCAATAACTCTGTGCATCACCGGTAAGGCGATCAATATGCTGCAGAAGCTAAATCTTGAAGATGATGCACCCTGGAAGCAGCGTTACCGGGCTGCTTCGGTGGGCTCGGTGCAGATCGCACCAGCCTGCCCCACCCGGGCTATCCTGAACGACACGCGCAGCGGCTCGCTGCAGTATTACGCCTGGGATATTCCCGGCAACAGCCTGCGAGCGCTCACAGACACGCCTGGCGGATTCACGCTACAGGTAGAGATTCCAACCTTGTCCTTTCGGCAGGTTGGTGCTAAGATTACGCAGCACGTATTCCTCACACAGAAAGGAGGCACCTATGTACAAGGCGAATATGAACACCACAGTCTCTGCTTTCGGGCAGACCTTGCAGCTTTGCCTTGGTTGAGTGTGCCTCGTCCCCTGACCTGACGTCAGCGGCCCCGGCGATGCTCGATCAGCCCGGGGCCGTTTCATTTCCCCGCAAAACCTCTCTCCAACGGCAAGCCTGCTAGCATCCTGCCTAACACCCACCTGCCTTGCCCTGCGGCAGTCAAACTGGTTCCTCCTGGCGATCTTCAGCGATCCCAGGTTATTCAAATTTACATGACTGAGAGAGTAACGACACCATGCACAAGATTGATTACGATGCGTATCTAGAGGATGATCTAGAGCGTTTCTCCACCAAGCGGATTGAGCGCAAGAACCGCCGCTTGAGCCAACATGAAAAGCGCTTGCGCCTGGAAGCGGACCTGATGGAGCATGCCACTCGCCTCCCTGCCGAACTCCAACCGCGCTTCACCACTTCTTTCCATGCCGCGGCGCACGAGCGCGTTTGGCTGCTCAGCTACCTGGAGCCATTCTACAATGCCCAGATCATCACGGATGTTTTGGGCAAGGTGAAAGGCGGCAAGGAGGCCAATGTCTACTGCTGCGCGGCTCACCCCTCCACCGGGATGGATCTGATTGCCGCCAAGGTGTACCGCCCGCGCATGTTCCGTAACCTGCGCAACGATGCCCGTTACCGCCAGGGACGGGTGTTGAAGGATGAGGATGGCAAAGTGACCTCGGGCCGGCGTGAGGCGCTAGCGATGCAGAAGAATACGCGCTTCGGCCAGGTACTGCGCCACGTCACCTGGGTGGAGGCGGAGTTCCAGACCATGCAGATGCTCTACGAGGCGGGGGCAGACGTGCCCAAGCCGATCCTGCACAGCAGCGATGTGATCCTGATGGAGTACGTTGGTGAGGAGAGAACCCCAGCCGCTACACTCAACCAGGTGACGCTCGAGGCGCAGGAAGCGCCGCTGATGTTCGCGCGGCTGGTGGATAACCTGGCAATCATGCTGGCCTGCCACCGGGTGCATGCCGATTTTTCGGCGTATAACATCCTCTACTTCGATGGCCAGATCAAGATCATCGATTTTCCCCAGGCGGTGGATCCACGCCGCAATCCAGAGGCCGTTGACCTTTTCGTGCGCGATGTAGAACGGCTGTGCCAGTACTTTGGGCGCTACCAAATCCGCCAGGATGCGCATGCATTGGCAGACGCACTGTGGAGCCGCCTCTTGCAGGCCAATGTCCTGGATGCCGACGCCGAGCTGCTTCTGAGACCTGTGGCAAATATCCGCGCCTGAACAAGAACAGATTGACCCGGCGCCTAGGCGTCGGGTCAATCTTAGTTGTGCGCCCGGGTGCTTTGCCTGACGATGAGCTGGGGCATCAAGATGCGCTGGTGGGCAGGCGTATCTTGATGGTTGATCAACTCTACCAGATAATGGATGCTCTGGTAGCCAAGAGCTTCATAATCCTGCCTGACGGTGGTCAAGGGGGGCATGTAATAGGCTGACTCGGGGGTGTCGTCGAAACCGACGATGGAAATATCGTCAGGAACGCACAAGCCATGCTCGTTCAAGGCCAGCATGGCGCCAAGCGCAAGGTAATCGTTTGAGATGACCAGGGCAGAAAAGTGAGCGCCGCGCTCCAAGAGTTGATTGGCTGCCAAGTAGCCATGCTGAGGCATCCACTCTGCGGCTTCAACAATGCCAACCGGGGCAAGGTCAAGGGCTTGTAAGGTATCTAAAAAGGCTGTGTGGCGGGTATACGCCTCATGGTAGTTAAGCGGTCCGCTGATCTCTGCGATCTGGCGGTGACCGAGATCCAATAAATGCTGCACGCCAAGCTGGCTGCCGTAATATTGATCGATCATCACCGATGGGGCAGGGGAGCCGCGCTTGTTGCGGATCTGGATCATGGGCAAGTTTGGTGGGTTGGCGGTAATCTTCTCGAACAGCATGCTTTCCACCGGTGCGGTAACAATCGCCGCTTCGCACAAACCGCTGTTCAGGTGGGCATACAAGCGTTTCTCTGCTTCGGGATCGTCATGCGGGATATCGGTGAACATCAGGCTGTAGCCATGGGCGATGGCGGCGCGCCCCATGGCGACGATCAGCTCGCGGGGAATATAGGTTTCAACGCCAAAGGTGATCACTTCGAGGATGGAAGAACGGCGTGTCTTCAGGCTGCGCGCCAATTGATTGGGGTGATAACCAAGCGACTGGATGGCTTTTTGCACCTGGCGGCGGGTCTTGGCTGAGACATCGGGGCTATCGTTAATCACACGCGACACAGTCTGGTAGGAAACACCGCACGCCTTGGCGACATCGAGCATGGTTATCTTCCGGGAGTTGTTTGTAGGGCTCATAATCATCAATAAATGATCGAATCGGGGTGATCGTTCACGATAAATATACCACAGATTGTTGGGGAAGGGCAACAAAATATTGCCGGTATTACGGGGAAAACCACAGGCTTGCGCTGGCCCCGTAAAAATACTATTGACTTTTAAGGGGATTTATGCTAAATTAACCGTGAACGTTCACAATATTTATCGCCTAAACCATTCTGTAAAGGAGAAGATCAAATGAGAACTGCTACGAAACCCATCTGGACCTTGATCGTGATTGCCCTATTACTCAGCTTGGTTGTGACTAGCTGCGCACCTGCAGCAACGGCTGAGCCGACTGAGGAAGTGGAACAGCTGGTTGAAGCCGCCACCGTCGAGGCCGAAGCACCGACCGAGGTTGTTGAACCAACTGCGGCAGTGGTAGAGCCTGTGGCTACCTTGAAAATCTGGGCTGACGATACCCGCACCCCAATTTTGCTCGCCATGGCAGACGCTTTCCTCGCTGAATATAACGTGGAGCTGGTTGTGGAAGATCTGGGAGTTGTGCAAGACATTCGCTCTCAAATCATTATCGCTGCGCCGGCTGGTGAGGGCCCCGATATCTTTATCGGCGTTCATGACTGGCTTGGGGCTTTGATTGAGAGCGGCCTGGTGGCGCCGATCGACCTGGGAGATAAAAGCGGTGAATTTGTTGGCTCGGCCCTTGAGGCCTTCACCTATACCGATGGTCAACTGTACGGTGTGCCGTATGCTACTGAGAACCTGGGCTTCTTCTACAACACCGAACTGGTCGAAACCCCGCCCACAACCTGGGATGAGGTGCTTGAGATCGGCCGCCAGTTGAAGGCCGAGGGCACTGTTCAGTACGCCATTGCCGTTGCCGGAGACCCAGGCTATAACTCCTTGCCGATGCAGACCTCCTTCGGTGGTTATGTGTTTGGCGTGGATGAGAACGGCGCCTGGAACCCCGACGATGTCGGCCTGGACAGCCAGGGCATGATCGACGCCGTAACCTGGATGAAGGCTGCTGTGGATGAAGGCCTGATGCCCGAAACCACGGACTATGAAACCGGACACTCTCTGTTTGAAACGGGTCAGATCCCCTTCTTGATGGCCGGCCCGTGGGCGCTGGATCGCATTCGCGCTTCTGGTGTACCCTATGCTGTTGCCAATGCTTTCCCCGACAACGGCGCCCCGTTCCTCGGTGTGCAGGGCTTTATGGTCAATGCCTACAGCGAAAACCTGCTGCTGGCCCAGACCTTCCTGACCGAGTATGTGGCCACGCAGGAATTCATGCAGCAGATCTATGAGACCGGCAACCGCCCCTCAGCCTTCTCGGCTGTACTTGCCACCACGGATGATCCTGACCTGAAAGCGATGGGAGAATCCGGTGCAAACGCTATCCCGATGCCCAACATCCCCGAAATGGGTTCCGTGTGGGCAGCTTGGAATAACGGTATCGCCCTGGCGCTGACCGGCGACCTGACCCCTGAGGAATCGATGAAGGATGCTGCCGAGCAGGTGCGCGCCCTGATCATAGGCGCCCTGGCTGGCATGGTCAACCTGCCCGGCGACTACCAGGACAAGGCTGGCTGCGGGGCACAGTGGGATCCTGCCTGCCAGGCTACCGCCATGGTGGAGGGCGATGATGGGCTGTATACCCTGATTGTCACACTGCCTGCTGGCGAGTACCAGTTTAAGGTTGCCTTGAACGGCGATTGGACCGTGAACTACGGTTCCGATGGCGCTCAGGATGGCCCCAACTACACCCTCAGCCTGGCTGCTGACAGCACGGTGACCTTCAGCTACGATCCTGCGACCCAACTCGTGACTGTTACGACCGAATAACCAACTGTTTCTGAGCAGGGCTGTTCAATAAGATACTCGGAGCAGCCCTGCCCCTTCAGAGTATACTTGGGGAGTAATGCCCATCCTATCTGAGGGTCATTGCTCCCCAAGTTTATCTCTATGGCAGCCCTCACAATTCAATCACGCGGAGGTGAAAGCATGGCTTCCTCTTCCACACCGATCTTGCCTCGTATCATGAAATATGTGGCACTGATCGTTCTGGATGTCGCAGCTCTTTGGTTCAGCAATAAACTGGCGGCATTGGGTTACTATCCATTCGTGGCCGCGGTGGTCATCATTGCTATATTCCTCAATGTAATATTTATCCGCAAGCAGGCATACCCGCTACGCTGGATGTCGGTAGGGCTGGTCTTGATGGCGATGTTCACCATCTATCCGATGGCCTTTACCATCTGGGTTGCTTTTACCAATTATGGAGAGGGGCACCTGGTCACCAAGCAACAAGCCATTGACCAGTTGTTGAACAAGAAGTATCTCCCTGAAACGGGGAAGGCATATTCCTGGACGGCGTTTAAATCTCCGGAGGGGGATTACGCCCTGTGGCTCATCGATGCGGAGGGGATTGGATACCTGGCCAAGGTTGGAGAGCCGCTGGTTCAGCCTGAGCCGGGTGAGATGGGGGTCGGGGAACTCGATGGTAAAGGGGTTCCGTTAGCGATCGAAGGCTATGAGCGCTTGAATCCGTTCTTGGCGGCTACGGATAAAACGATCACCGGTATCCAATTTGGCGAGGCGGGAAACACCATCCAGGTGCGCTCCCCGACCGAAGCGGCAGAATTACTGCCCCTGTATGTGTATGACTCGGAACAGGATGCGTTAATCGACCAGGAGACAGGGGCTGTGTATAAGAACTTGCGCGGACTATTCACCTCATCGTCTGGTGAGGCGCTGCGACCGGGTTTCATTGAATCGATCCAGTGGACCAACTTCCGGGATTTCTTCATCAGCCCGGCCTTGCGCGGCCCACTGGTGCAGTTGGTCTCCTGGAACTTTGCTTTTGCCTTCCTCAGTTTGCTGTTGAATTTTTCACTGGGTTTGGCAATCGCCGTGCTGTTCAATGATCCTAATTTTCCCCTCAAGAAGCTGATCCGTTCCTTGCTGATTATCCCCTACACGGTGCCTGCCCTGATCACCATTCTGGTTTGGCGCGGGATGATGAACCCTGAGCTGGGGGTGATCTCGCGCACGATGGAAGACTGGTTTGGCTGGTCTCCGCCCTGGTTCACCGACCAGTGGTGGGCAAAAATTGCTATCCTGCTCGTCAACCTTTGGCTGAGCTACCCGTACTTTATGTTGATCTGCAGCGGTGCCTTGCAATCCATTCCCCAGGATATCTACGAAGCGGCGATTGTGGATGGGGCCAGCCCCTGGCAGAAATTTAAGAGCATCACCTTGCCCTTGCTGCTGGTGGCGGTAGGGCCGCTGTTGATCGCTTCGTTCACCTTTAATTTCAACAACTTCAACCTGATCTACTTGTTTAATGGAGGCGGCCCACCGATTCCGGGTACGCCTACCCCTGCTGGGTACACCGATATCTTGATCAGTTATGTATATAACCTGGCTTTCTCAGGCAGCACCGGCATCAACTACGGTTTCGCGGCGGCGATCACGATCATCATCTTCTTCATCGTTGGCGCGATCACCCTCTTCCAGTTCCGCTATACCCGCATGTGGGAGGAGGTGAGTGAAAATGTCTAACGTGACCGTTCTCCAACGAATGCGTTCTTCGGCCTCGTTACAGCGTCAATTCGGCATCGCGGTGCGCCTTGTGGTTGCGGTGTTCCTGATCGTATTCTCCATATTCCCCATCCTGTGGGTTATCTCTGCTTCGTTGAACCCAACCGGCTCTATGGCTACCCAGACGCTGATCCCAAAGAATTTCGGCTTTGGGAACTACGAAACTCTGCTGACTTTAGACCAGTTCCCCTTTTGGTCGTGGTTTGGGAACTCGATCAAGATCGCCACGATCACATCGCTGCTCTCGCTGGCAATTACCACCATTGCGGCTTACGCCTTCTCGCGTTTCCGCTTCCGCGGCCGCCAGACGATGCTCAAAGTGCTTTTCTTGCTCCAGGTTTTTCCCAGCCTGCTGGCTTTGGTGGCTACCTTCCTGATGATCTCGCAGATTGGCGATGTGCTGCCCTTCATTGGGCTGGACAACCACACCAGCCTGATTCTGGTGTACCTGGGTGGAGCGATGGGGGTCAATATCTGGCTGATGAAGGGCTTCCTGGATACCATTCCGCGCGAGATTGACGAGTCGGCGATGGTGGAAGGCGCCTCTGACTGGCAGATCTTCACCAAGTTGATCTTCCCGTTATTGCGTCCGATTTTGATCGTTGTAGCCATCCTGAACTATATTGGCACCTATGGCGAGTTTGTACTGGCGCGCGTGCTGCTGAGAAGTAATGAGCAATACACCCTGATGGTGGGTTTGCAGATCTTTTCAGGGGCGCAATTTGACCAGCGCTGGGGTGTGTTTGCCGCCGGTGCGTTGATGGGTGCCCTGCCGATCATGATCATTTACCTGGCCCTACAAGACCAGATTGTCGGCGGTCTGACACAGGGTGCGGTGAAAGGCTAGCGAAAAACAAGGATGGCCTTGGCGATGGTTTCCAAGAAAATGCAGCCCTGGGCTGCCCCATTGGTTGTCCTGGTGATATTGAGTATCCTTGCCGGGTGCACTCCGACAAGTCCCCAGGCTGAGCCTGCCCATGGTGAGACTTTGCCAGTCTCAACGCTAACCAATCCAATTTTGACGACCAGCCCTATGACGATTCCCGAAAATATAGAACCTACCGCCACAGATATCCCGCTCAGCGCCACCCCAGCCCAGAATTCAGAACCGGTCCGCTTGATCAACCCCGGATTCGAGGAGCAAGGAACGGGCGGAACGCCTGCTGGGTGGAATCACAGCGGTGCGACAGAAGCCATTCTGATCGAAGATCGAGGCCATTCAGGCGATTTCCGCCTGACACACCAAGGCGAGAATGCTTACCAGGTGGAAACATGGCAAACCATCAGCGGGCTGGCAAATGGGTGGTACACGCTGCGTGCCTGGGTGCGCTCCAGCGGTGGGCAAAATGAGGTTTATCTTGCGCTCCAATGCGGGAACGTGGAACAGCGGGTGTATGCGCCTCCCACCACGCCAGGCTACCGATGGCTCCAGCTTGTGGTCTCGAACCAGGTAACCGATGGACAGTGTACCATCCGGTTGTATTCGGACGGCAATCCGGATACCTGGGCTAGCTTTGACGATGTTGAACTGGCTCCCGGGCAGGCTGTGCTTTCCATTTTAGGAGCAGATATATCAAGCTTAACCAAATCCGAAGACCTGGGAGGGGTTTACAGGTACAGCGACGGGACCGAGGCTGACGCCTTGCAGATCCTCAAAGATTATGGGATGAATTACGCCCGCCTGCGGGTTTGGGTGGATCCCATCGATGGGTATCATGGTAAAGAAGAATTGTTAGCCATGGCCTTCAGGCTGAAAGAGCAGGGTATTCAATTATTAGTAGACTTTCACTATTCAGACAATTGGGCTGACCCTGGCAAGCAATACAAACCTGCCGCCTGGGAGGATTACGATTTCGAACAGCTCACACAAGCCGTGTATGATCACACGTATGATGTTTGCAGCAGCCTGGTTGCCCAGGGAACACCCCCCGACATGGTTCAGGTGGGGAATGAGATCAACGCGGGAATGTTATGGCCGGACGGAGATTATAACCACTTTGATAACCTGGCTGCCTTGCTGACTGTAGGATACCAGGCGGTAAAAGACAGCAGTAGCTCGACGCTGGTGATGCTGCATATTGCAGAGGGCGGGGATAATGACCTGGCGCGCTGGTGGTTCGACAATATCACGCGCAGGAATGTTCCTTTTGATGTGATTGGTATCTCTTACTACCCCTTCTGGCATGGAAGCCTGCCACAATTGCAGTACAATCTGAATGATATTTCCGCTCGTTACGAAAGGGATGTCATTGTAGTAGAAACAGCGTATGCATTTACCGACCAGGAAGATGACTTTCTCTCCAATATTGTCAGCCGCGAGATGGCGATCTCCGGTTATCCGTTGACGCCGGAAGGCCAGCGCGCCATGCTACGGGATATCATGGCGGTTGTGCGTGCAGTGCCGGATGGTCGCGGCCTGGGTATATTTTACTGGGATGCAACCTGGACGGCTGTGGCTGGAAATGGCTGGGATTCCACAGACCCCCAATCGGGGAATGCCTGGGAGAATCAAGCGCTGTTTGATTTTGACGACCGTGCGTTACCAGCACTGGTAGAATTCTTGAATCCATAGTGATTTTCATAAAGAAGAGTATCGAGCATGGACACCAAAACCGCAAGCAAGGCATCCTCGAAAATCTATATTGGTTCTGCTTACTATCCTGAGCAGTGGCCTGAGGACACCTGGAAGGAAGATATCCGCCTGATGGCGGCGGCTGGGTTCAACGTTGTGCGGATGGGCGAATTCGCCTGGTCAACTTTCGAGCCAGACGCAGGGGAATACGCCTTTGACTGGCTGGAGCGGGCTGTTGACCAAATGGCTGCAGCAGGGATCGAAAGTGTGCTCTCCACGCCTACGGCAGGGCCACCGGCCTGGCTGGTGGGACAATTCCCGGACATGCTGGCGGTGGATGAAAATGGACGCCGGGCGCAGATTGGCAAGCGCTGCCATTATTGCGTCAATTCGCCAGACTTCCACGAGGCGATGCGCCGGTTGGTGCGAAAGCTGGCCGAAAGGTTCGGCGCAAACCCGCATGTGATCGGCTGGCAGCTCGACAATGAATACAATCGCTACTGTTACTGCCCACGCTGCCAGGCGCTTTTCCATGATTATTTAGCGCAGCGCTATGGGACAATCGATGAGCTAAACCGCCGCTGGACAACTGCCTATTGGAGCCAGACTTACGACGATTGGGAGCAGATCCCACTGCCGATCGGCCTGCACAACCCTGGTTTGATGCTGGAGTTCAGACATTTTGTGACCCAAAGCTACCGGCGCTTTCAACGGCTGCAGATTGACGAACTGCGACCGCGCCTGCGCCAGGGTGTGTGGATTACGCACAACTTCATGGATTGGCATGATGGCTATGACCATTATAAGATGACAGAAGATCTGGATATGGTTTCGTGGGATTGGTATGTGGGCATGGGGAATTTTGATTACCAGACCTGGGGGGCAGCACACGACCTGGTGCGCGGTTACAAGCGCCAGAATTTCTGGCTAATGGAAACCCAGCCCGGCAATGTCAACTGGAAGCCGGTGAATAGTGTGCTGAACAAAGGCGAAGCGCGCACGATGGCCTGGCACGCGGTGGGTCATGGCGCAGATGCGGTGCTGTACTGGCAATGGCGCGCGCCTCTGAACGGTCAGGAGCAGTATCATGGCACGCTGCTAAACCAGGCGGGGCAGCCACGGCCTTTCTATGCCGAGGCCCAAGAGCTTGCGGGGGATTTCTCATCTGTTTCATCCTTGCTTGCAAGGACCAAGCTGCTGGCTGATGTAGCGATCTTGAATTGTTACGACAGTCGCTGGTCAATCCTGGGGCAGCCTCATCACAAAGATTTCGATTATGTGGCGCACCTGCGGCACTATTATCACCCGCTGGCTGGGCAAAATATACCCGTCGATATCCTCTCTGCAGATGTATCCCTGGAGGGCTATAAGATGGTGATCGCGCCAGCTTTGTTGATCCTCAATGACCAGCGGGTGGCGCAGTTGAAGGCCTTTGTGCAGAATGGCGGACACCTGGTGCTGACCCTGCGTAGCGGGATGAAAGATGAATACAATGCGCTGCTGCCCTCCTACCAACCTGGCGGCCTGGCTGAGCTGACGGGTGCCGTTGTAGATGAGTATTATGCCCTATTGACACCTGTGCCGGTGGAGGGGGCAGGCTGGAAGGGCGAATCCCGGCTGTGGGCGGAAAGGCTGAAGGTGGTGGATCGGGAAGGGACGCAAATCCTGGCAACTTATGGAACGAGCAACGGTTGGCTAGATGGGCAGCCGGCGATCACTCGCCGCAATTATGGGAAAGGATGCGTGACCTTCGTTGGGGCTTATCTGGACGATGCCAATCAACAATCCCTGCTCCAGCAAATTGCCACGGAGGCAGGTGTGCGGCCTGTACTAGAGATTCCGGCAGGCGTTGAGGCATGCAGGCGGGTGGACGAGAAGGGGGGAGAGATTTTCATCCTGATCAACCATACCCGAACCGAGCAATGGATACAACTCCCCTGGCGCGCCCAGGAGCATTTGCAAGGGCGGGCGATTGGCAATGAGTTCGGCCTGGCGCCTTATGGGATTGCTGTGGTGACGGGGGTCTGATCAACGGATGCTAAAACCCCTGCATGCATAATGTTTAGCGGCTCAAGAATCATGATTACAACTATAACTATAGTTGTAATCATTGCATTTAATTTAGTTTTGTACTATAATTATAGTTGTCCAACGTCGATTCTGGATGGTTGTCAAAGGATTTTGTAAGGTGAGTAATCGTGATCTACAGGCAGACCCATATGATTGTCCGCATCAACGTCGGCGGAGGCGCCGACGCGACTTTCTCGATGGGCTGCGACAAAGCCAAGATACCAGTCGCCTTCCGATCGTTGAGGTTGGACAGAGGTTGCGGGAGAAACGGGCCGAGTGCGGCCTGACGATCCGCGACCTGGCAAAAAAAAGCGGGCTCAATGTCAACACACTTAGCATGATTGAGAATGGCAAAGCATCGCCCAGTGTAGCGACTCTGCAGCAATTATCCTTTGCCCTGGAGATGCCTATCGCCGCTTTCTTTGAGGAAAGTATTCCCAAGCGCCAGATTGCTCACTACAAAGCCAGCCAACGCCCGGTCATTGCTTTCGCTCACGGAATGCTCGAAGATTTAGGCGCTGGAATGTCTCGCCGCGGCGCGGAAACATTTTTGGTAACGCTTAACCCCTACTCCAATAGTGGCGAAGATCCTATTGTTCATACTGGGCGAGAGACTGTCTTCTGCCTGGAAGGACAATTAACCTGTACTGTTGACAATCAGACTTTTGTATTAGGGCCGGGCGACAGCTTGTTATTTGAAGCCCATCTGCCACACTGTTTGCAAAACACGGGCGCGGTTCCAACTCGTTCATTGTTGGTGCTTTGCCCTACCGACGAGCAAGATCGCCCAACGGAGCGGCATTTTGCTCTCGAAATGCCCCGGAATGAGGAAGCGTGATGCTATGGGGCAGCTATTGAGAGCGAGGAGATATCTTGCAGTAAGGAGTGAAAATGGAAATTAAGGTTAACCAAGAATTATGCGCCGGTTGCGGTGTGTGCACTGATGTGTGTCCAAACGGGGCAGTCTATTTGGTAGATCAACGGGCTGTGATTGACGAATCGCGCTGTACGGAGTGCGAAGCTTGTATAGAGGCGTGCCCAAATGGGGCCATCACTGCCATCGCTGAGCCAGCCCGGAGCACGCCGGTCGTGCTGCTGCCTGCGGCTGAAACACAAATGGTTCCGGTCTCAACGCATTCCGTGCTGCCAGAAAAGGTGGCACCCGCCCGTGGCCTGGTGCCGCTGGCAGGAGCTGCGCTGGCTTTTCTGGGGAGCGAAGTTGCACCGCGCCTGGTTGATGTGCTGTTTAATGCGCTGGAGCGACGGCTCGCGCAGCCCAAGGCTGCTGCTGTTACATCGTCAACCACCGTATCAAGAATTCTGACAACACAGAGCAGAGGCAGGCAAAAACAATCTCGCTATCGCGGCGGACGCGCTGGCAATCGATATCATAAAGGAAGGAGGTGAGAATTATGCCAGGAGGAGATCGCACAGGCCCGTT
>JAFGBV010000239.1 GCA_016932955.1 Anaerolineales bacterium | reverse complement strand
TTCGGGCTGGAGAATCCGTAATTGTAGATATACTGCACCAGGTAGAGCGTGGCGGTTCCTGGTCCGCCGCCGGTAAAGGCAAACACGATGTCAAAGACTTGAACGGCGCGGATGATGGACAGGACCAGCACCACAACCATGGTTGGCATCAGCAATGGCAACGTGATTTTGGAAAAAGACTGCCAGTTATTCGCCCCATCGATCGACGAGGCCTCATACAAGTCTGCCGGTATCGACTGCAAGCCAGCCAGAAGGATCAGGGTATAAAATCCCATGAATGCCCATACGCTGACCAAAACGACCAGCGTGCGCGCCCAATCGGCATTGACCAAAAAGGGAATCTTGTCATACCCCAGGCTGGATAGGATGCCATTCAACACACCATTCTCCTGCAAGATCCATTTCCACATGAGCGCCACGACGATAGGTGAGAGCAATACTGGATAGAAAAATACGCTTCTAAAGAAGCCACGCGCCTTGATCTTTCGATTAAGGACCAGGGCGGTTATCAAGGAAAACAATACCATTAGAGACACCTGGAAGACCACATATCCGGTCGTATTGTAGACAGCCCGCCAGAACAAATCTTCATTACAGGTGCGAGGTTCGAGGTAGTTGTCGCAGGCTAACAATCGGTCAAAATTTGCCGTGCCAACCCAGGGACGTTCGAAAGGCGAAAATGATGTACCACCGGTAAACGCATAAACAAAGTTTAGCAACATGGGAAAGAGAATGAAGATACCAAAGATCAACAGGTTGGGCAGCACAAAGACATACGGCATGCCGCGGACGCCGAGAATGCGTTGAATAAGACCAAATAACAGGTCGACGAGAGAGATTATCAGGTCATATAGCTGGTTAATAGCACCGCTGACAGTATCCCTCACCCGTCTTATCCCAGGTTGCACTGACATGCTGCACTTCCTTTCGGGTGGGGTGCAGATCGCTGAGATCTGCACCCCACCAAATCATGTGAAATGTTACTTCTGTGCTTCCGCAATCGCGTTATCGATATCCTGCTGGAGGTTGACGAGCATCTCGTCGAGAGTCAATTCTCCACTCAGATATTGTGCAATGCGGTTGGCGCTGTTGCGATAATACGCAAAGGCATAAGGGTGCACGTTCAAGGATACTGCCTGGTCTGTTAATTTGGTTACTTCATTGGTAAAGGCTTCCAGGGCAGCCAGGACGAAAGCATTGTCTGTGTTAAAGGCAACGCCTTGCGCAGCTACTTCTGATTGAGCGGGCAGGGAGGATGTGCCTGCCGAGAAAGCGCTGTAATTCTCAGCCTGGATCAGGAATTCAATCAATCTGGCGACTGCCTCGGGATGTTGTGTGCCTGCGAAACCGACCACGGCTGAGCCGCCCGCGATGCCGGTCGCGCCGCCATCACCGCTGGGGTTAGGTACCACAACCCAGTCAAAGGCATCTCCAACATCTTTTGCCAGGCCGTTGATTTGCCAGGAACCGGACATGCACAGGACCAGCTGGCCCGATTTGAAGGCGCCGATACAACTGTTGACCGGCTCAGCGCCCAGCCACACTTCTTGTGGGGTCACCCCTTCGTCATGCCAGCTTTTCACGATTTCAGCGAAAGTGCGGAATCCCGCTGTGTCCACCGTGAAGTTGTTTTCCGCATTGATCAAAGTCGCGCCCATGCTCATCGCCGGGCCGGCAAAACGATGACCCGTGCGGTCAATCGAGATAGCATATTGCACACCGGTAGCCGTGGCGACCTGCTTGGCCAGTTCGGTCCATTCCTGCCAGGTGGTTCCCTCACCGGGTAGCTCCACACCAGCCTGGTCGAACAGAGTCTTATTGACGAACGGACCTGTGATAGTGAGCGCATCCGGATAACCACCAAAGCCCAATGCCTCTAGAATGGGAGCCGGGAAATTGGCCTCGTAGTAGGCTGCATCGGCAAGGTAAGGGCGCAGATCGAGCAGTTTATCCTTGTATGCACCAAAGTTGGTGATGCGGGCCATGTCAGGACCTTCACCGCTTTCCACCTGAACCGGCAGTTGTTCGTCGATGGTTTGGTATGGCACTACGTCCAGGATGACGGTGATGTCGGCATTTTCTGCCATGAACTGATCGATCAACGGTTTGATTACATCCGCCTCGACGCCATCAGCATAGTAGGTAAAGCGCAGTTCGACCGGCTCTACTGGTTCGGCGGTGGGAGCTTCAGTGGGTGCTTCAACCGGTGCCTCGGTGGCAGCCGGTGCTTCGGTAGCGGCGGGTTCCTCGGTCGGGGCGGGGGCTTCAGTTGCCGCGGGCGCTTCAGGTGCCGCAGGTGCCTCGGTGGCGGCTGGGCTGCAAGCTGAGAGCACGACCGCAACCAACATCAGCGCAATGAACAATTTATTTAGCTTCATCTTCTTTCTTCTCCTTACCCGGATCAGCCGGGAGTGAACAGTATTTTTTTACCAGGATTGCGAAGGATTTTAGGTGATTTCCTTTGTAACCTTCTGCGTGATTTTCCATGCGAACGGCAGGAAATTCTACAAAGTACATTAATGCGCTTGATCTATTTTATGCTGGATGTCTTTACTTGTTTCTCAGCCTCCTCTCCAATAGTTAATACAGGTAATTCGATCAAATCCGCAAATGCTTGTAATGCGCCAGAATAATCTCCATAGGTTAGTGAAATATGGTGTTCAAGTCCTTCGCGCATCAAGAGATCGAGAAACTCCTGCGCAGAACAATCTAATTTCAATATCCCGGCGGTTCCGCTGAAGGGTTTCGGTTCAGCCAGCATTTCCCCTTTGCCCAGGATCAGGCGTAAACTGCCTGTGGCCTGGCTGATGCGTGCCACAGTCACAGTTCCGGGCTTGAGTGGAAAGTCCATCACCAGCGGGACGCGTCGGTTGGAGTGGATCCCCCCCTTGGGCTGGAAATTTGGGTCTGCCATGGATAAGGGCGCCAGCCCGCAATGCCAGAGCGCGATCCTGTCCTTGCCCAGGTCAATTCCCACCATATCAGTGCCGAACGCCGGGCTGCCGGATAGCCACTGCAGCATTAGTTGAGTCAGCGTGCCATTGATGTCTGCCTCACAACTGCATGGTACGGGCGTTATCTGCCCAAACCCATCGCTGAGCATAGACATCGCTCCACAGGCTGCACAGCCCATCTCAGTGAAGAACTCTGGCCAACAGCGTACTGCCAGCCCGTCCAGGTTGTCTTCTTGGGCAATCTCTTTCAATGCGGTATAGACGCTCAAGGTGCCATTTAATGGCGCTTGATCGAGCATGGCTAAGTTATCTAAACGGGTATCCAGTTGAGCGCGGGTTTGGTTAACTTTTTCAGCTGGAATCTGGCGAGTACGGGCAAATACTTCGTCAAGCGTTATCCTTTTGATCTGCAGCCCAAAGATATCGCCCAGCTTACCCTCATCCAGATGACATGAATCCATACCAGGCGGGTGTTCACCGACTACGCCCAGCCGCGCCGATTTCAGGCGGCGGCGCAGTGAGCCCGCCGTAGCCAG
>JAFGBV010000238.1 GCA_016932955.1 Anaerolineales bacterium | reverse complement strand
GACACGACCCGAATACGCCAGGTCTTGATCAACTTCCTGTCCAATGCGGCGAAATTCACGGACGAGGGCACAATCATCGTCAACGCGGTGGTCGAGACGAACCTGCTGGGGTTGAAAGAGATCGTGGTCAGGGTGGTCGACACGGGTCCGGGCATTGCGTTGGAAGACCAGCAGAAACTTTTCCAACCCTTCTCGCAGGTGGATGCCTCGCCGACGCGAAAGATTGGCGGGTCTGGGTTGGGGTTGTCGATTTCCCGCCTGCTCGTCGAGTTGCATGGAGGCCGGATTGGCGTCAATAGCGAGGTTGGCAAGGGCAGCACCTTTTTCTTCACGCTGCCGTTGCAAACGCTCGACCAGTTACAGCCAGAGGATGCGCACTATGACGGCGAGCACCCTGCCCGCGTAATTCTTGCGATCGACGATGATAAACAGGTGATCGGTTTGTACGAGAGGTACCTGGATGAATATGGCTATAAGATCATCCCGCTGACAGACCCTTCACAGGCGGTGACGGTGGCGCGGCAATATAAGCCCTTTGCGATCACCTTGGATGTGATGATGCCGCGCATCGATGGCTGGTCGGTGCTTGAGGCGCTTAAACATGACCCGGAAACGCGTTCGATTCCAGTGGTCATTTGCAGCATTTTGGAAAGCCAGGAGAAGGGCTTTAGCCTGGGTGCGGTGGGCTATCTGACCAAGCCAATCCTGGAAGAGGACCTGGTGAAAGCACTGGGCAGGCTGAATGGGGATGGCAGCATCCAGGAAGTCCTGGTGGTGGATGATGATCTGGACGACCTGCGACTGGTCGAGAAGATCCTTAAGGATGGAGGCAAGTATCGCGTGCGTCTGGCTCATGGAGGCCCCGAAGGGTTGGTTGAAATCCAGACCAAACCTCCACAGGCTATCATCATGGATTTGTTCATGCCGGATCTGGATGGATTTGGCTTGCTGGAGAATGTACGCTCTGATCCGAGGCTACGAGAGATCCCGGTAATTATCTTTACGGCGGGGGATTTGAACGAAACGCAGCGCGAGCGGTTAGCGGAATTCTCGCAGACCATGTTGTATAAGAGCAGCTTCAAGGAAGAGGAATTGTTGACCAGTATAGAGCATGTTTTGAAGCGCATGATACCAGCGGTGAACGCACCTAAATAGCGGAGAGTTTGAATGTCATCACATGTAAGCGTTGAATGCCTGGATTGCGGACACCTTGCGCCATATTCGCCGACCGCGGTAACCTGCCCCAGTTGCGGGGGACAATGGCGCGAGGCTCGATATGAGCTTGACAAGCTGAAGGGTGTTTTCACCGATCTGATCAAGAACCGCCCGTTTGATATGTGGCGTTATAAGGAACTCTTGCCCGTGAATGGGCCGAACCCGGCGTTGAGCATAGGCGAGGGGGGTACGCCACTGTTTCCAGCGGCAAATCTTGGCATGATGTTGGGCTGTCCAAATATTTATATCAAAGATGAGCGCCAGGGTCCGACCGCATCTTTCAAAGACCGGCAGGCTGCCGTCACCATCACATCGCTAAAAGAGGCCGGCATCACGGAGGCAGTGCTCGCCTCGACCGGAAACGTGGCGATTTCGTTCTCGGCTTTTGCAGCCCGCGCTGGAATCAGGGTGTGGACTTTCCTGACCAGCCTCGTGCCGGCAGAGAAAATGCGAGAAGTGGCGCTGTATGGCTCGCAGGTGGTAAAGGTGACCGCCTCGTATGACCAGGCTAAACAACTGGCTGCCGAATTTGCCCGCCAGCGTGGTCTGTACCTGGAGCGCGGCTCGCGCTCGATCCCATCCGTGGAGGCGATGAAAACGATTGCCTTCGAGATTGCCGAGCAGCTCACCGAAATTCTTGGTCCGCCTGCGCAGAACCCTGCCAAGCCCAATGGGAATATCTGGCGTGCGCCTGACTGGTACATCCAGGCGGTGAGTGGCGGGCTTGGCCCGCATGGTGTTCAAAAAGGGTTTATCGAGCTTCAACAAATGGGATTGATCGACAAGATCCCAGCGTTTGCCAGTATACAAACAGATGGTTGTGCGCCAATGGTGCATGCCTGGAAGCAGGGGCTGGAAGTGGCAGAGCCAATCCGCTCGCCACGCACACATATCACGACGCTTTCCACCGGCGATCCGGGGAGGACCTATACACTCCTACGTGAGCGGATGCTGCAAAGCGGCGGCGGCGTGTTTGAAAGTGTGACAGACGAAGAGGCGTACCGGACAATCCATGTCATTGCAAAAATGGAGGGGCTGTCTATCGAGCCAGCCACGGCGGTAGCTTTTGCCGGCTTGATCAAAATGGTGCGGATGGGCGTTATCAAACCTACCGACCTGGTGGTGGTGAATTGTTCGGGGCATACGATGCCGATCGAAAAGATGATCCTGGGTGAGGGCTGGTCGCGCGACCTGGAAATTTCTCCCCAGGCACTGCGCGACACTCCAGAAGAGGGACTCTTCTCGGCGCTCAGCCGGGTTACCACCGAGCGCTTCTCGAGAGTGGCGGTTGTGGATGACACACCGGATGCCCGCCGCCTGATCTGCCGCATTTTGCAATCGCAAGGCGCTTTCAAGCTCTATGAGGCCAGCAATGGCAAGGAAGCCATTGAACTGGCAAAGAAGGAATTGCCAGATTTGATCATCCTGGACCTAATGATGCCTGAACTGGACGGTTTCTCGGTACTGGATGCGCTCAAGGAGGATCCACAGACATCTTCGATACCGGTGATTGTCGTTACGGCGAAAGAATTAACTAACGATGAAAAAGCGCGTTTGCAAGGACGGATTCACACTTTGATGCAGAAGGGTGAATTCATGAACGACGATTTACTAGATGAGGTAACAGCACTGCTTAAATAATGCGGTCAACACACAAGATGAGCCAGGGATTTCAGAAGGGAATTGCTGCTGCGTTAGCTTCGGCGGTGTTCCTGGGTATGTCACCTGTTTTTGGAAAACAGGCCATCATTCTGGGGCTGTCACCATTTGGCGTCGTCGCTGTACGGACATCCCTGGCAGCTCTATTGTTGTTGGCTGTCATGCTGGCGACCAAGCATGACTTTTTGTACATTTACCCGGCAGGCTTGTTGGGATGCTTGTTGGCGGGGGGAATCAACGGTCTTGGCTCACTGTTCTATTATGGGGCGCTAGGACGCATCGATGCCAGCCTGGGCCAGCTCATCTATTCGCTCTATCCGTTGTTCGTGGTGATCTGGTTGTGGATGGATCACCAACCACCCAGCCGGTTAACCCTCTTGCGGTTTTTTCTCATTGTGCCCGCTTTGTATCTGCTGACCCGGACCGAGCACACGCAAGTGGATTTATGGGGGGTGGTGATGATGTTGATCTCGGCGGCGTTATATGCGCTGCATTTACCGATCAACCAACGTGTGCT
>JAFGBV010000237.1 GCA_016932955.1 Anaerolineales bacterium | reverse complement strand
GTATTTGCCAGAAGTGTACCAGATCAACCAACCTTAAAGTATTCGGAAATCCATCTTCCGACTGTTATTTAATTCGCATTCCTAAAAGAGCAGATTGAAGGGATTTTGCAGGGTTTGAAAGATCTCAAATAGCGATAGCCAAAAGATGATTTAAGGCTCCCAACCGCAATGCTGTGATTACAATTTAGAGATTACTCCTCCGCCTGTGCTTTTCCAACTTGGCCAAGCAGGTGTGCCAATGCTCTCGCGGTTCCAAGCGGATAAAGACGGACTTGGGAATCGATTCTCTCTTCACCGGCAATCAGCGAGGCACCTTCGTCAAGCAAATCCGCCAGCAGAGGTTTTCGCTCCAAGCCTTGAGCTACTTGCTTTTCAGTCAGCGCGATAACACCTTGCACCTCATCTGGCGGCAAATCTCCAGGCTCACCACGTAATCGCGCCTTGAAGATCACGATACGATACAACTCGCCCGCTCGTGGCGTGTCATGTGGGTGAATCATCTCGTAGAACGCAAAGGGTCGCGGTCGATCACTCACTTCAACTTGCTGAACTGGGCCTTGCTGAGGCACATACCACGTGAGTGGCGCAGGCAGGATGTCGATATCTGTTCCAACCTCTTCCTTCGCTTCTCGATGCGCACACATCAGCCAATCCTCCCCTGCTTCTCGATGACCACCTATGCCAGCGTAAAACAGCTCACCTGGGGGACAACGGTGGCGGGTACCCGCCAGAAAAAAAAGATAGCGATCGTCGGCATCCTGCAAAACAAGCCCAACCCCGGATTCTGTGCCATCTGGCGCAAAGTCTGCGATTGTTCTTATCATGGTGCTACTCTCCATAGGGTACGCTTCATTCCCGTGCCCAACAAAAATTAGCGATCCGTCACCGTCAGCACAATCGACTCCGAACCACCGCCGCCCCACATCCAGGCGCCATCCTCGCTCTGCACCTCACCAGTAGCATTGACCCAAACACGAGTGCTGCCAGGGGCAAGGGCCAGCAGCGTGAAGGTGGCCTGGTTTCCACTCGCCTCAACCTGCACAAACTGGACGATCTGGCTGGCAGGCTCCTGCCCGGTTGCATCATTGGAATAAGTCGCCCGGCCCAGTTCTGCTGGCTCGGCGGCGCCCTCATCCTGCACAAAAAGGTAGTAATACGGCATGCCGATCTCTACCGCATCTGCAGTGACGGTTATGAGTTCGCCCACCTTAGGGTTGGCGGGTTCAATGGTCAGTTCCACATGAGGAAAATTAGGGTCTGGCGTGGGTGTTTCCGTCTCGATCACGGCAGGCGCATCCTGCGTGCCCGTGTTGGTTTGAAACCGAGAACAAGCCAGACTGACCAGTAGAACAATAAGCGGAAGAAACCATATTCGGCGCATGCTCTCTCCTATGGGCGGTACAGCACCAGATCGCCCCAGGTGGTGGGGTTGGTCAGCAAACGGGTAGACACCATACTGATCATGGTTTGCTGCTTCTGGCCTCCGGTCACATCGTTATCCGAGACTGAGAAGGCAAAACCGTAACGCGCCCCACTCTGCGGGGTAATCTCAAACACGCTCCAGGGAATGGCAACTTCCATCTCCCAGTCGCCGCCGTGCAGGCGCTGCCCGCTGGTCACATAATTCCGCCCGCCCGCGATCGACTGCGGGAACCACAAGTAGGCCTCGGGGTTGTCGCCCGGCTGGGGCGATCCCGGCGAAATGCCCAACTGGAAATCATCGGGGCTGAGGCCCGTGGTGAAGTAATCGCCGGTCAGGTTCGTATCGATGAGCACCTCCAGGCTGTCGCCCAGGAACAGGTCCTCGCCCGAGGCATTTTGCACGTACTCCTCATCGGTCACGTATACACCGATGTAGAGGTTCTTTTCATCCCAACCGAACATCGCCTCCGCCGAGAGATCATCCGCGCCATCCCACCGGTCGCGCCCGTACACCACAGAGGTCACCTTGTAACGGGTCAGATTCCACTCCACCAGGTTGCCATCCAGCGTCGGAGAAACGCTCAGGTAGGTGGCGATCAGGTTGCCCGATGGACGGGAGGACGGAATGGTGGTGGGGGTGCGCGTGGGCGTATTGGTTGGCCCCAGCGTCGCCACCTGCGTGGCCGTCTGCGCCACGGTGGTCAACGTGGGGGCCAACATCGTGGGGTTCGGTGAAGGGTACAGCCAGTCCGTCGGCGTCAGGGCAACCGTTGGTAGCGGCGGGGCGGGCGTGTTGCTGGGAGGCAACGGCAGCGCTGTGGGCGTATCAGGGGTCACATACAACACCGCATAGATGGCGGTCATGGTCAGGTCAGGGGTTGGGAACAATGGCTCTGGTGTGGTTTCCCCGGACACACCACAGGCTAATCCACCGAAGGCCAAGGCCATCACTGCCAAGAGAAGTTTCGCTTTTGTAGACATTACATCACCTCCATGTAACCCAATTATACTTGCCATGCATTAGAAACCGTTGTATAGTTGGGCGTATGAGCGCATATACCTACGAATATCCAAGACCAGCCGTCACGGTTGACATTGTCGTGTTCACTCTGAAAGAGGGCTGCTTGCAGGCACTGCTCATCCAGCGCGCCGAGCCGCCGCACGCGGGCGCGTGGGCGCTGCCGGGCGGGTTTGTGCGCATGGAAGAATCGCTGGAAGAGGCCGCGGCCCGCGAATTGGCAGAAGAGACCGGCCTGAGCCAGCCCTACCTGGAGCAACTCTACACCTACGGCGACCCCCAGCGCGACCCGCGCGGGCGCGTGATCACCGTGGCGTATTTTGCCCTCATCCCGGCTGGCGCGCCGCTGCAGCAGTCGCCCAGCCGCGAGGTCACCCAGGCCCAATGGTTCCCGGTCAGCGCGCTGCCGCCCCTGGCCTTCGATCACGCCGAGATCGCTGCCTACGCGCTGCGCCGCCTGCGCTATAAACTGGAGTACAGCGCGGTGGGCTTTGAACTGCTGCCCGAGGAATTCACCCTGACGCAGCTCCAATCCACCTACGAGATCATCCTCGACGAGCAACTCGACAAGCGTAACTTCCGCCGCCGCATCCTGCAGGCCAATATCATCGAGCCGACCGAACACATGCGCAGTGGCGAGGGCCGCCCGGCGCGCCTGTATCGCTACCGCCCCGACGCCGTGGCCGAGGTCAAGGCGCGGCGCTTGTTCCCCTGATCTTCATGAAAAACCAGTCCATCCAAGAACTCGCCACCAATGTTCTGCTGTTAAAGACACTGGAGGAAGTATTGGCGATCCTGCAATCCATCGAAACACCTGCCATCCTCCTGAAAGGCGCAGCCTTTTATTTATCGCTTTACAACCTCAGCGATAATTTTCGCCCCATGGGGGATATTGATCTGTTGATCCATGAAGAAGATTTGCCCAAAGTGCTGCAGGCTTTAGAGCAGCATGGATACAAGATCGAATGGGGGCAACCCTTCAAGGATAAACCCGCCCAAGAATTTTCGTCCGAAGTAACCGCAACGCATCCCCTCTACAAGGTGCCGGTCGATATCCACTGGCAGTTATTCAACCAGTTGTGGCTGCGGCAAGTTATCCTCGTGGATTACCCGTTCATCTGGCAGCGCGCCCGGCCAGTCACTGCTGAGGGGCACCCTGCCCTGATCCTATCCAGCGAAGACACCTTATTGCATGCCTGCAGCCACCTGGCTTTTCACCACTTCTTATCCAGCCCGAAATTGTATAAGGATATTGGCCTTCTCTTACAGAAAGAAGCCATCGATTGGGATTTGCTCGTCCAAATCGCTGAGCAATCCAGGCTCAAAACCACTGCTTATTGCACCCTGAACCTGGCGCGCAGCCTGTACCAAAGCCAGGTTCCCGAAACGGTGCTGGCCCGGCTGAAGCCTCCTCCGCTCAGAGCGCGCCTGATCCATGCATTCATCAAGCCGGAAATCGCCCAGAGCAGCGCATCGGGCGATCGCGCGCTGATCAAAAGCATCCTGATCGAAATGCTCCTGATGGACCGTTGGTTCGACAGCATCAATATCTTTATCAAATTCCTCTATGTCGGCCTTCACAATCGACTCTAACGAAAACTGGCGGCGTCGCGTAACAGCCAGTTCGAATGATTGCGCCCCATATGCTTTGCCCTACGATGAACTGCGAGTAAAATTAGAGCCTATGAAAAACCAGCTTGCCAAAAAAGTGGTTAAGAATATCTTGCTGTTCAAGACTCTCAAGGATGTTTTGGCCATCCTGCAATCCATTGAAACGCCCGCCATTCTCTTGAAAGGCGCGGCGTTTTTGCTGTCCATTTACGACTCCAACGACGATTTTCGCGAGATGGGGGATATTGATCTCCTGATCCATGAAGAAGAAGTGCCCAAGGTGGTGCAAGCGCTGGAGCGCCACGGGTATTTGATCATCCTGGAACAACCCTTCAAGAAGAAGTCCGCGCTGAGTTTTTCTTCCGAACTCACCGCCAAACACCCCGAACACGGAACCCGGGTAGAGATCCACTGGCAACTGGTCAATATCTGGTGGCTGCGAGGGGTAATCCCCCTGGATTACCCGGCCATCTGGCAGCGCGCCCGGCCTTTCACTGCCGAGGGATGCCCCACCCTGATCCTATCGGCTGAAGACACACTGCTACATGCCTGCAGCCACCTGGCTTTTCACCATCGCTTTGAAGGCGACAAATGGTACAAAGATATCCATCTGCTGATCGAGAAAGAAACCATCGATTGGGATTTGTTCGTGCAAACCGCCCGCCAATCCCGGCTTAAGACAGCAGCCTACTGTACCCTGAACCTGGCTTCCCAAAAGGCCGCACTGTCGATTCCTGACGCTGTATTGGCAAAGTTGAAACCCTCGCCGCTGAAATTACGCTTGATCCAGATCATCATGAACATGCTGCCTGCCGAGGACGCCCCTCCCAGCCTTCAGCGGACGCTCAAGCAATTTCTACTGGAATTAATCCTGATGGACCGCTGGGGCGACAAAATAACGGTTCTCCTACGGTTTCTTTATTGCATGTTCCTCTACAACATTGGCTGATTTGCTGGTCTCAGCAGAAAATTGATCCTCGCAAATAAAAAAAACTGGCAGCCATGATGCCGCCAGTTCCTAATTACATTGGGATAAGAAACGCAGGGTTATCTGAGAGCGATGGCCAAATGGTTCAAAACCAGCAGCCAAAAGCCAATCAAAAGGGGAATAATGCCAATGTTCAGCAATTTTCCCAGTGTCTTCAAGCGGTTCGATTCGCTTGAGGTGACTACTTCCTTTTGAACCACCAGGGCAAACAAAAGAAGCACCCCAATCAAACTCAGTGAACCAGCAATGGCCACCGTCGTGACTGTAGAGATTGTAGCGATTGTGACAGTAGAAACCATAAAACATTCTCCCTTTTTACATTCACCTTATTCTACTCGTAAGCGAGTAAATAGTCAACTAAAAGAATTACCTATTTTTCACTTATCCCCCCACCAAAAAAGGAAAGATCAAGAACAAACCGATATTGGTGAGGCTGTGAGCAATCGTCACCCCTACGATCGAACCCGTGCGCATGGTAACCCAACCGAAGTAAACCGCAACGCTAAAAACAAAAACGATATCCCAAAAAGAGTGATAACCCAGGTGCATCACGGCAAACACAACCGCCACAAAGAGCAACCCAAACCGTCCAATAGATTGAAAAGCAGTCAATTGAAGCAACCCGCGAAAAAGCCACTCCTCTAGCAACCCCGTGAAAACGATCAGGATGATTGCTGGAACCCAGATATCGCTCAACGCCATCGACGGCGCCAGCGGATTGGGACGCAAGATAATGTACTCCAGATAACCCAGCCCAATCCCTGTGGCGCCCACCAGAAGTTGAATGAGCGGCAAGCGCCCGTTCAATCCCACATCGGGCATCCGTAACTCCAGCGAATTCTGAGTGACATAAACCGCCAGCAGCAGCGGCGCGCCAACCAGGGCATACCAGTAAATGAAAGGATAATTGGGCAGTGGCATCATCAGGCTCATCAAGCGGATCAATGGCACCAGGGCAAAAGCCGTTAAAAACCGGCGCTGATGGGTATCCGAGAAGAGCGCAGCGTGCACAATCACCGCAAGCAGCAGCAAAGCGTGCAACACCAGGCCAAATACAGGCGCAATGGTGGTCGCCAGGCTTTCCGCCAGGATCAGAGCGATCAGATACAGCCAGGCAATTTTGGCATCCTGGCTCATGCTTCCAATCCACGCGGATGGCTTCTGCAAAGAAAGCCGCACACCTGATTTGCTTGGGTTGATCTTCAATTCCTGCGCTGCAGGTTGTTCAAAGTTGTCTGTCGTGCTCATGTTGCCTATTCTACTTGACTTCTAGCAGATATTCCAGCAGACCCAATGGCTGTGCATTGGCTTGCAGACCAGCCTGCAGCAGCGCCTGCCCGCGCCCAGGATCGGCTTGATACTGGCTTGCCAACAGGTATTTGAGCAAGTAACCCTCCGCCCTCTCTGGAAAGCGTGTATTCCAGGCCTGGTAGATCCTTCCCAATTCTGCGGCGGGGTCCGGTGATGATTGAGGATCAAGCCACTGCTGGATTTTCTGGGCAGGGTCATAGTTGGCAAGCGGATCATCCATATCCAGCGCCACGCGCTGGCTGTAATGCTGCAATGCGGCAGGAAAGTCGCCCTGCAAACTGGCGATCCGGCCTAAGAGCAGGTGCGCCTGCCGCAAGGAGGGCTCCAGGCCGAGCGCTCTTTCCAGGTTCGCCTGCGGCGCGGTCAGATCGGTGCCAGGTAAAATCTGTGCCAGAGGGAATGGATACAAAGCGCTCTGCGTTTGCAACGCGCCCAGGTTCATGAAGACGCTGGCTGGGCGCAGCAATGCGACCAGCCCGAAAGCCAACGGCAGCGCCAGCCAGGCGAAAGCCAGCGTAAGCGGCTTCGTTTTTGCAGCCGTTGGTTGCGGCGCTGGCAGCGCTGCGCCAATCCCCAGCAGCGCCCAAACGACAAAACTGGGCTTGGCGCCCAGCATCATCGCATCCATCGCCCCATGCGCCAGGTAAGAAACCACCCCGGCTAACGCGCCGATCAACAGCAAACGATAACCCGAAATTGGTTCGCTCCCCAGCCGCCGGAGCACCTGCACCACCCACACGGTTACGAACCAAAGAAAGGCAACCAGGCCCGGCAGCCCCAAGTCCAGCGCCGTTTGCAGGTACAGGTTATGAGCGTGCGGCTCAGGGCCAATCAGATACCCTGTGTAGAATTGACTTTGGATCAACGGGAAGGTGTTCAGGCCAATACCGGTGAACGGCATATCCAGTAGCATTGCCCAGGCCCGGCTCCAGATATCCAGGCGCAGTGCAATGGCAGCACCACCGGGGTTATCCATCGAGAGCAGCGCCATACCCACACGGTCGGGGCCAAGCCACACGGTCAGGCCAACCGCAGCCAGTACACCCGCAGGCAGTAGCAGCCAAAACCGGCGATTGATAAACAACAGCACAATGAAAGAGCCAGCCAGCAGCCCCAGCAGCCCCTGGATCGATTGGGTCAGCAGCAGCGTTCCGATATCCACCAGGAAAACAACCGCCGCCAGAAGGCGCAGCCAGGGCCGCTCGCGCCAGGCCAGCAGTGGCAAGAAGCATGGCGCCAGCACCCCCATCGTGATGCCCACCCAGCGCGGGTTGAACAGATCGCTGGTGCTCTGAACCCCGCTGCCCGGCAAGCCGCGCACCAGCGTCGGCAGTTGATCGTACAGCCAGGGCAAGTCAACAAAACGCACGTTGTCCCAATCTGTGCCCACGAGGCTGA
Source organism: Anaerolineales bacterium (assembly GCA_016932955.1). Next base: position 14,978 of record JAFGBV010000237.1, on the reverse strand, counting down.
TCCCTGCCATGCCCAACCCGGCCAGGGCCAGCGCGATAACGATCCATGCTGCCTGTTGCGATGGGCGGAGGGAACGGCGCAACTCAAAGAAGATCAGTGCGCCCAACACAATGCTCCACAAGCGCGGCCAACTTAAGGCCTGGTCAACGGAAATCCCCAAGCCCAGCAGCGCCATGCCCAACAGGATGAACAGGGGCACATCCTCCACGCGCATTTGCGGCCAGCCCAGCACTGCCCAGCGCCAGAGCAGCACCAGCAGCGCCAGGCCCAGCGCCAGGAAAGGCAGTACCCCGCGCGGGAAGAGCAGCAGCGGAGCAATGAGCAGCAGGCTGCCCAAAGAAACCGGGGCGACCCATGCCGCGCTGCGCTGCAATCCCGTGCGAAGGTTAGAAATCAAATGCGCCGCCCTACCCGATGCTGCATCATTGTGCGGGCTCAATCTTCAGCCAGAGCAGCAGCGAGCGGTAAGGCTCCGGCTGGCCGTCGCGGAAAAGATAAATGTTGACCCGAACGTCATCCCCCACATCCACAGGGGCAAAGGTCAGCGTGGCTTCTTTATTTTCCTCATCTGCCAGGCGAAACGGGCCCATTTCCCCAATCAGTTGCTCACCCTGATAAGCGCCCACAATGTACTCCGCCTCGACGCCCTCCCGGTTGGTGATGCCAACCGTCACTTCTAGTGGTTGCCCGACAACCCCCTGGCGAGGGTAGCTCTCCGCCAGGCCCTCTGGGCCGAGGATGTAAAATTCCGTAAATAACTCTGCCGGGCTGGGCAGCACCGCAAAAGAGATCGCCAATCCAACCGCCATGATCAAAGCAACCCCCAGCACGCTGAGCAAGATTCTCCCAGTGCGGTCCTGCGATGCCCAAAATCCGCGCCAATCCACGCGGACGATCGGCACGAAGCGATCTTCTAGCGGCTGCCGCCCGCGCCGCCAAAGCGCCACAAGCGAGAAAAGCACCAGCAGCAGGCCTTCCGATACAACAATCGACCACAACTGAATGCCCCAGGGCAATCGATCCAGCAGCAGCGCTAGAAGGGCAACAATCGCGATACTCAAGCCAAAAGAGAGCGCCACCCGTTCCGGGCCGTCCAGGTGCGTTTTTTGGGGAAATAAAGCCACCTGAAGAGCATACCCGGGAACGAAAAGCACGTAGGCCAAACCCAAGATCGCGCGCAGCACAGCCAACGGGCCCAATTGAACCATCTGGCTTACCAGGATCAGCGCCACCAGGACAACCTCACCGGTCAAGATCCAGGCAAATTCGCTGCGAAAGATCTTCTTTACATCAAGCATACCTTGTTATTCCAACTCCTGATACACCGCTAATGTTTGTCGTGCGGTGCGCTCCCAGGTGAACTCGCGCGCGCGCCAGCCCGCGCACTGTCACATTTACATTGGACAGAACATTGGTTTCTTCACACACAGCCCGGGTTTTACTCAAAAAGATTCCTGTTTTCATCAACCCAGCGGAATAATTTCTCAATTCCCTCTTCAACCGATATTTTAGGAGACCATCCCAATTCCTGTTGCGCCTTGGCAATATCAGAGATGAATATTGGCTGGTCGCCTGGCCTCCAATCCGCGTAACTTACAGGAATGTCCTTCTTAAGCAACCGGTGTAGCAGCGGCCCAAACTCACTCCAGATTGCCAGAGTGTTTGTACAACCACCGCCAATGTTATAAACCTGACCTTGAGCAATATCAATGTTCTTAACAGCTTGTTCATAAGCACAAACCAGATCGTCCACATACAGCACATCTCTCACTTGACATCCATCCCCATAGATTGTTATCGGACGGCCTAATATCGCCGCAATGATAAACCAGGCTACCCATCCTTGATCTTCCACCCCGAATTGCCTGGTACCATAAATGCACGATTGGCGGAGTACAACGGATCTTAATCCGTAAATCCGATGATAATCACGCACATATTGATCTGCAGTTCCTTTTGAACAGCCGTAAGGGGAATGAAAATCCAGAGGCATCGCCTCAGAGATTCCCTTAGGCAAATCCGAGTAGATGTACCGCCCCCCATCTCTTATTGTCTTCAATTCTTGCATTTCCCCATAAACTTTATTCGTTGAACTGTATATCACAATTGGGTTCAGATCAAGCGTCCGAATCGTCTCTAGCACATTAAAAGTGCCTAAAGCATTGATCTCAAAATCCTCGCGGGGATTCGCTACTGATGTAGTCACTGCAACCTGAGCCGCCAGATGCAAAACAACATCCAGGTCTTGGTTTTCTGTAAAGGTTTTTTTCAAGCCCTCAAAATCACGTATATCCACCCTGGCATGAGGCAATTCTCCGTATTTCTCTTGCAACCAAGCAAGGTTTTTTTCACTACCCGCGCGCGACAAGTTGTCAAGGATAACCACCTGGTTTCCACGCTCAAGCAAATAATTGGCTGCATTGCAACCGATAAATCCAGCGCCTCCAGTAATAAGATACTTCACGGGCTTCTCCTCTATATCATCTACTCATCATCTACTCAAGTTCCTGATAAACAGCAGTTGTTTCACGAGCATGCCGTTCCCAGGTAAATTGCCCGGCATGCTCTAAGCCTCTCTTGGAAAGATCGGTACGCAGGCTGCTGTCATTCAATACCCGTACAATCGCACTTGCCCAGGCCTCCACATCATAAGGATCGATCGTGATTGCGGCGTCTCCAACCACCTCAGGAAGAGATGCGGCGTTTGAGCAAATGACGGGAGCGCCACAAGCCATGGCTTCCAACGGCGGCATCCCAAAACCCTCAAATAACGATGGAAAGACAAATAAATCAGCGAAACTATATAACGTCACCAAATCAGCCTGAGGTGGATGATCGATAAATATTACATTGTCCTCTAGATTGAGGCTTGAAATTAGCGCTTTTAAAGATTCAAATTGATGAGCAAATATGGGGGTTCCGACTTTAAGCAGGCGAATTTTTGGGATTTCAGCTTTTGCTTTCGCAATCGCCTGTAACAGCCTGGGAAGATTTTTCCGGGGAAGTTCAGAACCCACATACAAAAGATAACGATACCCAGGTGAGAGTGCATACTGCTGGAGAAACGAATCCATGACAGGCGCAGGTTTGAATAACTCATGATCTAATCCGTACAGAATCACGCGGATTTTCTCTGGTGAGCAATCCAGCTTCTCAACCAACATTTTTTTCGTATATCCCGAAATCGCAATCAAGCGGTCTGCACGACGCAAATTGTGCATAGCGGTTTGATCCATCCACCGATCGTAAAATTGGGGTAAATCATTGTGTACAGGATCATCACGCATCAGGTAGGGAATAATATCATGGACAGTTACAACCACTTTATTAACGCCAGGCTTAAAAGAAAACAGGCTGGCCATTTGCTGCGTGGTGAAATGTTTCACAGCGACAGTATCCAAAGGCGCAGCCACGGGATAAGTTGTTAAGAACGTGTTCAAATCCTTCCCCAATACTTTGCCGAACGCATCCGCTGCACGCGCAGACCAGGGATAAGCCGGTTCAACACAGGTGTAGGGCACATCCAGACGAGTCAGATATTTTAGCAATGATACTGTATAGCGCGCCAGCCCGATCATGCGAGGATATTGACGGATCAGAAGTTGGACACTCAAAATAATTTCCTCTTGATGTTATAACTTAAACCAACGCAGAAAAGTCAGAACCAGGTAGTAATTCAACCCTAAAAAAGCATTCGCCAGACCAATGATCATTCGACCGAGAAGTCCTCCTGCTTTTACTCGTGGCAATAAATTTGGTATGCAGGCATCCATCAATACCCTATCTGGCTTTTTACGATTCTGCTGCACAACCTGCCGCCTCTTCAGGATGCCCGGCCAATTCTTGATCAACCATCCATATGCCTTCAATTTCGCAACGAGTGATTTTTGACCGTAGAGACAAGCATATCCAAGCTCAACCGCTTCACACAGCAGTATGCTTGGGGCTATGAATATCAATGTGGGTAATTTCCAATGCTTTAATATCAATATAGACCGGTTGCGAACAGAGTAGTAGAATGCATTGAGCGACAGTTTGGGCTGATAATCATGGTATACAACCGATGATGGCACATAGAGAGATTTATAACCCGCCAGGCGAGCCCGCCAACTCAAGTCCGTCTCTTCATAATACATGAACAATTTGTCATCGAACCCCCCCAGTTCCCGCCAGGTCTCGCGAAGGATGGCAAAAGACGAGCCAGCCACAGCCCCCACATCCACCGGTAACGTGTGCTGATCTGGCGATTCCCAAAAGCCCCTCGAAAAACTCAAACCGCAGAAGTGCGTATCCTGGCCACACACATTAATCTTCTCTGGCTCGGACATCAATCTCAACTGAGAGGTAGTCAAACCTATCCCATCGTTTTTCGATAGGCCATCTAATAAGCCCCGAAGCCAGCCGGGCAGCACCCGCGTATCCTGGTTCAAAAACACCAGCATGTCACCGCTGGCCGCTGCCGCCCCCTGGTTGCTCGCCGCGGCAAAACCCAGGTTGTGGGCGTTGCGCAGCAGGCGCACCTGGGAGTAATGCTCAGCAATCCAATCCGCGCCGCCATCCGAAGAGGCATTATCCACCACCACCACTTCGCTGCCCGCATACGCCTGGCTCTCGCCAAGCACAGAAGACAGACAATCAGGCAGATAAGCCAGGCCGTTATAAGTTACGATGATAATGCTTGGCTGCCAATCGGTCACGCCTGTGCCTATTTTTGGTATGGCGTTATCGCCCGGCGATAATATAACTGGGCAGCGCCATTGTCATAGATTTTATTATGCTCATACACCGCAGGAAGAACGAACCCAAACCGATTTGCGCTCATCTCGGTGGTCTCGGCGAGTAGAATGTAGGGTGGAGGAATTATTAAGTTGCCAGCCCGATAATAGATTGTTCTGGAATACTGTAATCCATCTGAATATTTGAGCGCCGCGGTAAGATGCTGCCAAGTGTCCACCCAAATGCTTTCATTTTGGATGTGAGCATTCATCCACTGGCCAACCCGTTTTTCGCCGGGCGCATAAAACAGCCAGTTATTTGCAACTAGGGGCTCATTGGTGGCTTTGACCATCGTTGCGAGCAGCCCAAAGGCCGCTAAAATTCCTCCCAATAGCAATGCAAAACGTGGCAGGCGCCGGCTCAGTGCCCCAAAAGCCGGACGCAGCACAAGTGCAGCCATCGGTGCAACGAACAGGGCAAACGGGGTGAACATGCGCAATTGCATGTTTCCCTGGAGGAATCTCCCAGAATCAGCCAAAATGCCAATCACTAAGAGCACACCAAAAGCGCCATACAACCACCATAAAAACCAGCGCCGGTCATCCAAAGAAAACTGCCTCCGAAAACCTAGCACCCATCCAACAAAACTGAGCGCAGCAATCGAGAATTGCATGCCCACCAAAACGAGATAGATGCCGAAATCGATCCAGGCTTTTCCAACGTACGCGTAACTTGCGGAGAGTTCCGCTTCCTGAACGCCAAAAATTAAAATACCCAGACGATTGACCAGGTTTTCAGCAATGTTATAGAAGACTAACGCAGGGCGATAGGTATAGTTGACAAACACAAATACAAGGATCAAACACGCCAGGCTGACAAGGAGCAGCCGGCGCAAGAAATGCCCCCGCTGCACATCGCCTTTCATCCTTGATCGAATGAGAAAACCCAAAACCCAGGGGCCAAACATGGATAAGATTATGGCGTTGACAAAGGTAGAAGCAAAATAAACATTGGTGGCCGCCATTGCCCAAAAGATCAGGTAAAAGCAAATGATATACACTGACAATAAACCGGGCTGCCTGGCATAACGCAGGCTGCGCGCCAGCAAAAAGATCATCAACAAAGCCAGCATCCAGGTAATTCGCTCATGCCCGCCACGCTGCACATAGAATACAAGATCAGGGATCATGAGCAACAGCAGTGTACCGAGCGCTGCCTGCCATACATCATCCAGCAACTCTCGGTAGGTGATAAAAGCCACCAAAACAAAAACTGCCAGCCAAACGTTGCCCCAGTTAACAAGCAGGTAAGGCGACAGACCAGAAACCTGACCAATAAAAGCCAGCAGCGCCCCGTAAGCGAAACCATTGGTGTAACTAACGCGGCCAATCAACCTTTGGCCAGCCTGGATGCTCTCCGCGCTGGCCGCTTGAATTAATGCATCAACGTCTGCAAACCAGCCCTGATAGCGGGCGCTGCTGTAAAACCCGGCCAGAGCCGCAAAAATCAGGATCAAAGCCAGTCCCACCATCGCCCGGTTGCGATCAGATGGCAGACCCCCTCTCACCATTTTTGCTCCTCTTGTGCGGTGCCCTTTGCAAGAAAACTGCAAAAAGTGAGCCCAGTGACGGTTGCCGCAGCCAGGATCATGACCAACATCAGCAAGACCGTCTGCCACGATTCAAGCAACCCAAAAGCACCCAGGGTTTGCTCCATGCTGAGTTGCTGAGCCGGCGCCACATGAAGGATTGGACTGGAGACAGCCACCGGTGCCGAAGGCGCGTCTACCCAACTGGCCTCAGCGCTCAACTGCCACTCGCCGGGCGCATCTGGCGCCCAGGGGAAACTGAGCAGCATGGATTCGCCGCCATACACCGTCACGGTGAGCGGCCCCGATTCGTAGAGCACCTCGCCACCCTGGCTGACGGAGAGGTCCACCAGCACTTCGTGGGAGTCTTCCAATCCATCATTGTACAGGCGGAAAGGCACCTCCCCAGGCTGCAATGCGACTTCCGGCAGCGCCTGGGTTTCAGTGAAAGCTGGCTCCAGACGTAGCGCAACAGGAGTGAGCGGCTGCAGACCAAACTCGCCATCGTAGGTCACCAGGTATTCGCCGGGCAGGGTATCAGCCAGGTTCAGCCAGTCTGGCCCTACGCTTACAAAACCTGGCCCTAGTGCCAGGATAAAACGGAAACCGTCGGTCGTAGGCCGGTAGCCGCGTAACAATGCTGAAGATATATGCAGTTCCTGGCCATCGAACTGTGCCATCATGGCCGTAAAATCCCCTGGCGCAAAGGCAGGGCTGTTTGCTTGTAATTTCTGACCGAGAGCCTGCCATTCAGCATAGTTAGTGGGAGGTAATGCCTCAAATAAGGCAAATTGGGGTTCGGCCATCTTCAATGTTACACAGTCATTTCCGCCATACACGAAAAACCCCTGAGCATAGTTCAGTTCCTGCACCAAGATACCATCACGTTCTTCTTGCCATTGATCCAGATAAGTATCGCCGTCTAAATTGGCGTAGCGGATCGTATTTTCCTCGCCTAAATTCCACGCCCCCCCTGTTGCACCACGCAGATGGAGACGATAATCTACCGGGCTGAAGTACAGGTAGGGCTGGCTCATATGATCCATCGCCCATTCCATCTTGAAATTTACATCTGGCGCATAATCGGGCAAAGGCATATACTCAGAACGGCCCATGAAATATTCGGAAAACTCGGTTCCTTCTGGGTAGCTGACGCTATAATTTCCCTCGCTCGTAAAGTACGAAATGCCGGTAAACTCAGAAAACACAGCCATATCCCAGGTACGTTCTATAACCCAGGCCGGCAAATCATCATATGGGATCGTGAGCACCTGCAGATCGGCCAGGGTCACAACAGTATCGATCAAATGCCGTCCAACCAGGCCAACCGCGTAGCGCCAGGTTTGCGAATTCTCCTGATCCCAAGAATACCGGATCGCCTCGTATGGACCAGCAGCCGCACCACCCAAAAAGCTCCTGTTATGGGGAAACCAATATGAGACGCGAACCTGCAATTCAGGAACACGGTCATTGTCCTCCGCCAGATCATAAAAGCAAAACGGGTTCTCAAAATCAGCCCGGTTGACCTCACCCACAAACCAGTCCGTAGCGCTGTATATAAAACAATTGTGCTCACCACCACGCGAGGCGACAAACTCACTCACCGCTTCAATGCGGCCAGTGCCTGGCGAGAACTTGATCGGAGGCGGGGTGCTGAAGTAGCCTTTTCCAACCCCGCTACCACCGTCTTGATCGTGCGCCAGGTCCAAGTAGGGCCACAGAGTGAACCCCCCACTGATGGGCAACTCATTATCCGCCCAATTCGCCATCATCTGCGCCTGAAGGCCTACAGACTCCTGTAAAAATGGCGTCAGCACCTTGCGTTTGTCAAATTCCGGCCGCCCATTGTGGTTTTGATCGTAGATTTGGATTTCAACATCTGCTTTCCCATCCGTCGCCATAACGTAGAGATATGGCGAACTCATGAACATCCCTTCTACAGGCCCATCAATAGAAATATGCAGGTTGTAGTTAAGTTCATTCTCTTTCATCCACCAGCCATCTGCAGCCACTACCCGAACCGTCCAATACGGGATTTCGGTAACAACCACCTGTCCGTCGTTGATCTCATAAAGCACTTCCCCATCCTGATCTCGATCATCATAGATCTCGGCAACCAACGCGGAGCCATCTTCTCTAAAATGGATGATCAGACTGGCTTTGCCTTGCGATCCGTGGTCAAACACCCAGGTCTCGTCCTCATAAGCGATGTTTTCCTGCCAGGGAATATACGCCGACAAATTTCCCGAATTTTTATAAATCGTCAGTTGATCATTCGTATCTGGGGAAAATTGGCAGGCCAGCACCATCGCTTCGGGTTGTCCATCCGCATCCAGATCAAGATACTCAACGACTTGTTGGCAGGACGCGCCCGACTGTGCGCGGGCTTGTTGGGCATACACTACCAACAGCAGGCCAACGACCAGAACAACCAACAGGATCTTCATCAAGCCTTTGGTAGGAATCAAGACTTACCTGCCCTGAACTGAGTTCGCTGAAGTTTGTAGAGATTCACGTACGTCACAAAAAGATAGTAAGCGAATATGCCACTCAAACGCAAGCCGTGCCAACCGTCGCGATACCCCTGAAGCCGAACGTACCTTCGCCAAAATTCCAAGATGGGGCCGGCAACAATATGCGGCCACGGTTTCACGCCACGCTCATAAGCCACTTCTGCTTTGAGTTGAGCCCAATGTTTTTGATGATCCGTAAATTCTGACCAGGTATTGCAACTGAGATGGATCAAAGGGTTGATAAGATACCCCGCATCCCCATCCAGGATTACTTTTTCGTGCACTTTTTGTGATGGATCGTAGGCCCCCTTTTCTTTCCGGAAGAGCCTTAAATGATAATCCGGGTAGAAGCCGGCATGCAGGATGAGCTTACCCATTTGATAATTATGGGTCGGTATCCAGAATCCCGCATAATCCTGGTTGTCCAGCATGGTTAAAATTTCTGCAGCCAGTTCTGGCGAGACGCGCTCATCCGCATCCACGAACAAAACCCATTCGCTCTCAACCAGCTCAATGCCCGCATTGCGCTGATCGGCAAAATTGGTGAACGGGCGCTGCGCTACCTGCGCGCCATGCTGCCGGGCAATCTCTACCGTGCGATCGCTGCTCAGCGAATCCAGCACGATCACCTGATCGCACCATTGCAGGCTTTGCAGGCAATCGGCAATATAAGCCTCTTCATCCTTCGTCAGCACCACCGCGGTGATATCGTTCATGCCTTGCCTGTGGTTTTATCCACAACACTCCCGGATTAGTTCATACGCCTTTTTGCCGGCCGTGTCCCAATTCAACCGTTCGGCGTACTCGGTAAACGCAGACAGGGCTAACTGCTCATAAGCCTCTCGCGAGGACCAGAGCCTCTCGATCACCTCGCAGTACGCTTCTGGGCCTTCACCCAAACCAAAAGTAAAACCGTTCTTTCCATCCCGGATTACCGTAGGAATTCCACCCACATTGGTCGTTAGAACCGGCAGCCCAAACGAGCAGGATTCCGAAAAAACAATCGGGGTGCAATCCGCCCTGGTTGGCAGAATAAAAAAGTGCGCTTGCGAAAACAGGTCATCTAGTAGCTGCCTGCCTTGTGTGGTTTTCTTGGAAACAAAACCATGCAGCTTAACAAAATCGGGCGGATCGTTCGAAAGGGTACACCCAACGATGTGCAATTCTGTTTTTACGCCTCTTTCGTTTAGTAGTTCAGTGATCGCGGCAGCAATATCCGCTCCCTTCCAATACCAATCAGTACCAACCAGCAGCAAAACACACGTGTCAAATACCTTCTTAGACAAGATATCTCGGATAGCATCAAGATCCCGATTACTGTCAATATTTGCACCAAAGGGCACCACTTTTACCTTCGCTGGGTCAACTTTATAACACTGGATAGCCGTGTCCGCCGCCCATTCTGAACTGTAGATGGCCAACCGGCATTTTGATAAAGCCAATTGCTCTGCCCGGTTTCCATAATGAACGGTTTCAGCGCAAAGGTTACGATAACCAGGGTGAAAATTTGTCAGGCCAGCAAAGGTCGCATCACCCCAAAAGACAATTGGCTTGTTGATCCGCAAGTAGGCAATAGGGTTTGACCAAATGCTAAAGACAACATCATAATCAACAAACGCAAGTTCTCTTTCCACCTGAAGCGCGAATTGTTTGAGAAGTATGGGGTCCCAAAGCATTTTATATGTTTGGGAGAATATCCTAGGATACAGTACTTCTTTCGCCTTATAGATAAAATCATATGTATATTTTAGACCCCCAATGGTTTTTATCTGAAAAGCGCGGCTTTGCAACGCACCAAGAATATGAGTGCCCGTGCCAGACCAGGCATGAATGTCAGACGGGTCAAAAACTGAAACATAGGCTAGTTTCATTTGCGGGCACTGCCTTTTGCAACACAGGCATCATTAGGCTGATTATGCGAACAGAAAGTTATTTTCATCCAAATACCCCAGGTCACTAAAGCAGGAATCAAACTTTTCTTTACTCATCTTGAACGCCGATTTTTTGCCAATCTATTCAGGATCAGGCCGCAGAAACTAGTTTCAGGATCATCAAAAAGCAGCAGGTTTAACAAACTGTTTTTGTTCTTTTTTCTATTCGGCTCAAAAGCACGAATAACCTCTCGGTAATAACTGATCAGTTCGCCGACCCTATCCTGAGATAACATACTTTCGACATGATCATGAATTTTGCTTTCCATCTCGCGTTTCTGCTGAGGTGATAAGAGCAAAAGCCTTCTAATCCCTTCAACGAGGCTTTCCACATTATTTCTTTCAACCAGAAAACCAGTCTCATCATCCTCGATCACCTCCTGTAGACTTGTGCCTCTCGTTCCGATAACAATCCTTCCGAATTGCTGGGCCTCAAGACATGCATTGGAGTAATTTTCGAATAACGAGGGGATTAAAATGCCATAAGCGTTTTTTACGACCGGGAAAAGCAATTCTTTTGGAAGAGAAGGATAATAGTGAATATTCGTATGAAACGAATCGTTTTCAATAAATACCTGTTCGGCAAACGTACAATCATTATCTGCCATGGCAGTTTCACCGATAAACACAAAATGAATATCGGGGAAATCAGACAAAATATGGGAGATAGCCCGAGAGACAACTTGTATTCCCTTTAACCGTTTCAGTGTACCGAAATATAAGAGATACTTCTTTCCTGATAAATTATCTAAATAAAATGAGTCGTCCAACCCTTCTACAATCCCAGGAAAGGGAGTATTGATTATACGCGGTTGGATAGAGGAAAGTTGGGATAAATACCAGGCTGTTAAATGGCTGGGGGAATAAACTCCATCGGACTGTTCAACTTGATAGATCTCATACCATTTGTAAATAGCAGTTGACAGGCTGTTCTTTAAGCCCTGCGCATTGCGGTATAAAGCCCAAATACTGGAAATTCTGCAAACCAGAGGAAAAACGCCGTTACGGATCAAAGCAATGCCAGGGCATTCCCAAGACGGAACCTGAGCAATATCCAGGGGTGTTATCGCATTAACCTGCCAGACCTTCTTAGCCAGCCTGTTTGACCAATCAGATATATTCGCGAGCACTATTATTGGAGTAAAGAACCTCTCTAATAACAACCTGATTCCTAAAAACTTTATTCCTCCACCGCGAATATCCACCTCATAAATCTTAACCCCCTGATCTTCCCATTCATAATTACGTTCGGATAAATAAAACACGGAAACATGGTGCCCTCGCGAAACCAGTTCTCGCCCCACTTTTTGGATATATGTTGCCAGTCCCCCTGCCAGTTTGTTTGGCGGGATAATATATTCGTTGGTCAAAAATCCGATGTGAAGAGGTTTTTCAGGCATCGATCTTTTGGCGCGATTCAATTCTCTTAATAAAATCTTCGGCTTGCGCTTCTTCCGGCCACATATTCCCCTCTTGCCAGGTTAAATCAGGTTTCCAATGGCCTGGGCATTTTTGTACTGCCCAATCTGCATAAGCGTAGCTGATTTCGCAAATCACCGGTGCTCCCTCTTTATATAAAAAATCATATGCCATAGACTGGAACCTGCCGCGCTCGGAAACCTGGAATGCGATTTGCAAACATCGTGGATCGATCAACGCGGGGTCGAATTCAATCAAGCCGCTGCCTGACGCTCGAAAATCGCCCGACCGGTTCATGCGTCGAAAAGCAAATGCCCGGTCCCCAATAACCGTTACTCGCGTGTCAAAATGATTGTCCGACAAGAATTCCTGAAAGTAGGCATAGCCGAATTCTGGCTTCCAGAATGTATGCGAGGGCAGCGCCGGGTACTCTGCTCTGATCAAAAAGCGCACGCTGTCCTTCAAGCGGCGCCAGAACTGAAACATTTGGTATCTCGAGATCGGGACAATCGCCGATTTACGATACTCGTTCAACGTGTATGGAAAAATTCCGCGCTCGAAGCAAGGCTCAATAAGACGCCGGGCTTCTTGGCGGTCAGTCACTTTTACTACATTAGATGACCCTGCTCCAGAAGAGAGCTTAAATACCAGCGGGTAAGGCGCTGTTTCGGCCCACCTGAGGGCATCTTCTTTTTTCCAAAACAACCATGTTGCCGGCGTCGGGGCTTCTAAAGCCTGCAGCAAGTAACACTGGGCAACTTTTTCATCATAATGCCAAGCAGTGCGGCTGTCGGGGTACACCGGAATATTCAGGTAGTGCTCAATCGTGTACAAGATTCTTTGAGCAGATTGCTTATCTTGCGGGTTATGCGCCCAGCGCCACATAATTCCATCGCACGTTGCCGCTTGCTGAAGAGCATCGGCAGCCAGCAGGTTTAAAAGCCTCACCTCAACACCACGGGCACGCAAAACTTCCGCCCACCTATCCGAATAACTTTCTTTTCCTATTAAATCAGGGTGAATACCAACAATCATCTTGGGGTAAACCTCTCGCAACGCCCAACCCAACCGCGCGGTGGTTTGCATTGAATGCCGAACCGATCAACTACTTGTGATAGAGACAATTCTTGACCCTGGTAAAAAATTTTTATTTCACTCCCAGGATCGGTGAGTGGCCAACGGAATTGAGCAAAAGCGTTCTTTATCAGGGGGATTTTTAACGGATCCAGGCCCATCAACGCAGCATGAACCCAATCTACTGCTGGTGACGAATTAGAAAGGGTAATAGCGCCCAGCCAACGCGGTTCTGGCGCTAACGGACCTTCGCCCTCCCCACATAACAAAGCGTCCGTAAGAGACCAGATTTGCCGCTGCGGAGCATCGGCCATACTGCCATCCAGGCGCCCATACAACAGAATGCGATTCAAGTCCAGAGTCATGCGCCATACGGTGTCATTGCTGTACCACCCACCTTTCATTTCAATCTTTTCGATTGGGCGAGATCTAAAAATCAAAAATACTCCCGAGAATTGTTTCCATTCCTCAATAGATCATCTAGTGGATGTTCAGAGGGAATCACCTTTTCTGGGGAAATCTGTTTTAATATTTTTGCCGGATTTCCTGCTATTACACTAAATGGAGGGTATTCACCAGCCAGAACAATTGACCCTGGCGCGCGTGCCAGAAGTTTTTATCCGTAAGTGGCTGGCCTATTGTCATTTCACCGCCTCCCCGACCACTCGCGAACATGCTCGGCAAGAGTTGCCAAACGCACCTGCTGGGTGTGGCGGCTTCGAATCAACTCCAGTCCATTACCCCGGATTTCCAGCCAGCACGGATCGGTAGGCGCTTGCAAGTATTCCCGAGCCAACTCATTGAAATTTTCCTGCGAAAAAATCAAGCAGTTCTGGTGATGTTGAAAGCCTAGCCGTTCTAGATCATCAGTGACTTGGGCAAAGAGCAAACAACCTGCCCCAGCGATCTCAAAGTATTTGGGGGTTGTCAAACGGTAACGCGGCGATTCAGAGCCAGCAGCAATGGCAGCATCAAAACCACCCAGCCATTGGTAGAACTGCTCGTCGGTGAGTTGTTTATTCTCTACACCTGAATACTCAAAAGATTGCACACCGGGCTGCTGACGACACCAGTTGCGCACATCGTAAGCATCACTAGCGCTGGCGCCAAAAATCATAATTTTGGCATCTGGCGCAACAGCACCTCTATAGACAAGCGGTGGGCGAGCCAGCCATGCATCGGGAATCGACCAAGGGAAGTGTACCAACTGCTCAGGGTTTATGTTTTTGAAGTGATGCAGAGTGGGATAATAATATAAACCCAGAATGTAATCTAGCCCTTGCTGTAAGAAATAACGTTCCCGCCACTGCTCGCTATGCGGATCGCTCATCATTACATAGCAGGGAACACGTGGCAAACTCAAGCGCAACCGCCCACTGCGTCGCCAGCGCAAGACCGGAGCCGCCCAGCGCGGCTCGAGGGAGACCAAGAAGTCAACCTCATCACATAACCGGTCGTAACTCTCTTGATCATAAATGATCCGCGTGTCAAAAGTTTGAACCATAGCACTGATTAAAGGCAAAGTTACTGCAGAAACGCTTTTCTTCAGGATAATGAATTCGGGATCTACGATGAGACCCAAACGCATTTTTTTTGTCATATTGTTATTTTCCCGATAGCGGTACTTGATACAAACCAACCCAAGAATCTTGTAAGTGCAAAATCGGTCCTTTGATCAGACCTTCCACATACAGTCTTTCTACCCCCCTACACACGGATTCGATCCATGCATATGTT
>JAFGBV010000236.1 GCA_016932955.1 Anaerolineales bacterium | reverse complement strand
CAAGCCGCCGGCATTGCTCTACACCAGCCGCTGGCAGGGGCGGTGATTGCGCTCGACAGCCAGGAGGAAGCCACCGCACTGCACCCCTTGACCGGATTACTGGCAGATGCCCTGCGGGTGCGCAAGGTGACCTATGAAGTGGATGAGGCACTGAGCATAGCGGAGGATGTTCGGATAACGTTGGACACTCATTTGAGTGCTGAATTAATCCAGGAAGGATTGGCAAATGAGTTCATCCAATGCGTGCAGGATTTTCGCCAAAAAGCAGGCTTCGGTCAAGACGTATCCATCCGCCTGTTCGTGAATGCCACCCCCCGCCTGGCAGAAGTAATCGGGGTAATGCAAGATCGCATCATGGAAGCGACCAAATGCCTTGAGATCAAGTTGGTCGGTCAGCAACCCAGTGCCGGGATTGAACAGGGGCGCACCTCCCGCCGCCTGTATACGATGGTTGAATTTGATGGCGAACGGGTCACCTTTGGCATCGAGAAAGCCACCGGTCTGTAGCGGTTATGTCCTATATCTCTTACATACGTAGCCTGGTAGGTCACGACAAGATTTTCCTGGCTTTTGCTTCAGTCGTACTGCGTGATCAGGCAGGACGTATCCTGCTCCAGCGGCGTGCAGACTTTGATGTGTGGGGTCTGCCGGGCGGTTGCCTGGAATTGGGCGAGGATATCCTGTCTTGCGCCCGCCGTGAGTTGCTTGAGGAAAGCGGTCTGACCGCTGGTCCGCTGCGCCTGGTGGGCATCTATAGTGAGCCTGCTTACGATACGGTTTATCCCAACGGTGACCAAGTCCAGCAGTATACGGTGTGTTTCGAAGGCCCCCTGGACGATGGCGAGTTGACCGCGGACGGAGTTGAGACGCGCGAGTCTCGCTTTTTCGCTCCGCACGAGATTGCCTCAGCCGGGATGCCCATTTACTACCAGGCTATGCTTGAGCATGCTCTGCGCGACAGCCCTCCCGCATTTTCGCCTCCCCTTGCCCTGCCAACCACGCTTGACCAGATCGCCTATATGCGCTCACGTATCGGTCATGTGTCCTATATCGGCGTAGGCTCGGTTGGAATTGTTACCAATGAACAAGGACAATTGCTTGTCGGATGCCGCACAGATTCAGGCGAATGGTCTTTCCCGGGCGGGTATGCTAACTTGGGCGAGAACGCCGCTTATACCGTTGTGCGGGAGATACGCGAAGAAACCGGGCTGGACGTAGAGCCTACCCGTCTGATGGGCATCTTCTCGCCGCGCGCTGCCTGGGTGTATCCCAACGGTGATTCTACCCAATCGGTGGTGAGCATCTTCCGCTGCCAGTTAGTGGGCGGTGTGGAACGGGCGGATCAGGTGGAGACCAGCCAGCTTGCCTGGCTATCTCCACAGGAGATCCTGGCCCTCCCCGAGCATCCTCTGCTGACCTCCTTCAATCAACGAGTCATTCAACATCTCGACGACGGCTGGTTTTTATTGTAGTGTTTCGCACTGTGAATGCGACGAAAATGCCCATCGAACGTATAGAGAATGAAATGATTCCACTCGATTTGCGCTATAATCTTTCCTATGAGTGATAACTCTTCTCTCCCTGGCACCCAAATTCATTGCACGCAATGCGGCGGCGAGCTCCACCCCGACGAGGGAAAGATCTTTCTTACCTGTCCCTATTGTTCCTCCACGGTCTATCTGGACAAATCACAAGTGGTTTTCCACTGGTATCTGGCTTCAACCTTAGATGATGCCAAGGCGCGCAGCTCGTTGGCGCGGTGGATGGGGGGAAACCAAACCGTCAAAGACCTGGACAAGAAATCCAGGCTGATCGAAGAAGTCTTCCAATATTTTCCTATGTGGTACTTCAAGCGCCGCACTACGGATGGAAAAGAAGTGATCCTGTTGGAGCCAGCCGCGGCGATCTCGGTCAGCGAGATGCGCAAGGTCAGTCTGCCTGCCGGTGATTTGCGTAAGTATGATTCGTCCGTCGACCCCCAGGCTGTCCCGCCTACGGTCCCCCTAGAAGCGGCCTTGCAGTGGCAGGCAGAACGCGGCATACCACAACAAGAGATGGTCGAGAAATTCCTGGTCCATCTGCCAATCTATTTGTTTAAATATGTGTACCAGGAGCGCAGCTACCTGGCGGTGGTCGAGGCGGGCACCGGTCAGGTCTTCGCCAACATCTTCCCTGCCAAGGCTGAAATGCCCTATCGTACGATTGGCCTGGTGACCGCCTTGATATTTTTGTGCCTGGCAACCTTCCCGGTGATTGGGGCCATTTCCGGTGGAGATGGACTGATGATTGGCGCGGGGCTTTGCCTTGGTTTGGGTGTGTTGGCAGCTCCGATATTATTTGGAATTGCTGTTTGGATTGCGGCAAAAATATGAGCGAAAAAGACTCCCTGCATGGTTTAGCCTGTCCCCGCTGCGGCGGGATGGTGACGATCCCTGAAGGGCGGGTGATCGTCAAATGTCCCTACTGTGACCTGCGTTCGATGGTGCGCGGCGAACGCGGCTTGCAGCGTTATCAGGTGCCCAATCGCATTGACCGTGACCAGGCCCTGAATGCGCTACGCCGGTTCCTAACCAGCAGCCGGGCGATTGCCATGTCAGCATCAAAAGAATCCCGCCTGGTGGAGGATTTCGTTGTCTATTTGCCCTACTGGATGAGTTGGTCGCGAATATTGGGCTGGGTCTTTGGGAAAAAGAGGGTCAAGAGCGGTGACAGCACCACCTATCGCCCGAAGGAAGTCAAGGTTGCCGAAGACATGCACTGGAACGGGGCCGCCTGTGACGTGGGTGAATTTGGTGTCATGACCGTTCCGTACACTAACCAGGAGCTGGAATTGTTCAATCCCGAGCGCCTGCATGAGACCGGCATGGTGTTCGAGCCGGTCGGTTCGCTGAGTGATGCCCGCGCCAGTGCAGAGCAGCAATTTTCCGGGCGGGTGAAGGACGCATCCCGGCTGGATCAGATCGCCCAGATCTTCCAGCGCAGTGTGCGGCAGCGCTTCGGGTTGGTGTATTATCCATTATGGGTCATGCGCTATGTCTTTCATGGGCGTTCCTTCCAGGTGGTGGTTGACGGCTATTCCGGGCAGGTTTTATACGGCAAAGCGCCTGGCAATGCCCTCTACCGTGCTGCGATGCTGGTGGGCGGGATGGCGATCGGTGCATTTATGGCGGTGGACCTCTCTTCGCTGGCTATGTATCTCGGTTCTGACTCGGATGGAGAAGGCGTCTTCGTATTCGGTCTGCTAATGGTTGCTGCCGGGCTGGGTTTGATGCTCAAAATGTACAATACTTTCCGCTATGGTGAGCATTACGAATTCCGCCTGGGTGGGCGGAAGATAGAAAAAGCCTTGCTGGATGTCAAGGATGTGCTTTCGCAAGTCCAGGAGGTCTCAACGTGGGTGCGCCAATAGAACTGGTTCCTCTGCTTTGCATCAAGTGTGAGACGCCTATACCTGCCGAGCCGGACGAGATTGCCTGGGTTTGTGCGCGTTGCGGGCAAGGCATGCTGCTGGACGAGACGAAGGGGCTGCTGCCTCTACAGGTGCAGTATTCTGCCAGCATCCCGGCAGGCGCCACCGGCAGGCCGTTCTGGGTGGTGGATGGGCAGGTCAGCCTGCAGCGCGAGCT